>CBJNFW010000297.1:0-10528 GCA_966435935.1 uncultured Nocardia sp.
GCGAGTTTTTCACCCCTGACCAGGCCGGGTAGATAAAGACCGCCGGATCGCGGGCCCGGGACAGACCGCGGCCCCGGCGCAGCAGGCGGGCCGGGGCCGCGGGAGCCGATCGGCTCAGTGATCCAATTCGCGTGCGACGCCGCGCACCACCTCGGCGATGCGCTGGGCGGTCTTGCGGTCCGGATACTTGCCCTTGCGCAGATCCGGCTGCACCTTGGCCTCCAGCAGGGTGATCATGTCCTCGATCATCCCGTGCAGATCGTCGGGGCCCTTGCGGGGATGCTGCGGCGCGGAATCCTTGTGCCCCTGGCCTTGTCCGCCGCGCACGGACGGCGGCGGCTCGAGCAGTTTGAGGCTCAGCGCCTGCGGGCCACGGCGACCGGCCGCCATCCCGAATTCGACCCGTTGCCCGGGCTTCAACCCCTCGACACCCTTGGGCAATGCAGACGACCGAACATAGACGTCCTCCCCCTCATCCTGGGAAAGGAAGCCAAAGCCCTTTTCGACGTCGTACCACTTCACCTTGCCGGTCGGCACTGCGCTCACCCGTTCATCTTCGAATGCCCGGACCGCCCGGGCACAGTCATCGGCGCCGGAGGTGTGTCCGGCGCCCTTGCGTTCGCGAAAAGAACGCGCCCCACACAGGCATGCAGGACGCGATTTGCGTCGAGTCTACCCCGGTGACCATTCCCGAAGCACATCAGTTTTACGGTGCAGCAATGCCGGATTCCTCTTCCGACCGTTCCCCGCGGCGCGCCGCGGATCGGCTGCTGCCCGTCGCCGTCGGCCTTTTCGTGATCGGGCTGCTGGCGATCCTCGCCATATTCCTGACCCCGGTGGTGTCCGACGCGCATCCGGGACTGTGGCTCTATCTCGTCGCGATGGTGGCGACTCCAGGCGGACTTCTGCTGGCGATCGTGTTCGCACTGTGGTCCGGCCGCCGGGCGCGCTGAACCTCCGCGACTCCGGGACCGATCCCTTCGGCCGACAACAGGAATGCCCTGTTCGTAATCCCGCTACACGTGTGATGTTCATCACATAACGGCGAGGTCACGGGCGGGTCACGGACCGTACTTGCATACGTGACAACGCATCAACCTGCACCGAAGCCGCGCGGAACACGTTGGGCGCGTGCGCGACCCGCCCGCACACGCCGGTTACCAAATAGTGATTTTTCGCGGCGATCGTCGTACCGTCTATCCCAGTCGGGAGCAGTCCCGACGCCACCGGCCCGCCGCACCGAACCTCGCCCCGCGGGTACCGGACCACAAGGAGACAGGGGCGAGGGCGGGGAACCCACGTTCCCTAAAGGCAGGGAAGCGGAATCGGCCGGAAACGACCGATTCCTTGGGGTGAAGCCCCGGCGCACCACCCGGTGAGCCAGGGCCGGACGGCCTCTCAGTCCGAACCCGACAGCTCACCTCGCAGGCGCGTACGAGAGGGAGACACCCGATATGAGTGGACGCCATCGCAAGCCGACCAACACCGGCCGTACCGTTGCCAAGGTCGCCGTTACGAGCGCGATGATGGGCGGTGCAGGAGTGGCCCTCGCCGGTCACGCCGCCGCGGCTCCGGACTCCGACTGGGACAAGCTCGCGCAGTGTGAGTCCGGAGGCAACTGGGGTATCAACACCGGTAACGGATTCCACGGCGGACTGCAGTTCACGCCCAGCACATGGGCTTCCTACGGCGGCACGCAGTACGCCTCGACCCCCGAGCACGCCAGCAAGGATCAGCAGATCGCGGTCGCCGAGAAGGTTCTCGCGACCCAGGGCTGGGGCGCCTGGCCTTCCTGCTCTTCGCACCTGGGCCTGCACAGCGCTCCGTCGCAGCGCACCGCGCCCGCCTCCAGCACCACCACCCAGCAGGCCGCTCCGCACATGCAGGCCGCGCCGCACACGCAGGCTCAGCCGGATATCGCGACCCATTCGCAGGCCCCCGTGCAGCAGCAGGCCGCACCGGACGGCAGCCAGCAGGTCTTCCAGACCGTCGACAAGGGCATCACCCTGGCCCAGCAGCGCGGCATCCAGTTGCCGCAGCAGGCCATGGACGCCTACCGGGCCGCCAAGGCCAGCGGCGTCAAGCTCGATCCCAGCGTGATCAACTTCTTCGAGGCCAACAAGAGCTTCCTGCCCAACTGATCCGGTCTGCCTGAGGCACGTTTCAGCTTTTTATCGGGACACAAGAAAAGGCCCCGCATCCGAAAGGATGTGGGGCCTTTTCTGTTTCGCGGTCAGCGGTTGATCACCGTGCGCGGGTGCACGTAGGCAATCTCTTCCGCCGGCACCGGAAGCTCGGTGTCCTCACCGAACGGCGAAAGACCACCGGAACGGGTCGAGGAGAGCTCGGTGACCGCATGGTCACCATTGTCGAGCTGCGGCCAGCCGTTATCGACGTAGGGTTTCTTCGATTTGTTCACCACGGCATCATTCTGGCACGGCCGCCTCGATCGCCGCACGCTCCCATGGCCGCTCGGCGCACCGACCGGTCCCCCAGCGCCCACCCGCGTGTCGCCGTAGGCTGGAAAGGATGACCACGACCGACCGCACGCCCCGGACCGGGGACGACCGTCCCACGGGAGCCGCTCCCGCCGCCCGAGGCACGGCCGGTGTCGCCCAGCTGGCCGACTGGTTGTCCGCCCGCAGCGACGACGAGCTGGTGACCCTGCTGGAACTGCGCCCGGATCTGGCCGTACCGCTGCCCGGATCAATGGCCGTCCTGGCCGCCCGCGCCGAACAGCGAGCGTCGGTGCTGCGAGCCTGCGACGACCTCGACACACTCGATTTCGCGATCATCGAGACCCTGGCCGTGCACGGTGCGGCCTTTCCGAGCCGCACAGCCGCACCGCTGCCGCGCAAGCAGTTGCAGAAACTGCTTAGCGATCGGGTACCCGCCAAGACGGTCGATCTGTCCGTCGCCCGGCTCACCGCCCGCGCTCTGGTCTGGGGCACGAAGGAGCTGCATCTGGTCGCGGCCGCGAAGGACGCGCTGCCCTGGCAGCTGGGCAGCACCACCGAACTTCCCGACGCACTCACCGAACCTGAGATCGTCGAGGCGCTGACCGAGATCGGTCCTCCCGAACGCGCTTTGCTGGACAAACTGGCCGCCACCGGTCCGCGCGGCCGCACCCGCGACGCCGCACCCGGCACCGCACCGGACCGCCCGATTCAACGGCTGCTCGCCCATCGCCTGCTGAACTGGGTCGACGCGGAGACCGTCGAACTGCCGCCGGCGGTCGGGCAGGTACTGCGCCGCGAACCGGTAACCGATCCGCATGCGCTCGTGCCGCCACGGCCCACACCGGTCAAGCACACCGCCACCGACGTCAACGCCGCGGCCGCGGGTGAGGTGGGCGAACTGCTGCGGCACTGCGGGGACATCCTCGAGGTGCTCGGCACCGCGCCCGCACCCGCGCTGCGCTCCGGCGGGCTCGGCGTTCGGGAGTTGCGCCGCATCGCCAAGCAGACCGGCGTCGAGGAGACCCGCGTCGGACTGCTCGCCGAGGTGCTCGCGGCAGCGCGCCTGCTGGACAAGGGCATTCCCGAACCACCCCCGCCGGACGACTCGCTGGACGACAGCTGGGCGCCCACGACCACCGCCGACGGCTGGCGCGAACATTCGCCGGCTCGCCGCTGGGTGGTCCTCGCGCACGCCTGGCTGGAACTGGACCGCTTCCCCTGGATGATCGGTCTGCGCGACGCCAATGACAAACCGCTGGCGGCACTATCGATGGAATTGCGCAATATGCACGCGATCCGGGACCGCCGGGCGATTCTGCGGCTGCTGGCCGAATTCCCGCCGGGCGCCGCGGTTTCGGCCGCGGACCTGGCACGCGTGCTGGCCTGGCGACAGCCGCGTCTGCGCAGGCACTTTCACACCGACGCCGTGGAACGCACCCTCGCCGAGGCCGCGACGCTGGGACTGATCGGCCGTGGTGCGCTGTCCTCCGCCGGACGCGCGTTGCTGCGTTGCCCTGGTTTGTCTGGCGGTGTCGCTTTCCCGGGGGGGGGGTGGCACAACGCCGAGGCCGAAATGGATTCGGCGTTACCCGAGCCGGTCGACCACGTGCTGGTGCAGGCGGACCTGACGGTGATCGCCCCCGGACCGCTCATCCCGGATCTGCAGAGCCGGATCGCGCTGGTGGCCGATATCGAATCCGCCGGTGCGGCAACCGTTTACCGGATCGGCGAAACATCGGTGCGGCGCGCCCTGGACGCCGGGATGACCGCGGCCGAACTGCATCAGCTGTTCACCACGTACTCGCGCACCCCGGTTCCGCAGTCGCTGACCTATCTGATCGACGATGTGGCCCGCCGGCACGGACGGCTGCGAGCCGGTATCGCCCAATCCTTCGTCCGCAGTGAGGATCCCGCGCTTCTGGCCGAGGTGCTCGCCGCGCCGGTGGCCGAGCAGTTGGCGTTGCGAGCGGTCGCACCGACCGTGGCGATCTCACAGGCCACGCTCGCCGAGGTCCTCGATGAGCTGCGGGCGGCGGGATTCAGTCCGGCCGGGGAAGACTCCTCGGGTGCGATCGTCGATCTGCGCCCGCGCGGCGCGCGCATTGCGGCTCGCCCGAACACCCGCAACGCCTGGCGGCCCAGCCTGCCCAGTACCGTACAGCTCGGACAGCTGGTGGCCGAACTACGTGCCGGAGAACTTGCGGCACAGGCGAAATCGGGTCGGACCGTGCGTTCCGACGGCTCCCGCACCAGTACTGCGGCCACCATGGCCCTGCTTCAGCTGGCCGTGCGGGTGCGACGGCCGGTGCACATCGGATACGTCGACGCCCAGGGTGTCGCGACGCAGCGCATCGTGGAACCACTCCAGGTTTCCGGCGGCCAGTTGAACGCCCTGGATCCGGTCACCGGCGCGGTGCGGAATTTCACCCTGCACCGGATCGCGTCCGTGGCGCTGGTGGATCAGTAGCCGCCCGCGCCGACCGCAAGGCTCAGTAGTCGGTCGAGTACTGCTGGGACAGGCCCTGCAGGCCGAGCATCAGATATCCGAGGGACCGGCCCAGAGTGTTGCTGAGCAGCATGAGTCCGTAGATATTCATTTGTCCGGCCTTCCCTCGAGACGTTGTGCGGACAGATTGTAAGCACAATTGTTAACGGCGGTGCATCGTTACCTGTCCCAACGGACTGTTCGGTCGATACACACTTGCCATCATCACCCTCCGACACGGTGTATGCGCTGCGTCGATGGAGATGGCTCAGACACGTCACCGCCCGAAACAGCCGAGCGGACAACCGGTTCCGGTCCGGGTTCCGCAGGCGGCATCGGAAAGCGTGGCCGGGCCCCACCTCGAGTAATCCCGATCGCACGAACCGCGGCGACAGACGTCGGTATCGAATGCGGTTGTCCGGCAGCCACACTCGACGGCCACCGTCGGCTCAGGTGTGCAGAGAACCCGGGTAGAGGAACCTGTCGGCGGGGCGGGTCGCGCCGTCGAGCCAGGCGGCGAAGAAGCCGGACAGGTCGATCGGGGTTCTGGACTGCATGTACCGGCGGAACTCCGGCATCGAGGCATTGCCGTAGGCGTGTGCTCGCACGAATTGGGCGATCGACGGGAAGAAGACACCGTCGCCGATCAGGCGGCGCAGCGCGTGCAGGAACAACGGGCCGCGGTAGTAGACAGAGGTGAATTCCTTCCCGGCGCCGGGGTTCTGCAGCGGGATCTGCCAGAAGTCCGCTCGGTTGCGGTATTCGGCGAGCGTGCTGCGGTACTGCGCGTCGGCGTCCTTGCCCTGCTTGCGTTCCGGCCACAGGTAGTCGGCGGTATAGCTGGCGAAACATTCGTTCAGGCAGACGTCGGACCAGTTCCGCACCGACATGGAATTGCCCCACCACTGATGGGTGTTCTCGTGGACGACCGTGTGCAGTTCGGCCCACGGGGCATAAATCGGGCGGGTCTGCGTCTCCAGCGAGAAATGCAGATCGGTGTCGACGTAGATGCCGCCGCCGCTCTCGAAAGGGTAAGGGCCGTAGAGGGATTCGAGGAAGTCCAGCACCTCCGGCAGCCGCCGCTCGAGATCCTTGCGCGACTCCGACCTCGGGGCGAAGGCGCTGATCAGCGGGGTTCCGTTGGCACGACGCTGATTCAGGAAATCGAGATGATCGATCGCGACGGTGGTCAGATAGCCGAGCACCGGATGCTGCGTCGCCCATTGCGCGGTCCGCTGCGAGCCGTGCACCTCGTCGCGCACGCGCAGCCCGTTCGAGATGACCTGCCATTCCCGCGGAACCGTCACGGTCAGGTCGAATGTGGCCTTGTCCAGCGGAGTGTCGTTGAGCGGGTACCAGGTCGCGGCGGAATGCGGTTCACCCGCGACGAACGCTCCGCCACTGGGCGAGAAGGTCCAACCGTGATCGGAGTTGTTCGACTCGATGCCGGAGTATCGGACGGTCACGGTGAACGGCAGTCCGGGCAGGATCGGCAGGGCCGGTGTGACATTCACCTTGTGATCACCGCTGCGGGTGAATCCGGCGGGCAGATTGTTCACCGAAACCTGTTGCACGGCAGGGCCGCTGAAGTCCAGCGTGAATGCGCGCAGCGGCTGGCCGGCGACCGCGTCCAGCCGTGCGGCGCCGGTCAGGTGATGTGTCGGCGGGTCGTAATCGATGGCGACCGCGTAGTGGTCGACGTGGTATCCGCCATTGCCGTCGTCCGGATAGTAGGGATCGCCGAGCCCCGGCGCGCCGACCAGGGGATCGGCAGGCGTTCGCGCCTGCGCCGGAATCGACAACCCGGCCGCCAGCAACACACCGGACAGCACTGCGCACACCCATTTGCGCGATGTCATGCGGACTTGTCCACCCCTTCTCGGCATGCGGTTCCGGTGACGGTCGATGCTAACCCACCCGAAAGCCCAGGCCGGAGCGGCACACCAGGCGAACCGTCGGCTATCCGCCCGAACCCGAGACCGCCACGCTCGCGCCGAGCCCCATGATCATCACGCCCCCGGCGCCACCCACGGCCTCCAGACGCCGCGGCGACCGCGCGAACCAATCGCGAGCGGTACCGGCCAGCAGCGCCCAAGTGCTGTCCGAGACCAGCGCGATGCACACGAATATGCAGCCCAGGGCCAGCATCTGCAACGGCACCGAACCGTGCTCGCGATCCACGAACTGCGGCAGCATCGCGGAGAAGAAGACGATCGCCTTCGGGTTGGTCACCCCGACGATGACCCCCTGCCGGAACACCCGGCGATGCGCCGTCGGCTCCGTCGATGTCGAGGCGGCCAACGCAGTGCGTAGCGATCGCCGCTGCCGGATCGCCTGGGCGCCGATATAGATCAGGTACAGTCCGCCGCCGACCTTCACGATCGTCAGGGCGATCGCGGACGCCGCGACCAGCGTGCCGAGACCGGCCGCGACCAGCGCCAGCATGATCTGCACGCCGAGGGCATGCCCCAGCACCGAAACCAGTGCCGCCCGTTTGCCATCGGTCAGCGCGCGACCGACCGTGAACAGGACGCCAGGACCGGGAATCACGATGATGATCGTTCCGGCCACGATGAATGCGAGCAGATTTGCGGCGGACGGCATCTTTCGATCATACGAAGGCGCGCAAGGGTTTTTGGCTAACCGCGCAGTTCCTCGGGCAACTGGTGCGGATCGAGCAGGAGACGTCCGAAATCGGCGGTGCGCACCTTGTCGGCCAGGGAACGGTTGTCGGCCAGTAGTTTCCATTCGGCCGCCGGAATGGCGTCGCGGGCACGGGCGATGACCTCCGGATCGCGGGTGCCCCAGGCGATCGGCATCGCGCCGACCGACTGCCGCAATCCGCCCACCGACAGCGGTGCGCGGTCGGCCCGCACGGTCACCGACGGGATCTGCTCACCGGGCCAGGACCGATGGCCGGGCAGCGACCGCACGGTACGGGTGATCAACGCATAGCGCGGCGCCGCACCGGATTTGGCCAGGTTGACCAGAGCCAGCAGCAGCGCTCCGCGCGGATGCCGATCCGAGACGATCGCCGGGACGAGTTCGCCCTCGGCATAGAGCTTTTCGATCCGGGCGCGATGCGGCGTCCACAGCGCCACGAACAGCGAGGTCACCGTGCCGAGCCCGAAGGCGACGGCCAGCAGGAACGAATACGGGTGGTCCAACCAGATCAAACCGGCGGTACCCAGCCCGAGCACGACGGTCGTGGTGAACGCCAGAACTCGAAGCTTGCGGGTGTCCGCGACGACCTCGTTCACCGCCCGCGCATGTTCCCGGTCCACCACGAATTCGAACGCTCTCTTTTCCGCATCCGCTTCGCTCCGGCGGGCCGCGGCCTCCCAAGGCTCGATTCTTCCCTCCTCCGCTCCGTCAGTCCGGAATCGAGCCGGGCCGCGGCCTTCGGCGTTGTCCGGCATGGGCGAACCTGGCCGACCTCGGACTCCGTCACGCTTCGCACGCTGCGCCGATCCCGCATCGCCGCTGCCCCCGCCCTCGGAGTCGCCATTGTCCGAGGTGGACGGATCCGGGCGACGTTGCGGCCACGTGCCATGGGTGAGTGGCACCGCCTCCCGGCTTCGCTCCTGCGCCGAGGTTGGGCTGGAATCGCCCCCGGGCGCGGCCTCGGGTTCGGCGTTGTGCGGAGGGAGCGCGCCGGGTGGCCGCTGATCGCCGGGCGGGCGATCCGGGTGGAGAGGGCCGGCACCTGGCTCGCTCCGGCCGGGCGGGCGTTCAACCATGTTCAGGTCCTCCGTCCGGTTCCTCGAGTGGTCTAACCGATCGCGGGGCCCAACAGGTCGTCGGCGTCGGTGATTCGGTAGGCATACCCCTGTTCGGCCAGGAAACGCTGTCGGTGCGCAGCATATTCTGCGTCCAGCGTGTCGCGGGACACCACCGAATAGAAGTGCGCCTGTCCGCCGTCGTGCTTCGGGCGCAGCAGGCGGCCCAACCGCTGAGCCTCCTCCTGACGGGAGCCGAAGGTGCCCGAAACCTGTACTGCCACAGACGCTTCGGGAAGGTCGATGGAGAAATTGGCGACCTTGCTCACCACCAGCACCGGAATTTCGCCGTTGCGGAACGCGTCGAACAGCGCCTCGCGCTCCTTGGTGCGGGTCGAGCCTTGAATCACCGGCGCGTTCAGATGTTCACCCAATTCGTCCAGCTGATCCAGATAGGCGCCGATGACCAGACTCGGAGCATCCTTGTGGCGCGCGAGAATCGACTCCACCACAGGGAGTTTGGTGCGCGCGGTGGAGCACAGCCTGTAGCGCTCCTCGGGTTCGGCGGTGGCGTACGCCATCCGTTCGGCGTCGGTGAGCGTCACCCGCACCTCGATGCAGTCGGCCGGGGCGATCCAGCCCTGCGCCTCGATATCCTTCCACGGCGCGTCGTACCGTTTGGGCCCGATCAGCGAGAACACATCGCCCTCGCGGCCGTCCTCGCGGACCAGGGTCGCGGTGAGACCGAGGCGGCGACGCGATTGCAGATCGGCCGTCATCCGGAAGACCGGGGCGGGCAGCAAATGCACCTCGTCGTAGATGACCAGGCCCCAGTCCCGGCTGTCGAACAGCTCCAGATGCCGGTACTCACCCTTGGTCTTGCGGGTGATGACCTGGTACGTCGCGATGGTGACGGGGCGGATCTCCTTGCGTTCGCCGGAGTATTCGCCGATCTCGTCCTCGGTGAGCGAGGTGCGCGCCAGCAGCTCCCGCCGCCACTGCCGGCCCGCGACCGTATTGGTCACCAGGATCAGCGTGGTGGCCTTGGCCTTGGCCATCGCCGCCGCGCCGACCATGGTCTTACCCGCGCCGCACGGCAGCACCACCACGCCCGAGCCGCCGGCCCAGAACGAATCCGCGGCCAATTCCTGGTAATCGCGCAGGTGCCAGGCATGGGTGCCGAAGTCCAGATCGATCTGGTGTGCCTCACCGTCGACGTATCCGGCCAGATCCTCGGCGGGCCAGCCCACCTTGAGCAGCATCTGCTTGATCCGGCCGCGCTCGGACGGATGCACCTGCACCGTGTCGTCATCGATGCGGGCACCCAGCATCGGCTGGATCTTCTTGTGCCGCAACACCTCTTCCAGCACCGCGCGATCGAGGCTGACCAGTACCAGACCGTGCGCGGGATGTTTCATCAGCTGCAGCCGGCCATATCGGGCCATGGTGTCCACGACATCCACCAGCAACGGCTGCGGCACCGCGTACCGGGAGTACTTCACCAGCGCGTCGACGACCTGCTCGGCATCGTGCCCGGCCGCGCGCGCGTTCCACAGCGCCAGCGGGGTGACCCGGTAGGTGTGCACGTGTTCGGGCGCGCGCTCCAGCTCGGCGAACGGCGCGATCGCCTGACGGGCGGCATCGGCCTGCTCGTGCTCCACCTCGAGCAAGAGGGTCTTGTCGCTCTGAACGATGAGTGGTCCGTCTGTCACGGCACCTCCTGCGGTTCGCGGGCCGGGTCCATTCTTGCCGATGGGACCGACACGGCCGCCGCCACCGGGGCTGAGCACGCAATGTACCTGCTCGAGCGGTTGACGAACCGCGTTCGGCGGATATATCCGGCCGCATATCGGCCGCGCGCCCAT
>CBJNFW010000298.1:0-10474 GCA_966435935.1 uncultured Nocardia sp.
CGCCGCGAAGATGCCTTGCGCAGTCGGAACGATGAGGTTCAGGCCCGCACCCACCGCCGCCCCGCCGACGGCGGCGATGGTCGGCAATGCGCAGTTCGCGACGGCCAGGAAGCCCGCGTAGATCGCGCGCAACCCCTCCTCCCGGGCGGCGCCCAACAGCGTGAGATCGGCTCCGGCGCAGAACGCGGGCGGTGTTCCGGTGATGACCAGGGCGTGAATATCCTTGTCGCCCTCGGCATCCGCCACCGCGTCGACGAGTCCGGCCGACAGATCCCGGGTCAGCGCGTTGCGCCGCTCCGGATCGTGCACCGTGACCACGGCGACCTTGTCGCGACGTTCCACCAAGATCTCAGGCATGCCCGCGATGGTATTCGACGGCGGCCGGGCACAGGGCGTCCGGTGTCACCAGGGCACGCCCGCGCGCAACAGGACGTTGGCGTAGGGCCGGGCCTCGCCGGTGCGCACGACGAAGCGGCAGCCGGCGATGCGGGATTTGAAGGCCTCGTGGTCGATCAGCTCGGCGTGCAGATTCTCCGTGAGAAGTCTTGCGGCGTCGGGATTTTCGGCGATCACCTCGCGGCTGGCCCAGGCGGCTTCGACGGTCACCTCGTGCAGCACGAGATCAAGGATCGGCTCGAAGCGGGGAAATCCGTAGGAAATGCCGAGGTCGATGACGGGGACTGCGGCGGGTACCGGCAGGCCGGAGTCGCTGATCGCGAACAGATCGGTGTGGCGTAGGCCGGTCAGGGCCGCGGCAAGTTCGGCGTGGATGATTCCGGTGGTGCGCATGGGTCTCCTGGTCGGCGTGAGGGGTGCTCGAATCATGAAGCGAGCGTGCGGGATCGCGGTACCGCCGCGAGTTCGGCCGTGATCCGGTCGCCGGTGGGATACGAGGCGTGCGTGCCGGGCGACTGCACCGCGAGGGCGCCCGCGGCGGTGGCGAAGGCGACGGCCCGGCCGAGTTCGGCGCCCTCGGCGAGCGCGGTGGCCAGGGCCCCGACGAAGGCGTCCCCGGCGCCGGTCGAATCGACCGTAGTCACCTGGGGCGCAGGCTGATACGCGCCGACGACCTGCGCTGCGGATACGCTCCGCGCCCATACCGACCCGGCTGCGCCCAGCGTCGCCACCGCCGATGGCACCCCGCGCAGGCACAGCGCCCGGAGCTGTGCGAATGCCTGTTGGGGAGATTCGGGGACCGAACCGCTCACCGCCGCCAATTCCGATTCGTTGACGATCAGCGGATCGCAGCGGCGCAGCAGGTCTTCGGACAGCCGCATCGCCGGCGCCGCGTTGAGGATGAACCGCCGGGCCCGCGTGGAGATCCAATCGACCACGCGCACAGGGATTTCCAGCTGCGCCACCACGACCTGCGCCGTCTCCAGCAGTCCGGCCTCGACGGTCAGCTCGTTCAGCTCGGCTTCGTTCTCCCAGCCGAAGTTCGCCCCCGGGTCCACCACGATCTGATTCTCCCCGCCGGCCACCGTGATGTACGCGGTACCGGTCCGGCTGTCGGGCACCTCGCGAACCGCTGTGAGGCCGATGCCGAACTCCAGCAACGACTTCCACAAGCCGGGATCGGCGTCGGCACCCACCCGGGCGACGAATTCCACCCGGCCGCCGGCCCGTGCGGCGGCGACGGCCTGATTGGATCCCTTGCCGCCCAGATTCGTTCGCGACCGCGATGCCAGCACCGTTTCCCCGGGTGCGGGCAGTCGTTCGACCTCGCTCACCACATCCACGTTCACCGAACCCACCACGACGACGGTCATGAGGCCGCCTCGGAGGTGGCCGAGGACGTTCGCGCCGTCTCGGAAGCCGTTGTGGTGTCCTCGGTCCGGACGTCACCGTGCTGCCGGTTCTGCGTATTCCCGGCGATCGCGCCGGTGATGAGACCGACGAGCCGGTCGCCGTCGACTTCCGAAATCGAATGCGCGGCAACCGATCTGCCTCTGCGCAGGACTACCACGTTATCGCAGACGCGCATCACCTGAGCCAGGTCGTGACTGATGATGAGCACCGTGACGCCGCGTTCGCGCAGGCCGCGGACCAGTTTCTCCACCGCGGCGGTCTCCCGGACGCCCAGGGCGGCGGTGGGCTCGTCCATGATCACCATGGCCTTGCCCCAGGCGACGGCGCGGGCGATGGCGATGGATTGGCGCTGGCCGCCGCTCATCCGCCGCACGGTGGTGCGGACCGAGGGCACGTCGACGTCCAGTTCGCGCATGATCTCGCCGCTGCGCGCGATCATGCCGCGCCGGTTGACGATTCCGAGCGGATGCACCAGTTCCCGGTTGAGGAACAGGTTTTGCCACACCGTCAGGTCATCGATCAGTGCCAGGTCCTGGTACACGGTCTCGATCCCCATCTTGCGCGCATCCTCGGGGGAACGCAGGCGCACCGGTTCACCGCGGAACAGGATCTGACCGGTGTCGGGGGACTGCACGCCGGTCAGGCAGCGCACCAAGGTGGATTTCCCGGCTCCGTTGTCGCCGACGAGCGCGGTGACCTCGCCTTCGGGGATGCGCAGCGACACCCCGTCCAGCGCGCACACCGAGTCGAAGGATTTGGTCAGGTCCCGGGCCTCGAGCAGGGGAGTGGACTCGATGTTCATGACGTGCGCCTACTTTCGGAACCGGGAGATCCCGGCGGCCAGCAGCAGTACCGCGCCGACCGCGACCGGCTGGTAGTACTGCGAGATGCCCAGGATGGTGAACCCGTTGATCAGCGAGGTGAACAGCACCGCACCCGCGACGGTGCCCAGCACCGACGCCTTTCCGCCGGCCAGCGACGACCCGCCGAGCACCACCGCCGCGATCGAACTGAGCAGATAGGTCGTCTGCAGCGAGGGATCCGCGCCGCCGTTGCGCGCCACGAGCATCACCCCGGCGACCCCGCACAGCAGCCCGGACATCGCATACGCGAACAGCCGGATGCGATTCACCGCGATACCGGTGTCGCGGGCGGCCTCCAGACGTCCGCCGGTGGCCAGCAGGTGGGTGCCGATCCGAGTGCGGAAGATGATGCCCGCCACCACGAGTGCCGCGATCAGCGCGAGCAGCCAGAACCAGCGCACCGGACCGATGCCGTCCAGTGCGAGTTTCTGCAGGAAGGACGAGTTCACCGCCGTGGTGTTGCCGTGTGTCAGCAGCAATGTCAGCCCGCTCAGCACGCTGAGCATGCCCAGGGTGACCACGAAGTCGGTCATGTGCAGCCGGCCGACCAGCACGCCGTTGATCACGCCGACGATCAGTCCGCCCGCGATCGCGACGACGATGCCGATCGCGATCGGATAGCCGTGGCTGGTCGTGTAGCCCAACAGTGCTGCGGCCCAAGGCAGATTCGCGCCCACCGACAGATCGATACCGCCGGCGGTGACCGCGAACTGCTGGCCCAGCGCCAGCACGGTCAGGATCGACGCGGAGACCAGCAGGTCACCGATATTGGCCAGGGTCAGGAAATCCGGCGTGGCGATGAAGAAGGCCACCCAGAGCAGGACCAGCGCGATCGGCGCCGCGTATTCGGCGAGCTTGGCCGGGATTTCGGTGCGCCCCTCACGCGTACCGGCGTCCGCGGCGCCGCCCTCGGCGGGTGCGATATCTGCCGTGGAGCTCACTTGTTCAGGAGTCCTTCCAGCGGGTTGGCGAAGGTGACGATCGGACGCGGGAACGCGGTGATCTGCTGATCCACATTGTCCTTGCCGATGAACGCGATCGGGGAGACCACGCGGTCCGGCAGCTTCTTGCCCCGGTGCTGGGCCAGGCAGCCCTGCACCGCGAGTTGTCCTTCGGCATAAGGGTATTGGGTGACGGTGCCGTAGAGGGTGCCCGCCTTGACCGCCTCCAGCGCGGCCTGGATGCCGTCGACGGAGATCACCTTGATCTGCCCGGTGCGGCCGGCGTTCTTGATCGCCTGCGCCGCGCCGAGGCCCATGGTGTCGTTCGCGGAGAAGATGCCGGTGATGTCCGGATGCGCCTTCAGGATCGCCTCGGTGACCTGCAGGCCCTTGTCCTGTTCGTAATCCGCGGGTGCCTCCTGGACGATGTCCAGCTTGCCCGCGACGGCCTCGGCGAAGCCCTTGTCGCGGTTGATGCCGTTCTGCTCACCGGCGATGCCCTGCAGGACCGCGACCTTACCCGTGCCGCCCAGGGCTTCGAGCAGTTTCTGGCCCGCGGTCTTACCGGCCTCGACGTTGTCCGAGCCGATGAAACTCGCGTAGGAGACCCCGGCGGCCTTGGAGGCGGCCGGATCGATCTGGGTGTCCAGATCGAGGATCGGGATGTTCTTGCGGGCGACCGCGGTGAGCGGGGTGATGACGTTGGTGCCGTTCACCGGCACGACGCCGAAGCAGCCGAAGCCCTGCGCGGCCATGGTGGAGATCTGCGCGTTCTCCCCGTCGGCGTCGGTTTCGGACTGCCCGGCCTGCACGGTGACCTTCACGCCGAGCTTCCCCGCTTCGGCCATGGCCCCGTCGCGCAACGCCGCCCAGTACGGGTTGGTGAAGTTGCGGGTGACGATGGCGATCTTGAAATCCCCGGAGCTGCTGTGATCGCCACGCCCGCAGGCGGCCGCGGCGAGCGCGCCGACGAGGACAAGCGGCGCCATCGCACGCCTGAATCGAGCATTCATGGGTGTTCGACCTATCCCTCAATTGATCAACTCGTGTTGATCAACACGAATTGATGAGTAGTCTGTGACCTGAGTCACCGACTGTCAAGGGGTTGGGCCCAATAGCGTGGGATCGAACCGTGACCGAGGACGAGGAGAGATCCGAATGGCAGTGACACGCGCGGACGTTGCGCGTCTGGCCGGCACCTCGCCCGCCTTGGTGAGCTACGTGCTCAACGGCGGGCCGCGTCAGGTCGCGCCGGCGACCCGGGCGCGGATCGAGGCCGCCATCGCCGAATTGGGCTACCGGCCCAACATGTCCGCGCGCAGCCTGCGGATGAATCGCGGGCACGCGCTCGGCATGGTGATCCCGGACGGTGCGAATCCGTTCTTCGCCGAACTGTCCGCGGTCATCGAGGCGGCCGCCTTCGCCCGCGGGTATCCGCTGTTCGTGGGCAACGCCGCCGGTGACTCGGAGCGCGAACAGGCCTATGTGCGGACCTTCATCGATCGCAGAGTCGAAGGGCTGCTTGCCATTTCGTCGTCCTTCGAGACCGGTGTCGGGGATGCGTGCGCCGAGGCCGGGATGGCGCTGGTGGCGGTGGACCGCATCATCGATCCGGCCCGGTTCACGCACGTGATGTGTGATTCGGTGAGCGGCGCGCAGGCGGCGGTGGCCCACCTGATCGAGCACGGGCACCGCGAAATCGCCTGTCTGAGCGGACCGCACGTCTCCACTGCCGAGGACCGCGTGCAGGGATATCGCAATGCACTGTCCGCCTGCGGATTACCCGAAGGACCTATCGTCCGCACGGATTTCGGCGGCGCGGCCGGATATCGCGCCCTGTCCGAACTCCTGGCCGCACCCCGCCGCCCGACCGCGATTTTCGTCACCAGCGACCTCCAGGCGATGGGTATGCTCCGCGCCGCCTACGACGCCGGGCTGCGCGTCCCCGACGACCTGGCCGTGGTGGCCTTCGACGGCATCGAATACGCCCGCTACACCCGCCCCGGCCTGACCACCATGGTCCAGCCCACCCGCCGCATGGGTGAACTCGCGGTACAACTGTTGCTCGACCAGATCGACAGCGGCACAACACATCCTGGTGTGGTGTCGCTGGAAGCCGGGCTGCGGACCCGCGGTTCGTGCGGCTGCGCCGACGATTTCTGAATCGCGGCGGGTATGTCCAGCGTCCGCAGGCTGCCCGGTGGCGGTGAATGGTCCGCTCCGGCGTGATCTGGCACACTCCCTGCATGACCGAATCGTCCGTCTACCGCGATGGGCCCGGTCGCCGACCGGATCATGTCGCGATCGCCAGAGCGTGAGCGAGTTCGATCCGGACGCCGGGGCGATCGAATCCGCGCTCGAGCTGTACCCGGGTATTCGCCGCGCGAACATGATCGCGCGGCGGCTGGAGTCGATCATCCAGGAAGCCGGCGAAGGCATCGCCGAGAATCTTTATCGCAAGACCCGGGATGCGGTGGTGCGTGGCGAAGGGGATCTTGTCGCGAACGACGAGAATTTCGCCCGCCTGATCGGTGAGTCGGCGCGGTCCGAACTGCCGCCGGAGATCCCCCGGCCGAAGCTGCCGGACATCGGCATACCGGAGAACCCGAGGGAGTTGCACGAGTTCTGGTCCGGCCTGAACGAATCGGACAAGAACGAGTTGTTCCATGCCGATCCCTTCATCGGCAATCGGGACGGCATTCCGAGGGCGGATCGATACGAGTTCAACAAGCGCAATATCGACCGACTGTGGTCGCAGGCCCGGGATTCGGGCGACTTCGGCCGTGCGGACACCTACAACGACCTGGAGTCCATGATCTACCGAACGCGGCGCGGTGAACCGGATATCAACGTCGCGTACGTCGACGATCGCGGGCGTTTCGTGATCGACCTCGACAACCCGGACTTCGCCGACAACACCGTCATTCTGCTGAATCCCGCCGGCGCCGCCGACGCCCCCACCGCGTACGCCGATGAAACCATGAGCCAGATGCGGCAGATAGCAACGACGATCGAACCCGGCAAAAATACCGCGATAACGCTCTGGGGGGCATACCGCAATCCGCAATCGATGACCGAGGCGATGTTTCCGCAGTTCGCCGAGGACGGTGCGGCCATGGCGCGCGAACATCACGTCGGCCTGCGGATCACACATGAGGGAGAGCCGTCACACAACACCACCGTCGGCCATTCGTACGGGAGTGTCCTGGCGGGTCATGCCGCCGGCAACGGCGCCGTGCTCGACACCGACGACCTGGTCGTGATCGGCAGCTGGGGTATGGGAGTGCGAAATGTCCGGGAGTTGCGGCTCGCCGGCGTCGAAGCCGAGGACATCGGCAACCATGTGTTCGCGACCATGGCCCGACGCGATTTCGTTCAGCTGATGCCGAAAACGCACGGACCGCCTCCCACCTCTCCGGGATTCGGCGCCAAGGTTTTCGCTTCCGCTTCCACTCCCGGCGAGCCGCGCTGGATTTCGGACGAGCATTTCGCCTCGCACTATCTCGATTCCCGCAATCCTGCCGCGGGGAAGCTCGGACTGATCATCACCGGACTCGGTCATATGGTGAGGTGACCGTGACCCTGGCCGGGCCTTCAGAAACCAACGAATCGGACGAGGATGGCGGTATGCGAGCGGAGTTGACCCGGGCGCAGGCGCAGGACCGGCTCTATCGGTATCTCGCGCAGACGTTGCGTGCCCTTCCGGCGGAGCTGGCACTGTCGCTCGCGCATCCCGAGATTGCGCGGGCACGATTTCACGGTGGTGTCGTACTACCCTGCGACGAGACCGGCCAGGATGTCGATCGGGAGTTCTTCGATATCGCGTACTGGGTCACGGGAACCACTCCGGCCACCGCCGACGAGACGTTCGACCTCGTCGTGCGGGTGTGGCGGGAATCCGCATGGCCGGTCCGGACGGACCGCGGTTCCCGGCCGAGAGCGGCATACACATCCACAGCCGACGGCTTCGGGCTTTCGGTCCGGCAGAGCGTCGACGGCTCCGTCAGTCTCGCCGGCTCGACCCCGCCGTTCGCGGCCCGTTCGCCCGAGGGCAGTCCGCTGCCGGAGCGCATCGAACACCCGCCCGGCGCACGGGCGGAGTCCGGGCGCGCGATTCTCCCGCCGGACACCGGCCACCGGTGGACCCCGTGGCGCCGGAACGATTTGCGCTAGATCCCGATACCGCGGCGTCCGCGCCGCCGCGATCAGCTCGGGCGGCGGGCGAATTCCGGGGCGTGTTCGGGCAGGACGCCGCGGGCCACGAGGCGAGGTGGGAGGTCGCGAAGGAAAGGGGTGCGGCGCAGCAGACGCAGCGGGAGAGGGGGAGTCGGGTTGTCGGAGATGTTGAGCCGGCCGCCGAGGGCGGGGGTTATCGCGCGTGCGTGCAGGAAGCGTTGCAGGCCCTGGGTTACGGCGGTGGGGAGACGGCGGCGGCGTTGCACGCGAGCCAGGTCGGCGGTGCTCAGTCGGCCCGAAAGGAGTTTGGGGGCAAGGATTCTCGCGGCCGCTACCGCGTCCTGGACGGCGAGGTTGATGCCGACCCCGCCGACGGGGGACATGGCGTGTGCGGCATCGCCCAGGCACAGCAGGCCCTCGGTGTACCAGTGGTCCAGGCGATCCAGCTGGACGTCCAGCAGTTTCACCTCGTCCCAGCTCGACACGGCGTCGGCGCGGTCGGAGAGCCAGGGCACAATATCGGTGAGCGGCCGCATGATCTCGGAAACGGGGCCGCTGCGCAGCGCGGGGTCGCTGCCCTTGCCGATCAATGTCGCGCACTGCCAGTAGTCGCCACGATCGAACAGCAGGGCCACCCGCCGCGGGGTGAGGAATCCGACGGCGCCGGACGGGTCGGTGCCGTTGCGCGGAATCCGGAACCACCACACGTCGAAAGGCGTTGGCCAGCGCCGCGATCCGAGTCCGGCCGCCGCACGCAGGGCGGAGGTCCGCCCGTCGCACGCCACGGTGAGATCCGCCCGGATCTCGCCGGACTCGCCGTCGCGAGTGCGATACCGGGCGCCGACAACCCGTCCGTCCTCGCGGATCACATCGATTGCCTCGGTGTTCATTCGCAGCGTGAACGTGGGCTCCGAATCGGCCTCTCCGGCAAGGAGATTCAGTAGATCCCACTGCGGCACCATCGCGATGTAACGGTGCGGTCCCGGTAGCCGGTCCATGGTGGCGACGGTGAACATATGTCCGCGGATCGGCAGTTGCACCGAGGTCAACCGGCGCTGCGGTAGTTTCGCGAAGCGTTCGCCCAGGCCGAGCTCGTCGAGCAGGTCGAGCGTGGTGGGATGTACGGTGTCCCCGCGGAAGTCGCGCAGGAAGTCCGCATGCTTCTCCAGCACGGTGACCTGGACTCCGGCGCGGGCCAGCAGGAGACCCAGCACGATTCCCGCCGGACCTCCACCGGCGATGAGACAGGTGGTTCGATCCATCGGGGCCTCCACAGTGGTCGCGGCCTTGCGCTCGCTGGTCGATGCTATTGCGCGGCAGGGCGATGTGCAGCGTATCCGCACCGGACCGGACCGATGCCGGTCGAGCGGCTCCTGGTCCGGTAATGCGAATTCGTCATCTGTTGTTGTCCGGTTGCTCGGCTGCGCGTCGACCGATGCGGATCGCGCTACCAGTACATTCGGCCCGGGGGTGTCGGAGCGGCGCCGGTGTATCGACGACCATTGCGAGGTATTTGATGACGAACGATCCGATATCGCCGGAGATCCGCTCGCCCGGGAACGTGTGGACCAGACCCCTCTCGATGCTCGCGGCCGCGATGATGGCCACCCTGGTCGCGCTGTCGGTACTGCTGGGCGGCACGGGCGCGGCGCATCAGGCCGATACCGCCTCGGCCGGCGCTCACAGCACCACCGACCAGCGCCCGTTCGTGTGCTCGATTCCCGATCGGGCCCGGCAGACGCTGGGCCTGATCGATGCCGGTCAGTGGCCGCCGAACGACGGTTCGGGCACCAAGGGCGGCACCACCTGGAGTGATCGCGAAGGAAATCTGCCTCGGACCGATGGCGGCAAGGCCGTTCACTACAAGGAGTGGGACGTCAACCGCAAGGTGCCCGGCCACAACCGCGATGCCGAGCGCATCGTCACCGGTGACGACGGATCGGCCTGGTACACCGGGGATCACTACGCCACCTTCTGCCGGATGCGCTGACACGCAACGCTTTCCGATCAGCCGGAACATTCCGCGCGCCCGCTCCGACCAGATCGGGCGCGCGGATTCGTTCATGTCCGCTGGGTCGCGGGCGCCGCAGATATGCGCGGCCGATGTGCCCGGGACCCCGCGATCCCGGCAGCCGAGCGGGACCTGCGCCCTCGTGCGGTGAGCTGAAAGTCGTTGCGGCAACGGGCCTGCCATCCTCGGCCTCGACAGGCCGGCGGCGATCCGGGGCGCGAGTACTCGGCTGAACGCGCCGCCGCGGCCGGCGCCGCATGCGCCGGTGCCGCTACCGGAACGGAATGATCTCCGAAAGCCTTCGGCCGCGAACCTTGTTCACCCACTCCGGATCGGCGAGCAGCGCACGGCCCAGGGCGACGACGTCGAATTCGCCGTGCTCGAACTGCTCGTTCAGGAAGCGGAAGCGTTCGGCCTGGGTCTCGTCGATCCGGTCACCTCGGAAGGCGCTGTCCCCGCCGACCGAACCGACGGTGATCACCGGTCGGCCGGTGATCTTCTTGGTCCAGCCCGCGAGGCTCAAATCCTCTGCGTGGTCGGTGAATTCGGGCAGCCAGTGCCGCCGCAGCGAGGTGTGGAAGAGATCGACTCCCGCGTCGACCAGCGGGGTCAGCAACTGCTCGAGTTCACCCGGGTTCGCGGCGATCCGGGCGGTGTAGTCGACGCCCTTCCAC
>CBJNFW010000299.1:0-10429 GCA_966435935.1 uncultured Nocardia sp.
GTCGCGCTGCCCGTCGCCGGATGCCGTCGGGCCAGATCGACCCGCAGATCGTCCAGGCCGGTGATCACAGCGACGGAATCCGGAGGAGGTGGGGAGTTCACGGGTTACCCCTGACGCAGTGCGGACGAACCGATCGGCCCACATCATTGTGAATTCCGTTGCCCCCGTTGCGCAAGACACTCGTTGCCGGGCGGCACGAACCTGCCGCCCGGCCGAGTTCATCGGTATACGAGGCTCTTCGCGCCCACCATCCGCACCAGGCTGAGAATCGGCAGGCCGATCACCAGATGTTCGATCGCCGTGGAGATTCCGACCCACACGTCCTCGGACAGGACCAACGGAATGACCACCGCCGCGGCGGTGAGGATTCCGACGATCCAGGTGAAGAACAACCCCGGCGTGGGGGTGCCCATGCGCAGCAGATACCACAGGGCGCCCGCGAGTACCGCGCACAGGAAGGCCACCACCGCGAACCAGTACGCGTCCTGGGCCATCGGATTCCACACGCCGAATTTCCCGCTCTGCGTGACTCGGGTGGCGATGACCTGGATGATCCACGCGCACAACCACGCCGCGAGCGCGGTCACGACCGCCGCGGCCAGCACGCCCCCGATGAATTTGCCGGGGTCGAGTTCGGGCCCCTGCCGCTGCCGGGGACGCCGATCCGGATACTCCGCGTACTCCGCGTATTCCGGCCGAGGATCGCGATACTCGGGCGGGCGATTCGGATATTCGGGTTGCGGATATCCATACCCGGGCTGCTGCGGGGCGTCGTATCCGCGATCCCTTCCGTAGCCGGGCTCACGATAATTGCCCGGCTGATAGCCGGGTTCGTACCGTGCCGTGTGCTGGTCGCGCGGATCCCTGGGATTCAACCGCCGATCACCTCCGTAGAATGCATCCGTGTGCGTCGAGTGTAGGGCCTGTTCCAACTCGCCGCTGAGCACTTCGGCCCATTGTCGAGCGTCTGCACACACCACCTCGGGGCAACAGTTGTGACGGTGACGCCGAACCTTGTTCTCGCATACCGAATACGGGACGGATATTCGTGGCGTCGTGAAAACTGCGTACCCACTTTCGCGGCGCCGACACATTTCCGGGCGAATACGATCTCGCTCAGGCCGGTTGACGCACTGAACTGGCCGTATGCGCGGCATACTAGGCGTCGGCAGAATCCGGTCAACCGTCCAGCAAGCGGAATCCGAGCAGGCGGCGCTGGTCGGTGAGGTCCAGCACGATGTCCCGGACCAGACCATGCGCGGCGGCGAGGGTGCGAAATTCTTCGCGCCGGCGTTCTCGGCCGCCGTACATCACAAGGCGAATGCGAGCGGGCGCGGTCACCGGTAGAGGTTGATTCCCAGGAGGGCAGCCCAGAGCACGACCACCCAGACGTCGGTGCCGACACGCAGCCATCGGGGTGCGGTGCGCACCTCCATGAAGTGCCGGATGATCAAGCGGGACTTGAGCATTCCGAGGGCGGAGATGACGCTCACGAGAACGCTGTCCGATACGGATCCGTCGCCCCGGTTCTCGGGGGTCAGACACCACGCGAGAACGGTGATCGCCACGAGCACGAGCCATACGAGGGCGAGAGTGCGCATTTCCGGTCGCGACCGGCGGACGAGTGCGGTGGTCTGGGAGCTCACGGGTCACCTCATGAGATAGAGAATGGCGAAGATGACGACCCAGAGCAGGTCCACCATATGCCAGTAGGTCGCGCCCTGCTCGACCATATGCGGTCGCCGCAGAGCCGGATTCCGCAACTCGCGCACGACGATTCCGAGGATCAGCAGTCCTAGGACGAGATGGGCGAGATGGATACCGGTCAGGACGAAGTAGAAGCTGAAGAATTCTTCGGAAACGGTGTGGCCGTGCGTGATCTCCTGCTGCCACTCGAAGGCCTTGAGCGCCACGAACAGCACGCCGCAGGCACCCGCCGCCCATATCAGCCGTTCCGCCGAGCGGGCGGCCCCGCGCCGGACCTGTTGCACCGCCATCGCCACGAACATCGAACTGGTCAGCAGCACAACCGTATTCGCGACACCCACAGCCAGGCTCAGATGCCGCTGCGCCTCGGCGAACCGATCGAGCGAGCGGTCCCGGAACACCATGTAGACGATGAAATAGCAGCCGAAGAAGAACAGGTCCCCCAGCACCAGAACCCACATGTCCAGGTCGCCGGGAACTCGGCCCGGGACCGGGGACGCCGATTCCTCCGACGCCTCGGACGCCTCTGCGTCGGATATCGTCATCGCAGGTCCTCCCGAGCGTAAAGCGCTGGCGTACCGTCTTTTTCGGCACGTCCCGCGTTCCACATGATGGGTAGCAGACAGCCGACCCAGATCCCGAAGATCACCACCGCGATATAGAACGTGATCATCCCGTTCCAGGCGAACGCCCCGGCGTGGAACACCCACATCTGGGTGGCGAGCACCTCGGTGACGATCTGCCAGACCGAGATGTAGGCGAACCATTTGGGAAATATGCGGTTTCGGTCATAGAGAATGGCGATGGCGATCACGGCGTAGGCCGCGGTGAAACATCCCAGGGAGCCGTTGTAGGACAGCATGCCCAGGTCGTAGAGCAGATGCAGAATCCGCGGCTCGCGGTCCGGCCGGAATGTCGCGGTCAGCCAGCAGACCAGCAGCACGTGAAATCCGGGAATGGCGCCCACCCCCATACTGGCGATATAGGCGTAGGACAGCACCGATCCCGAGGACATCCGCTTCATGAAATATCCGATGATGCCGTTGGAGATCGCCGCGCCCCCGGCGATCACCAGCAGTATCGCGAAACCCGTTCGAATCGTCGTGTGGTGCTGATCGAACCACTGTGCCACTTGGATATCGGTGACATCCGGGCGCGGCGGCGGCGTGGCCCGGCCCATGAACACCACTCCGGCCGACAGCGCGCCATAGAACGCCGCGAAGATCCAATAGCTGAGGTAGACGTCCGGGCGCATGCCGCGGGCGGGCGTCGCGCTCTCGGCCGCATCGCCCGAGGCGGTGGGAGTCACGGTGCTCATGCCACCTCCCGGGCCTCGCGACGGTAGGACGAGCGCAGTACGAAGAACATCACCACGACGAACGCGGCGAACGCGATGTTGCGTACCCAGAACGACACCAGGCCGTTCCACGCCAGCGGACCGTCGCGCAATACCGCCGCCCCCGCCGAGGGGGCCATCAGCACCGCCGTCACCAGCGAATAGTGCGCGACCCAGCGGGGAAACACCGGATCTCGGTCGTCGTCGAAGTAGACGGCCAGCGCCAACAGCACGAACTGGGCGACCAGCATGCCGATCGGTGCGATGAAGAAGATCCAGGCCAGATCGTCGAGCAGTTGGATGAGATCGGCGGACCGATCGGTGCGGAACGCGGCCACGGCGAAGAAGATGTCCGACAACGCGAACAGCGTCGCCCCGGCCACCACGGCGGACAGATACGAGAACGCGAAGATGTGACTCTGGCCCCGCATCCGCTGCATCCGGGCCAGGATGAGCACGAAGAAGGGCACGATCAGGATTCCGCAAAGATTGAATCCGACCATGCTGAACCGGATCATCGCCGTGTGGTCGCGGTAGAACTCGGCCACCTGGGGGGCGGTCATATTCGGCGACATCGGCGGGAAGAAACCCGGAAACGCCGCGAACAGCACCAGCAGTATGGCCGCGACGGCGGGAGTCGACCACAGGACCACCTGCTGGGCCCGCAGATTCGTTGCCGCCGAGCGGTTCTCGTCTTCGAGCAGGACTTGCATACCCGCATTCCTTTCCGCCGGCACGACACCGCATCCGGGTGTGGATGCTCTCGCGGCGCGTGTCCGTGGCGGAAGCATGGCACCGTTCCTGACTGTAGTCAATATTTGCTTCGACTGTATGATGCTGCTATGTCCACTCTTTCGCGAGACTCGAAGTCTGACCCTGGTCAATCGCGAGCCGTTCCGACGCAGGCTCGCTCACAGGCCAGCAGGAACGCGATCATGCAGGCGGCGCTCGCGCTGTGGCGTACGAAGGGTTTCGCGGACACCACCGTCACCGACATCTGCAAGGCCGCCGGTGTGTCGAAAGCCCTGTTCTACGTGTACTTCTCGCGCCGCGAGGACGTCCTGCTCGCGGTCGAGGTGTTCACGATGCGCGATGCGCAACAGGCCGCCGAAGCGGTCCTCGCCCGCCCATACCGGGTGGAAGAGGTGATCGCGGCGATCATCGGCCCCCTGGAGAGCCAGATGCGCAGCTACCCGCCCGAATTGGTCTTCGAGACCATCCTGGAGACGTACCGGCTCGAACGCCGCGCCCTGGCCGACGGCACGGCCGAGGACCAGCTCACCGCGCTGTTCCTCGAACCCTTCCGGCAGGCCGAACGCGACGGCGAACTCCCCGCGGGAACCGACGTCCCCCGCGCCGCGCGGATCGCGCAGACTCTGCTGACCGACAGCGTCAGACGTTGGGCGGCAAGCGATTTCAGCGGCGAACCACTTGCCGGGCCACTCGCCGAGGAGATCACCGGGCTGCTGTTCGGATCGGCGGATCGACCCGTACGACCGGCGAAGGCCGGGCGCTCGCGGACCTCCGCCAAGGCGCCGCATCCGAGATGAAATCGATTGTCGGTGCCCGCCGCTAGGGTGGCCGAAAGCATGGTGCGCGACCGGGAGGACGGCGATGACGAAGACGGATTTCCGCAAGACCATGGACTGCTATCGAGCCGGCTCAGGGGAGTTCCGTGTGGTCGAGGTACCGTCGATGCGCTACGTGATGGTCGATGGGCGGGGCGATCCGAACACCGCGCCGGAGTTCACCGAGGCCGTCGAGGCGCTGTATCCGGTGGCGTACAAGCTGAAGTTCGCGAGCAAGCAGGAACTCGGCCGCGATTACGTCGTCATGCCGCTGGAGGGGTTGTGGTGGTCCGAGCAGCCTGCGGCGTTCACTACCGCCCGGAACAAATCCCGCTGGAACTGGACGATGATGTCCATGGTTCCCGACTGGATCACCGAGGCGATGTTCGAGGCCGCCGTCGCCGCGGCCGCCGCGAAAAATCCGGCCGTTGCGCACCGGGTGCGACTGGAAACGCTCGACGAAGGCCGTTGCGTGCAGACCTTGCACATCGGTTCCTTCGACGACGAGGGCCAAACCCTCGCCCGCATGCACCAGGAGTTCATCCCCGCGTCCGGCCTGGCGATGACCGGCCGGCACCACGAGATCTACCTGAGCGATTTCCGCCGAACCGCCCCGGCCCGGCTGCGCACCATCCTGCGCCAGCCGGTCGAGGCGATCACCCCGGCGCGGGCATGACCGCGAACCGCGCCGCCGGCGAACGCCTTTCGAGGCACACTCCACGAACGCCGGTCGGCGCGGGGAGAATCGCTCAGGCGACCGCGGTGAGGTGTTCGGCGGAGCCGCCGATGTCCGCGGACTCCGAACCGGTCAGAGTGCGGATGAATGCCAGCTGCGCCGCGCGACCGCGGACGGCGGCGCGCTCGAATTGGCCGGGCACGGCCCGGGTCCAGACCGTCCGGACGAGGTTGAACGGTATGCGCAGCAATGGATACCACGGCACCACGACCGGCGGCAGTCCCAGCTTCCGCATCGCGCCGGAGCCCAGGAGCATGGTGGCGATGGACAGATGCTGGGAGCGGGCGATACGGCGGCGTGGGCCGGTCAGGTAGCGGTAATGCCAGCCCAGCGGCTCGTCGAGCATCGGCATGGCCAGTTGCGCCGAGGTCTCGTCCGGATTCGTGATCGCGGTCATGGTGTGGAACAGGATGCGCACGCTGTCGCGAAAATCGTTGGGCAGAAAGCGTTCCTGCACGCCCATCACCCAGCCGACATACCGGGTGAAATGTGCCATGGCATCGGCCTCGCCCGGCGTCACCAGCATGCCGAGACCGATCGCGCCGACCGTCGGCGCGATCAGCGCGCCGACCATGGTGGCGGCCATATCGGTCTGGTTGACCGGCAGTCCCCACTCCTCGGCTCGCCAGTCCGGCATGGCCGCCACATGCCGGCGCACCATCGAGTGGATCATCCGCACCCGGACCGTGGACCGGTAGCCGAGCCCCCGCGGCAGCATGCCACCGGCGGAGGAGACGTCCAACGCCCACTGCGTCGTCTCGGCGAAGCGCTTGGCCGGCCCCTTCTCCAAAGCGCCTGTGCGCAAAAGGGTTTTGTTGAATCCCGAGGCCAGATACCCACCCAGGAAGGACATGTCCCGCGCGACGTAGAGCGCGTCGCGGCCGCTCAGGCTCATCACTCGCTCGGCCCGCCGGATCTTGTCCCAGTCCACCCAGTCCGGCACGGCCTCGACGTGGCCGAAGAACTCCCGCAGCGGGGCGGGGGCGTCCGGCACCGCCGCGATCCCCTCGCGCAATGCCCGCTCGAACAGCGGCCGGGCGGTCGCCATTCCCTCGCGATACATCCAGTCCACCAGCTCGTCCATCGGCTCGTCGCCGACGGTCAACGCCTCCCCCAGTTCACGGAACTGGGCCGGGGTCGGCTCGCGCAGACCGAGCACCCGGGCGAACGGGCCGAGTCCGACACCAGGAACGGACCGGGGCGCCGCAGGGTGCCGGGTAGGAATGGTCGAGTCCATGATCCTCCTTCGCGGTAGATGCCAGCGCACCGGTCGGCGCTGCACCCGCACTTCTGGCAAGATCCTCTACCAGAATAGCGAAGTTGGCAAGATCGATTTCCAGAACCTGCCGCCCCGCCCCGGGAGGACACCGCGAACGAGCCGGTCAGGCGATGGGTCTACCGCTGACGACCCGCGCGCCTCACTCCGCGGAGGCGGCCGCGCGCCGGCGGCGCAGCACCACGAGCCCGGCGACCGCGAGTGCCAGGACCACGAGTCCGGCGATGAGATAGGTGGGCCCGCGCAGGGATTGTTCGAGACTGTGCCAATTGGCTCCGACCGCATAACCGGCCACGGCCAGGGCCGCCGTCCACGGCAGGCAACCGGCGAGGGTGTACGCGCCGAAGCGCAGCGGGGGCATCGCGGCGATGCCGGCGGGCAGCGAGATGAACGTGCGGATGCCGGGCAACAGGCGCGCCCAGAACACCGACATCGCGCCCCGGCGCACGAACCAGTCCTGAGCGCGGTCGATCTCCTCGGAACGCAACAGGATGTAGCGCCCCCAGCGGTGCAGCGCCGGGCGCCCGCCGTACCGGCCTGCCAGCCAGGCCAGATAACTGCCCGCGACGTTACCGGCGGTACCCGCGACGATGACCGCGATCAGATTCGGATGCGGGCCGCTGACCGCACCGGCCGCCAGCGCGCCGCCGAGCATCATCGTCACTTCCGAAGGAATCGGGACGCAGGCCGACTCCAAGGCCATCAGCACGAAGATCGCGACCAGACCGTAGGATAGAATCAGTTGCTGCACAACGTCTCCCGTCCATGGGCGAGGACATCGGGCAGGGCCGGGAGCGCGGTTCGGCACTCGGACAGAGGTCTGATCGGTATCACGCCGCCACAATGTCCGAACGCCGCTGAGAACACGCTGAGATCGCGCTGGGCGAAGGACCGCGACCACACCGCGATTCTCAGCGGATCCACAGGACCGGCTCGTTACCGTCGCACTCCGTGACAGACACGACGAACCCCGGCGTCGGCGCATCCCGCCGGATGCTGAGCAAAGTGCCCGAGATCACGGTGTGGTTCTGGATCATCAAGATCCTGTGCACCACCGTCGGCGAGAGTTTCGCGGACTGGATCAATATGACGCTGGGCGTCGGGTTGAACCTCACCGCCCTGCTGTTCACCCTCGTCCTGCTGGCGGTGCTGATCTGGCAGTTGCGGCTCGATCGCTACGTGCCGTTCGTGTATTGGCTGACCGTGGTCGTGCTCAGCGTGACCGGCACCCTCTACACCGACATC
The DNA here is from genome assembly GCA_966435935.1 of uncultured Nocardia sp. GTDB lineage: Bacteria > Actinomycetota > Actinomycetes > Mycobacteriales > Mycobacteriaceae > Nocardia. The sequence continues at coordinate 7,869 of CBJNFW010000299.1, forward strand.
CTCACCGATGGCCTGTCGGTGCCGCTCGCGCTGAGCACCAGCGTCTTCACCGCGGTTCTCGCGGTGGTCTTCGGCATCTGGTTCGTGCGCGAACGCACGCTCTCGATCCACTCCATCCGCACCACGCCGCGCGAATTGTTCTACTGGCTCGCCGTTCTGGTCACCTTCGCGCTCGGCACCGCGGCGGGCGACTGGACGCTGGAACTGACCGGCTGGAGCCCCGGAATCTCGGTGCTGCTGCCGGCCGGGCTGATCGCCGCGATCGCGCTGGGACGGCGACTGGGCGCGAACGCGGTGCTGTCGTTCTGGCTCGCCTACGTACTCACCCGCCCGCTCGGCGCCAACCTCGGCGACTGGCTGGCCTCCCCCACCGCCGACCACGGCCTCGGACTGGGCACCGCCGCCACGAGTGTGCTGTTCCTCGTCGCCATCCTCGCGACGGTCCTATATCTGACCCGCACCCGCAGCGACGTCATCGACGATGAAACCCGTTCGCCCGCAGCGTCTCCCGCCCCTCGAAAGCCCCGCGAACAACTGATGCTCGGTTACTACGCGGTCGTCGCGGTGGCAGCGGCCGCGCTGTTGGCCTGGGCCCATGCACAGCCACACGCCACCACGGGCGGCACCGAGGAGGCCGCCGCCGCAACCGTTCCCGCGGTCGCCGTACCGGCCCACGCGCATTTCCCGCCCGCCGAGACCGCCACATTCCGGACCGTCACCCGTGACACCCTCACCCTGATCCGGGCCGGGCAGCACGATGCGGCGCAAAACCGCATCAAGGATCTCGAAACAGCCTGGGACAGTGACCAGAACACCCTGCAACCCATGGACCCGGCATCGTGGACGATCATCGACGGCCGCATCGATGACGCCCTGCACGCGGTCCGCGCGAAGCATCCGGACCAGGCGACCGAAACCCGTACCCTGACCGATCTGCTCACCACACTCGGTTGACCCGGGCTTCTGCCCGACCGAAATCGGCCGTCAACCGAACGAGCCGCGGATCCGGCGCGCGACGATGCGACGGATCCGCGGCTCGGCCGATTTCAGCCGGCTTTCTTGTACGCCTCGACGACCTCGGCCTGGATGCGGCCGCGGCTGGACACCGAGTAGCCGTTCTTACGCGCCCATTCCCGAATCGCCGCGGTCTGCTCCCGCTCGGCCGAGGAGCGGGACAGCTTCTGTCCCTTGCCCTTCGACGTTCTGCCCGCCTTGCGTGCGTGCGGCGTCCACTGGTCGAAAATGCCGCGCAGTGCAGCAGCATTGAGCACCGACAGATCGATCTCGTATTCCACGCCGTCCAGAGCGAACAGCACGGATTCCTCTGCCGGTGACTTTCCGTCGTAGTCGTCCACGAGCTCGACTATGACCTTGCGGGCCATCGAAAAAATTCCCTTCCGTCGTGGTGAATCAACCAGAGCGGCAACCTTATCCCAGCGGAGATCACGCTCGACAACGGCATACGGCGGCCGGGGCGGGCATCCGCCGTGGATATCCGCCCCTCACTGCGCGCCGAACAGGTCCGGCAATCCGTTCGAGACGCGATCCGGGAACTCCGGAAGACGCTTGGCCAGAAAGGATTCCACGCCTTCACGGGCATCTCCGGAGGCGCCGCGAAGGTAGATGGCGAGGGATTCGGCGCGATGCGCGATCTGCGGGCTGTCCGCGCCGAGCATGCGCCAGATCAGCTGCCGGGTCAGGGCGACCGAGACCGGCGCGGTGCCGCTGACCAGCTCCCGGGCCAGTTCCAGGGCCCGGTCGAGCACCCGGTCGGCGGGCACGATCTCACGCACCAGACCGCGCTCGAGCGCCTCGGCGGCGGGCACCACGCGCCCGCTCAGGGTCCATTCCAGCGCCGTGGACACACCGACCACCCGGGGCAGGAACCAGGTCGAGCACGCCTCGGGAACGATCCCCCGGCCAGTGAAGACGAAACCGAATTTCGCTGTGTCCGAGGCGATTCTGATATCCGCGGGCAGCGTCATCGTCACCCCGACACCGGCCGCGGGACCGTTGATCGCGACGATCACCGGCTTGTTCGACCGATAGATCCGCAGCGATACCAGGCCGCCGGTGTCCGCGGGCGCGCCGCCGGTGTCCGGATCGTCGTCGAGGACGAACGTCTCCCCGCCCGCGCCGAGATCGGCTCCGGCGCAGAACGCGCGACCGGTGCCGGTGAGCACCACCGCGCGCACCGAATCGTCCGCATCGGTCTCGTCGAATACCTCGATGAGACGTTCGGACATCACGGTGGTGAAGGCGTTGAGCCGATCGGGGCGATGCAGCCGCACGATCGCGATCGCCCCCGCCCGTTCCAGCAGCACCTGATCGTCGGCATTCACGTCGGCGTCCGAACTCATCGCACCCTCTCGCATCGATCTGCCGCATCGCGGTGGCGGCCGCGACGCGAGGTATCGGTCAGCGTACCGCCGCGAGACAGGCCGCGTTGACGCAGCGCCAATTACAACCGGGCCCGGGGGGGGGGGTGGGGCACGGGGACGAAGAGAGAGAGTCCGACCCGCAAAGAACAAGACCCCTCTATTGGACGCCAAATCTCCGCG
>CBJNFW010000300.1:0-10404 GCA_966435935.1 uncultured Nocardia sp.
GCCGGGTGAAGGTGTACGAGGCGATCGTCAAGGGCGAGAACATCCCCGAGCCGGGTATCCCGGAGTCGTTCAAGGTTCTGCTCAAGGAACTGCAGGCGTTGTGCCTGAACGTGGAGGTGCTCTCCACCGACGGGGCCGCGGTCGAATTGCACCATGACGACGACGATCTCGATCGCACCGCCGCCAACCTCGGAATCACGCTGTCCCGCAACGAATCCGCGACGATCGACGATCTGTCGAGCTGATCGGGCAGGAACGCCGCGCACCGGATCTCCGGTGCGCGGCGTGTCCGGCGCTGGACTGCCTCACTTGGACTCGACGCGCCCCAGCGGGTCGGGCCGGTCCGCCAACGCCTTCTGCGCCGCGGGCCAGCTGGAACTCTCGATATCGAGCGCGTGGCGAAGGTACGCCCACGTGAGGTGCTGGATCACCGCGACCCGTTCGGGACTCTCATCGGTTGTCTCCTTGGCCTCGTAGCCGGGGATACCGCCGAGGGAATGCTCGGCTTCGAACAGCGTCAGCAGGCTTTTGTCGCCGGGGGCCAGCAGGTACGGGTCGGCCAGCCAGTCCGGCCCGCGCACGGTCATCGGGGAGTTGTCCCGGTCGCCCGCGACGATCAGGGCGGGTGTGCGCATGGCCGAGAAATCCGGATTCATGAAGGGAAAGTGTTCGGCCGCGAACGGACTCAGATCCGCACCACCCTTACCGGCGGTGGCCAGCAGCACGCCGGCGGTGATCCGGGCGTCGGACAGGTCTTCCCCCGCGCCGGTCACCGGATCCATGACCCGCAGGCCCAGCAGTACGCCGGCGGTCTGGCCGCCGAAGGAATGTCCGGCCGCGGCGATGCGAGTTCGGTCCACGCGCCCGGCCAGGCCGGGGACGGCGGCTTCCAGAAGGTCCAGATTGTCCAGGACGCGCTTCACGTCCTCGACGCGATAACGCCAGATCCGTGGTGTGCGAGGATCGTTCGGCGCCAGGCCCAGCGTCCGGGAGTCGAGGTGGGTGGGCTGGACGACCATGAAACCGTGCGCCGCCCAGAAGTCGGCCAGCGGGCCGTAACCGTCCAGCGACGAGCCGAAGCCGTGGCAGAATACGATAATCGGCAGGTCGTACCCGGTCGCCGGGGCGGACACCCTGACCCGCAGGTCCGTGCCGCGGCCGGGAGCGGGCAGCACGATCGGCTTCACCGAGACGACCGGTGCGGGCGGGGGAACATCGAAATCGGTCATCGGACCGGGTCCTTTCGGTGGAATGGTAACGCGCACAACGGATTCGCCGCATCGATCGCGGCGCTGTCCCGTGCTCGGGTTCAGACGGTGACGACGATCTTGCCGATCTGCTGTCCTTTTTCCAGATGGCGATGCGCCTCGACGACGTCCTCGAAGGCGAACACCGTGTCCACGGTCGGCCGCAGCGCCCCGAAACGCAGTCCGGCGCCGAGGAATGCGGCGATGCGGCGCACCGCCACCGGATCGAGAGTGTGCTCGAAACTCATGTACCGGTGAATGGTCAGGGCGTTCGCCGGGAACGCCGCGGGCCGGGGGTCCAGCCAGCCCACCGTGATCAGCGTCCCGCCGAACCTGGCGGCCATGGCCAACTCGGCCAGGCCCGGTCCCATGACCGAATCGAGGATGATCTCGACGCCGGCCCCGCCGGTGTGTAACCGCGCGGCCTCTGGAACGTTCTGTTCGTCGCTCACGATGACCGCTGCGGCCCCGGCGGCCAGCAGAGCGGTTTTCTTGCCCGGATGGCTGGTGACCGCGATCGGCACGGCACCGATCTGACCGGCGATCTGGATGGCGGCCAGCCCGACCGCACTCGAGGCCGCCGTGATCAGGACATGATCGCCCGGCCGCATCCCGGCCTTCTCCACCAGCGCACCGTAGGCGGTGGAATAGGACACCCACAGCGCGGCCGCCTCGATGACGCTCGTTCCCGCCGGCCTGGGTATGACGGCGGTGGCCGGGACGACGGTGTATTCGGCGTAGGTTCCGCGCACGTCCGCATCGGGCAGGGCCGCGATCAGCACCGCGTCGCCGGCCGTGCACCCCTCGACCTCCGGGCCGACGGCGTCGATGACGCCGGTGCCCTCGATTCCCAAGCGTGCGTGCGGCAACCGGATCGGCCGGGGAGACGCGCCCGCGCGCGCCATCTGGTCGAGCCGGTTGACGGCGAAGGCCTCGATTCTGATTCGCACTTCACCGGCACCGGGCTCGGTGATCGGCTCCTCGACGATGCGCAGTACATCGGGGTCGCCGGGTTCGTCGAAGATCACGACGCGTGGCATGGGGAATTCCCTTCTGGCATCATGGAAGAAAAACGGGACGTCGTCCCGATTAAAGATACGGGACGCTGTCCCGTTTAGCAACGCAAGTGGTGAAGGCGGGCGCGCGTGAGTGATGACGATCGGCATGGCACAGGTTCGGTCAAGCCCAAACGGGCCGATGCGCGGCGGAACGAGGCCGCGTTGCTGGATGCGGCCGCGGCGGTTTTCGTCACCTCGGGAGTCGAGGCGCCGATCCGTGATATCGCCGCCGCGGCGGGGGTCGGGACCGCCACGATCTACCGCCACTTCCCGACGCGGGCCGATCTGATCATCGCGGTGTACCGGCATCAGGTCGAGGCCCTTGCCGAGGCGGGGCCCGAACTACTGGAAAGCGGTGCGACTCCGCATGCCGCGCTGCGGCAGTGGATGGACCGCTTCGTGGATTTCCTGGTCACCAAACAGGGGCTCGCCACGGTTCTGCAGTCCGAGGACCCCTGCTTCGATCCGCTGCACGCGTACTTCCTCGAGCGCCTGGAGCCCGTATGTGATCGATTGCTCACTGCCGCAGCCGATTCGGGGGAGATTCTGCCCGGTCAGAATGCCTTGGAGCTGATGCGCGGGGCCGGTGGGCTGTGTGCCGGCGGCGGGCGGCCCGGATATGACGCGCGCCGGTTGGTCGGCCTGCTGATCGCCGGGCTGCGCCGAGTGGATTGAGTTCCGCGGCTGTGCCGCAAACGTCGACGGCGGCCTCCGCACGGGAGGCCGCCGTCGATGTCGGTTCGACAGACTGTGTCGTCAGCCGGCCGGGCTGATCACCAGGATCTGAGCCCAGTGGGTGGCCTCTTCGGGGCCCAGCAACGGCAACAGGTAGTCGTAGACGATGGACGACATACGGTACGGAACTCCTCATGTTCGGTAGTGCGGTATCGCATTCGGACATAGTGGGGCAGACAGGGCGGCCCCGCGAATACCTGCGCCACAGTAACAGCGCTCGGCCGTCCATGCAGAAAGGTGCTGGAATCGGATGGGAAATAGCCGATTCGGCGGCCGGGAGCACCCGAACTGTACGGTCTGTTCTTCGGCCGGTGATATCGATCGGCTCTCATCGGCGAGCGTGCCCCCGCGTGCGCCACGCCGATCCGGCCGTCCCGTAGGTGACGGCGCGCCGCCCGGTCGCGCGGCATCGGATCGAGGCGGGGAACTGTGGCCGCGAGTCGCTGGGAATGCGCCGAACCCGCAGGCACCCGAGGCTGTGCGGTTCGAACGAGTGCGCGAAACTCCGGAGCGGGGATCGTCCCGAATCCGGCGGATCGGGCCGATATTCGATCGTTATCGGCGTGTCTGGCGCGGCGATCCGCTCCGAACTGGCCGGACCGTGACTGACGTCATAAAGTGTTCCGCGTTGGATGTTTCCCCGTCGGGGGTGGCGGTGAAAACAAAGGGTGTCAACGAACGTCGGAAAGCAGGTTCTGTTTATATGCGTGTAGTTCGCAAGTTGGTGGCCGGTGCGTTGATCGCCGGAGCCGCTTCGGTTTTGGCCGTGATGGGAGCGGGGTCCGCCTCCGCATTCGCGCTCACGCCACTGCCCGGTGGGGTCCAGGTGGACCTCACCCCGGGTGACACCCAGTGGGTGCACCAGACCCACATCGGGCAGACGATCGGGATCCTTCCCCATCCGTCCGCCGCCTCGTTCGGCCAGGCACTCGATTCGGCAGCGGATCTGTCGTCGCAGTATCCGAGCGGCCGGGTCGTGTTCACCGTCTACGGGCCGATGGATCAGCTCAACGGTTCGATGCTGGCATTGCAGTAAGCGCGAACCGAATTCGGGCCGACCCCGGACCAACGGTCCCGGGTCGGCCCGAAAGGTTCCGACGTCGTCAACCCTTGTCTCGCTGCCGGACGAAATCGGCTGCGGCGGAATATTGTCCGAGGGCCTTACGGGCCGCCACCGCCTCGCATTCGTAGAGGTGGTCGAAGGGGGAGGTATCGGGGGTTCCGGAGTGGTCAGCGGCGGCCCGGATGGCCGCCATGGCCTCGACGGCATCGCGGTGGTCGCCGAGCACCGATTGTAATTTCTTGGCGCGCAATGCCAATTCGGCCGCCGGGCCGCCGAGGACATCGGCGGCCGCCTCCGAGCAGTACCGTAATCGCTTGGCGGACTTACGGATTTCGTGCAGGTGCTCGATGCGCTCGTCCTCGCCGACCGCCGGATCGGCGTGCATCGTGATTTCCCGGTCGACCAGCAGTCGCAGCTGCTCGAAGTCGGCGCTGAGCACCTTGCCGAAGACCCGGCTCGCCTCGGCGTCGGCGCGGTTCGCCACCAGCGGGGGAGCGCTGCGCAGGTCCAGCAGCGCCGCACGCAGACTCGCGTACCGGTCGCCGTCGAGTTCGCGCAGTACGACCGCGTGCGCGGCGGAGTAGGCGGCGCGTTCGTTCTCGACGAGTTCGGACACCGTGCGCCGCAGGGCGGCGGTCGGGTCGTCCGGCCGGTCGGCGTCCGGCGTGCTGCGGTGCTGTTCGAGCAGGGCCGCGAACCGGTCGGCACGCACCTCGGCATCCCGGGCGGTCCCGAGAACCCCTGCCAGCCAGCGCAATTCGTCCCGTATCTCGCGGACGCGACCGGACTCGAGCAGTTTGCGGTAGGACCGCAGCACACTGCGCAGTCGCCGGGTGGACACCCGCATCGCGTGCACCGAATCCGGTGCGTCCCGGCGTACCGCCGGTTCGGCGCGCAACAGCCGCTCGACGTCGTCGTCGAGAACGGCGGTGAGAGCGGAACCGGCGGTGTCGGCCATCAGACCTCCCGGAATTTGTCGGTGGCTTCGATGAGGTGATGGGCGATCCCCGGCTCGCTGGCCGCGTGACCGGCGTCGGCGACGATGTGCAGCTCCGAATTCGGCCAGGCGCGGTGCAGATCCCAGGCGCTCACCGCCGGGCAGACGATGTCGTGACGTCCCTGCACGATGACGCCGGGAATCTCGGCGATGCGGTCGATATCGCGCAACAGCCGGCCCTCGTCGAAGAATCCGCCGTTCACGAAATAGTGGTTCTCGATGCGGGCGAAGGCCAGGGCGAACCGCGGTTCGGCGGTCTCGGCGACCCGATCCGGTTGCGGCAGGAGTGCACTGGTGGAGCTTTCCCAGGTGGTCCAGGCGATCGCGGCGGCGGTCGCCACGGCCTCGTCGGGGGAGTGCAGCAGCCGGTGGTAGACGCTCACCAGGTCACCGTCGCGCTCGTCCGGCGGCACCGGGGCGAGGAACTTCTCCCACTCGTCCGGGTAGACGTAGCCGGCCGCGCCGTTGTAATACCAGTCGATCTCCTTGCGCCGCAACAGGAATATCCCGCGCAGCACGAGTTCGGTGACGCGCTCGGGATGGGCCTGGGCGTAGGCCAGCGCGAGCGTGGAACCCCACGATCCGCCGAACACCTGCCAGCGTTCCACGCCCAGATGAGTGCGGAGCTTCTCGATGTCGGCGACCAGATTTCCGGTGGTATTGGTCTCGAGGCTCGCCCCGTCGGCGATATGCGGTGTGGAGCGACCGCAGCCGCGCTGATCGAACAGCACGATCCGGTACGCCTGCGGATCGAAGAACTGCCGGTGGAACGGTGCGCTGGCGCCGCCCGGCCCGCCGTGTAGGAAGACCACCGGTTTGCCGTCCGGATTGCCGCTCTCCTCCCAATACAGCCGCTGGCCGTCGCCGACGTCCAGCCAGGCGTGCCGGTTGGCTTCCAGGGGCGGGTACAGGGTGCGCATCAGAACAGAATGCCCGCGGCGAGGTTCGGCAGGTTCAGTGCCTGCAGGGCTTCGGTGCGCACGTCGGGGCAGGTCTTGCTGGTGATGCGATCGATCATCGCCTTGTCACCGAGGACGCGGGCACTGAGCTGGAGTCCGCCGTTGCGCAGGGCCCATTCGTGCACCGCGATGTTGAGCGCCGTGCCGCTGAGCGAGGGCCCCTGCACCCGCCAGTCCGACAGCTGCGGTTTGATCTCGTCGCACAACTTCTGCGCGATCGGATCCTGCGGGTCGGGCTGCGGGGAGGTGGTGACGGTCGAGCTCGCCGTTCCGGTGGCCGCGGCCGAGGCCGAGGTGGACGAGGCCGGACCGCTGGATCCCGCCGGGGCCGGTGAGCCACTCGACCCGCATCCGGCGACCAGCATCACCACCGCGGCGATCCCCATGGACCCGAGCGTCCCGCGAGTCATCCAACGGCTCTGCGACATCTGCACCCTTTACTTATGTTCGTTTTGTTCGAAATTCGTATCCGTCGGCATCGAGTGTGCCACCGGGGGTGAGCTCCTCACCACCTCCGGGCCGTCACCCGGTCTCGGAGCGCGGGATTCGCGGTCTCGTCGCCGTGCGAGCCCGCGGGCCGCCGATCAGGCCGACAAGCCCGACCACTGGGTGGCGGTATAGGGCCGGTGGCCGCCGGTGCCGTCCCAGGCGCTGATGATCAACGTCAGATTCGACGGATCCGCGCTGCCCGGATGAATGTAACCGCCGTACAGATTCTTCAGCACCGGCAGCCGCCATCGGGACGGCGATAGCCCGCGATCGCCGACCACCTGCGTTCTCGGATCCGACCAGACCTGGTCCGGCCGGGCAGCGGTGCGCGTGCGGATGCTGTAGTCGGTGGTGTCGAAACAGCTCATCACATAGGTCTCGCCGATCCGCTTCACCGAGAATTCGCCGATCCCGTTGCCGGGAGCGAAGATCGAGGTCGGCGCGGCGGCCGCGGCGGGCAGCCACTGCCAGGCGCCGCCCTGAAAAACCCAGTTCTCCCGCGCGCCGAAATCGCCGTCGAAGAAATCCGCGGGCCGCAGCCGGAACAGCTGGACCCGGCCACCGTCGCCGGCGTAGTTGTGGCTGCCGTTCCAGGCCTTGCTGAAGATGTACAGATAGCCGTCGGGGTCGACGCCGGCGAAGCTCCACATCAGCTCTGGGTTGCCGTTACTGCCCTGGCCGCTGCCCGGCCAGTGCTGGTCGAAGTCCCGCCAGCTCGCGCCGCCGTCGTCGGAGTACGCGACGCCGCCCTGCAGTGACCCGTCGTCGGCGCTGCCCGGCGCGACCCACTGGGCCACCGACGTGTACTGGACGAACAGCCGCGATCTGCCGCCCTGACTCAAGCTTATTGCGTCATTGGGGATCCGGCTGACCTCGTAACCGAATCCGTTGTCCGCGCGGTGCTGGTAGCCGAACAGTTGAGCGGCCTTCGGGCTCGGCTGCGATCCGGTGAACGTGATCGGCGTCTGCCCCGAAGCGTCGAATGTGTTCTGGTACAACATCACCGGGCTGCCGATGTACGGATCGGTGGCCTCCTGCCCGGCGAAGCAGTCACCGAACACGTAACCCCATGTCCCATCCGGTAATTGGAACGGAATACCGAGATCCCCCGAGCCCACCCCGAAGCCGGCGGCCGAATCACCTTGGTTGTCACACAGATACGTGCCGTTCTGGGCCATGGCTCGCCCCCTCCTTCGTCGGGTCCGACAGACCGGACTTCCCCGGGGGAAGCACCGCGAAACCCGACCGGGCCCCGGCGAGCGTCGGTGACCCAACCCGCAGCGGACGGCCCGCCGGCCGCGCACGGCCCGCCCGCCGCGAGGCGGCGAAGGATCAGAAGGAGTGCCCGGGGCCCGGGAACACCCCGCGGCGCACCTCGTCGGCGTAGTCGGCCGCGGCGGTGCGCAGCTGATCGCCGACCTGGGCGAACTGCTTGACGAAACGCGCCGTCTTGCCGCTGGTGTAGCCGGCCATGTCCTGCCAGACCAGCACCTGGGCGTCGCAGTCCGCGCCGGCGCCGATGCCGACGGTGGGAATGGTCAGCTTGCGGGTGACCTGCCCGGCCAGTTCGGCGGGCACCATCTCCATCACCACCGAGAAAGCGCCGGCCTCCTGAACCGCGATCGCGTCGGCGATGAGCTGTTCGGCCGCGTCGCCGCGACCCTGCACCCGGAATCCGCCGAGGGTGTTGACGCTCTGCGGGGTGAACCCGATATGCGCCATCACCGGGATGCCGGCCGCCACGAGGGTGGCGATGGTGTCCGAAACACGTTCGCCCCCTTCGAGTTTGACCGCGTGCGCGCCGCCCTCCTTCATGAATCGGATGGCCGTGGCCAGCGCCTGCTGCGGCGAGCCCTCATAGCTGCCGAACGGCAGATCCGCGACCACCATGGCATGCGGTGCGCCGCGAACCACGCCGCGCACCAACGGGATCAGCTCGTCCACGGTGATCGGCACGGTGGTGTCGTAGCCGTAGACGACGTTGGCCGCCGAATCGCCGACCAGAAGTACCGGAATTCCGGCCGCTTCGAACAGTTTCGCCGTGGAGTAGTCGTAGGCGGTGAGCATCGCCCACTTGTCCCCGGCGGATTTCATCTGCTGTAGGTGCTGCACTCGCGTCTTCCGCCGAGAAGTCTGCGGCGCAGCGCCGTAAGCAGGGGTTTCCGCATCGGTTGTGGACATCATCGTCCCTTTCGTCGATTCCTCGAGGCCCAACGGGTCCCCGGGCTGATGTGACTCCACCAGCATGCCACCGGGCCGGCACCCGGCGAAGGCCGCTGGACCATGGATTTCATCACACAGGTTCGAATGCGAGGATCGTCGCCATGTCGTTGTTGCGATCCGGTCGTGTCGCGGCGGTTGTGGCCCTGGTCTGTGTGGCTGCCGCCTGCTCCACGTCGTCCAAGGAGCAGTCCGTGCCAACCTCGTCGACGCCCTCGGCGGCGGCCCTGCAGAAGTTCTACGAGCAGACCCCGCAGTGGGGCAGCTGCGCCGGATTCGGCAGTGCGGACGAGCGCATGCCCAAGGCCGCCGAGTGCACGCATATCAGCGTGCCGGTCGACTACGGCAATCCCGGCGGAGCCACCGCGCGGATCGCGGTGTCGCGGATCAAGGCGACGGGCCAGAAGATCGGTTCGCTGATGTTCAACCCGGGCGGTCCGGGCGAGGCCGGAACCTGGATGGTGCAACAGGGGCAGGACACCCCGCTGGCGCAGCGTTTCGACCGGATCGGCTTCGATCCGCGCGGCACCGGCAGTTCGACCCCGTTGATCAAATGCCTGACCGGCAAGGAGTGGGACGCGCAGCGCGCCGAAGCGCCCAAGGAGAACAACACCGCCGGGATCGCCGCGCAGGAGAACGAGGACAAGCAGTTCGCCGCGCACTGCACCCAGCGCACGGGCAACGACTTCCTGGCCCACGTCGGCACTCGCGAGGTGGTGCAGGACATGGACATCATCCGGGGCGTGCTGGGTGATCCGAAGCTGACCTACGTCGGCTACTCCTACGGCACCCGCCTGGGCTACAGCTACGCGGAGAAGTTCCCGGACAAGGTGCGCGCGATGGTGCTGGACGGCGCGGTCGATCCGGAGCAGCAGCCGCAACAGGAGTCGGTCGACCAGGCCGCGGGCTTCCAGAAGGCCTTCGACATGTATGTGCAGAGTTGCGTGAAGAAGTCCGACTGCCCGCTGGGCGCCGATCCGGCGCAGGCGACCGCGCAGTTCCAGAAGCTCGTGGATCCACTGTGGGACCACCCCGCTCCCACCAAGGAGAACCGCACGCTGACCTACGGTGACGCGATCACCGGCGTGCAGAACACCCTCTACGCCAGCGACAACTGGGATCTGCTCACCGCCGGGCTCATCCAGCTGCGCAACGGTCAGGGCGACGTGCTGCTGCGCCTGGCCGATCTGTACGACGGCCGGAGCAAGGACGGCAGTTACGACAATTCCCAGGACGCGTTCCTGGCCATCCACTGCGTCGACGATCCGGCGATCAAGGATCGTGCCGTGGCCGCGCGGGAGGACGCCGAGTACCGCAAGGTCGCGCCATTCCTGGACGACGGGCACGGCAGCAGCCAGGCGCCGCTGGAGATGTGCGCGTTCTGGCCGGTTCCCAATACCGAGAACCCGCACAAACTCTCGATTCCGGGTCTGGCCAAGACCGTGGTCATCTCCACCACCAACGATCCGGCGACTCCCTACCAGGCGGGCGTGGACCTGGCTCAGCAGCTCGGCGCGGACCTGATCACCAACCGCGGCACCAGGCACACGGTGTTCCTGTCCGGCGGCGTGCCGTGCGTGGACGACGCGGTCACCAGCTACCTGATCGATCTGAAGGAGCCCGCGCAGGGCCTCAC
>CBJNFW010000301.1:0-10402 GCA_966435935.1 uncultured Nocardia sp.
AACGAGCCGTTCGGCACCCCACCCCCAAACCGCTACCCCCCCACCACGTCGCCGAACACGCTGGGCCGGAACGAATCGTCGACCACCGGCTTCATTGACCGTACGGCTCCTCTCGAGCCATCCGGTGGTATCGGAGGAGCTGTTCGAGAGTTCGAGGAAGATCGTGGTGACCACCAGCGTCAATCGACCACCATCTCGATCTTCGCCGATCCGCGGCAGATCCGGCTTGCCGGCCGAGTCGTGGCAGTCACAGGATCGTCGCTTGCGCTCCGGAGAACTGCCGGATCGCGGGCAACGGCTATCGACCGGGGCGGGCGATTCTGAACCAGCCGGATTCGTCGCAGCCGACCAGGCCCGCGAGGTCCAGAGCGGCGAGCGCCGCGCGGACGGACGGAAGCGGCAGTCCGGATTCACCGGACAGTTCGAGAGGTATCCGGGAGCCGGTTCTGGGGAGGGCTGCGTAGACGAGGGCCTCGTCACCGTCGAGGGATTGGTCGCGGGCGGGGACGCCGGCGGGAAGGGACAGATGCAGTGGGCCCGCCTCATCGATGATCTCCTCAGCCCGCCCGACCAGCACGGCCTCGCCCTCGCGGATCATGCGGTGGCAACCCGCCGAGGAGGCGGAGGTGACCGGGCCGGGGACCGCGAGCGTCGGACGGCCCAGTCGGCGAGCCCATTTCACGGTATTGCGGGCACCACTGCGCAATCCGGCCTCCACCACCAGCACACCGTCGGCCAGCGATGCGATGATCCGGTTCCGCGCCAGGAAGTGATGTTTGTGCGCGGCGGTGCCGGGCGGATATTCGCTCACCACCAGTCCGGTGCCGGCGATCTCGGCCAGCAGGCGGGCATGCGAGGCCGGATAAGGCCGGTCCACACCGCAGGCCAGGACCGCGATCGTCGGCGCACCGGCGGCCAGCGCCGCGCGATGAGCGGCGCCGTCGATCCCGAAAGCTGCCCCGGAGACGATCGTCCAGCCGCGCGCCGCCAGGTCACCGACGATTTCCGCAGTGACTCGCTCGCCGTAGCTGGTGCTACAGCGCGCGCCCACCACGGCCAGAGCCTGTTCGCTGGCGGTCAGCAACGATCCCGGACCCCGCACCCACAGCACCAGCGGGACCGCCGCACCCGGATCCCGGCTCGAGTCGAGCTGGCCCAGGCCCAGCATTCGCCAGGCGGGCCATTCCGGATCGTCCGGCGTCACCACCCGCCCACCCGATTCGAGGATGCTCTCCAGATCCCTTACAGCACAGTCGATTCCACGACGCTGTTCCGTCGGCCCACGCAGCGACTCGGGCAGATCGCACTCCCGCACCGCCCGCGCCGCCTCGACCACACCGACCCGTTCGATCAACGCCGACAACGCGGCACACGGCCCCTGCACGACCCGTGACAAATACACCCAGGCCAGCCGCCGCTCATCGGCATCGTCCGACGCGAAACTCACGACGCGCCCGTCATCTTCGTACTCGTCAGCGGCCGGACTCGGACCCGCCCCTAGACCCGCCCCTACCGCCTCGACACCATCGCGAGCACGAAACATCAACTCCCCGTGTACAACTACCGGTCGAACTCCGGCACGATCTTGCAATCTCGACTCCCCACCCGATCGCATCCCGGCACTGTCGTATCCGCCGGAAAACACCTGCCCCAACTCCTCCACGGCATCGTCAGCACGATCATCCGGCGTCGATCCGCCATTCAGCGCCGCAACCGAGCCATCGCAGTCACCCAACGCCGAGCCACGACTCACAGCCACCACCCCGGAGTCAGCACATCCACCCGATATCGAGCCCTCACCCAGCGCCCCAGCCGAGCCATCGCAGTCACCCAACGCCGAGCCACCGCTCACAGCCACCACCCCGGAGTCACCGCAACCACCGGATATCGAGCCATCACTCACCACCGATCTCCGGGCGCTGTCACCAACGTCGGCGAATGGTCGGTCGAGCGCAGCGGCGGCGCCGGTGACGTATTCGCGCGACGTCGAATCCTCGTCCGGCGTGCGGGAATCGCCATATTCGCAGGATGCCCGACGCGCAGGCGCCCGGTCCGCGCCCGCACTCATGCCGCACCTCGTTGACGAAAGTTCAATGCCTGCATCACGTCCTGGGTGCCGGGTCTCTCGCCGCCACGCAGATCGCAGATCGTCCAGGCGACGCGGATGGCTCGATCGGCGCCGCGCGCGGACATGCGGCCCTGCCGTAGTGCGTTCTCCACCGGGGCGAGCGCCTCGGCGGGAAGCCGGAAACGTTGGCGCAGCGTGTGTCCGGGGACCTCGGCATTGGTGGTCCAGCCGTACTCCCGCCAACGCTCGGCGGCCGCCTTGCGCGCCGCCTCGACCCGCCCGCGCACCACCGCACTGCTCTCCGCCTCCGTGGAGGCGAAGGCACCGGAAGCCTGTCCGTGCATCTGCACCCAGATATCGATGCGATCCATCAGCGGCCCGGACAACTTTCCGAGGTAACGCCGCCGCGCCAGCGGCGCACAGATGCAGTCGACATCACGTGCGGGGGCGCACGGACAGGGATTGGCCGCCAGCACGAGTTGGAAGCGTGCCGGATACCGGGCCACACCGTCTCGCCTGGCGATGCGAATTTCGCCCTCCTCCAGCGGCGTTCGCAACGCTTCGAGCACCTTGGTGCCGATCTCGGCGCACTCGTCCAGAAACAGCACCCCGCGGTGTGCGCAGCTCACCGCTCCCGGTCGCGCCGAGCCCGATCCGCCGCCCACCATCGCGGTCACCGAGGTCGAATGATGTGGCGCCACGAACGGCGGAACGGTGATCAGCGGATGATCGCCCGGCAGAATGCCCGCCACCGAATGGATCGCGGTGACCTCCAGCGACTCGCGTTCGGTCAGCATCGGCAGCAGGCTCGGAAGACGTTGCGCCAGCATGGTTTTGCCGATTCCCGGCGGTCCGGTCAGCAGAACGTGATGTCCACCCGCGGCGGCGACCTCGAGCGCCCAGCGCGCCTCGTCCTGGCCGATCACCTCGTTGAGATCGCCGCAGTGCCGCTCGGCGGAGGGCAGCGCGCCTCGGGGCGGACGCAACTGCCCGTCACCGCGCAACCAGTCGATCAACTCACCCAGGGTGGCCGCGCCGAGCACCGTGATCCCGTCCACCAGGCTCGCTTCGGCCAGTGCGGATTCCGGTACCACGACCGTGTCGCGGCCGGCCGCCCGCGCGGCGAGTACCGCGGGCAGCACCCCTCTGGCCCGCCGGACACGCCCGTCCAACGCCAGCTCGCCCAGCAATACCGAACCCGCCAGCCGCGCCGAGGGAATCGCATCGCCCGCGTCCAGCACCGCCGCGGCCAGGGCGAGATCGTAGACGCTGCCGACCTTGGGCAGCGTGGCCGGTGACAGGGCCAGGATGACCCGGCCGTCCGGCCACTTCTCCCCGGAATTGGTCACCGCCGCCCGCACTCGATCGCGCGATTCGTTCAACGTCGTATCGGGCAGCCCGACCAGGTGGATGGACGGCAGCCCCTGGCCGATATCGGCCTCGATCTCCACCAGCTGCCCGTCCACGCCGGTCACCGCCACCGAGAAGGCCCGGCCCAGCGCCATCAGAACACCGCTTTCAGATGTTCGATGACCGGATCGGACTCGGGTTTCACCAGCACCGACACCACATCGAAGCGGATCTGCCGCCACGGCCCCTGCTGCTCGTTGAGCCACAGCAGCGCCAACCGCCTGATGCGCTGCTGTTTGGTGAAGGTCACCGCCTCGGCCGGGATCCCGAATTTGACGCCGGAACGGGTCTTCACCTCGACGAATGCGGTCACCCCCGCATCCCGCCCGATCAGATCCAGCTCGCCGTACCGGCAGCGCCAGTTCCGCTCGACGATCTCCATCCCGGCCGCACGCAGATACTGTGCCGCCAGCTCTTCCCCGTGTGCGCCGAGCGCCAGATTATGTGCCACCCGATCAGGATCACCGAGTCGTGCTCGCGATCCCTGGCCCCGAACTGGGGAAACGGAAAAGCTGTGGACAACCCCCGGATGTGGACAACACGCCGCCGACCCGCCGGACGCGGTATCGGCCGCCGGACGTTATTCGGGCAGCCGGAGGTCCGGCTTCTCCAGCTCCTCGATGTTCACGTCCTTGAAGGTGATGACGCGGACATGTTTGACGAAACGGGCGGGCCGGTACATGTCCCAGACCCAGGCATCGGACATGCGTACCTCGAAATACACCTCGCCGTCGGCGTTCTGCGGCCGTAGTTCGACGGAATTGGCCAGATAGAAGCGGCGTTCGGTCTCCACCACGTACGAGAACTGGCCGACGATGTCCTTGTACTCGCGATACAGCGAGAGTTCCATCTCGGTTTCGTACTTCTCGAGGTCCTCGGCACTCATCTGGTGGAAAGTCCTCCTATTTCACGACGCCGCCCCCGGCGGGCTCGCCATCCTGCGTGTCCTGACATCATCTCGCATGTGCGGTACCGGTAGCCAACCGCCTCGCTCCGGAACCGAGACGACGGACCGGCTCGGCCTCGGCCCCGCCGATCGTTCGAACATTCCGCCAGCTCTGGCGATGCTCGCTACTGGGCCCCAGCCGATCCAGCGCCGCGATGTGCTCCGGCGTGTTGTATCCCTTGTGCGCCGCGAAACCGTAGCCGGGCAGTCGGCCGTCCATCTCGACCATGATCCGGTCGCGGGTCACCTTGGCCAGAACGCTGGCCGCGGCGATACACGCCGCCGTCGCGTCACCGCCGATCACCGGCAGCGAGGGCGGCACGATACCGGGCACCTTGAAACCGTCGGTGAGCACATAACCGGGCCGCTGATCCAATCCTGCCACCGCGCGCCGCATCCCCTCGATATTGGCGACGTGGATGCCGATCGCATCGATTTCCCAGGCCGGAATCACCACCACCTGCCAAGCCAGTGCCCGGCGCTTGATGATCGGGAACAGCTCCTCGCGAGCGGCCTCGGTGAGTTTCTTGGAATCATCCAGACCGGCGAGCGAATCGTATGCCTTGGGCGCGAGCAGGCAGGCCGCCACGACAAGCGGACCCGCACAGCACCCCCGCCCGGCCTCGTCGACTCCGGCAACCGGCCCCAGGCCGCTGCGAATCAGGGCCGCCTCGAGCGTGCGCAGACCACCGGCCTTGCGCATCACCACTCGCGGCGGCCAGTCCCCGGCTCGTTGCCCGTTGCGCGCCACTGCACCCACCGTTCGATTATCCGTTCGCTCTTCACAACTGTCCGCGCCGGACTCCCCACAGGCCCGGCGGATGCACACAGCTGGTCAGTTCTGCTGGGGATTCTGGGATCGCACCGGACCGATCCGCCCGGGCGGCCAGATCTTGAACACCGCCTTGCCACGCACATCCTTCACCGGGACGCTGCCGGAGAACTCGTCGTCCTGATGTGCGCGTGAATCGGCGGATTCGTTGCGGTTGTCACCCATCACCCACAAATTGCCCTCGGGCACCTTCACCGGACCGAACTCCCGCCCGACCGGATTGATCGACAGCCCCATCGGCGTCTTGACCGCGAACGGCAGACCTGCCTGATACGGGTACAGGTACCGGGCGTACGGCTCGTCGAGCGGTTTGCCGTCGACCAGCACCCGCCCCTGCGCATCACAGCACTGCACCGTCTGACCGCCCACCGCGATCACCCGCTTGACCAGGTCGTTCTCATCCGGCGGCACCAAGCCGAAGAAGGAGAAGAAGTTCTGCACGCCGCGCACGGCGACGTTGCTGGAGCGATTCGTGTGGTACTCCTTGTTCCACGATCCGCTCGGACCAACGAACACGATCACATCGCCCGGCTTCGGATCACCGAAGTCGTAACCGAGCTTCTCGACGTAGATCCGGTCGCCGGTACACCCTGGACAACCGTGCAGCGTGGGTTCCATCGACTGCGACGGAATCACATACGGCCGACCGATGAACGTCACCACCAAGGCCGCGATCACCGCCGCGATCACGATCAGAATCGGCAACTCCTGCCAGAACGGGCGCTGCTTCTTCTGCTTCCTGCCCCGCGATCGCCGACGGCGCGGCACCGGCGCGCTCGCACCGTCGTCGTCCACCTCGGTCGACGCCCTCGAGTCGAATTCGTCTGCCACGCCGAACAGGTTATCCCGCCCACACCTGCGCCGGTGACCGGGATGTCGACAAGTGCCGCAACGCGTTCGGCACGACGCACTCAGTTCTGCTGCGGATCCTGCGATCGCACCGGCCCGATCCGGTTCAGCGGCCAGATCTTGAACACCGCCTTACCGCGTACATCCTGCACCGGTACGGTGCCCGTGTACTGATCGTCGATATGCCCGCGCGAGTCGAGCGAATCGTTGCGGTTGTCGCCCATCACCCACAGATTGCCCTCGGGCACCTTGATCGGGCCGAACTCCCGCCCCGCCGGATTGGTCGACACCCCCATCGCCGTCTCGACCGCGAAGGGCAGGCCTGGCTGATACGGGAAGATGTAGCGCGCGTACGGCTCGTCGAGCGGTTTGCCGTCGACCAGCACCCGCCCCTGCGCATCACAGCACTGCACCGTCTGACCGCCCACCGCGATCACCCGCTTGACCAGGTCGTTCTCATCCGGCGGCACCAAGCCGAAGAAGGAGAAGAAGTTCTGCACGCCGCGCACGGCGACGTTGCTGGAGCGATTCGTGTGGTACTCCTTGTTCCACGATCCGCTCGGACCAACGAACACGATCACATCGCCCGGCTTCGGATCACCGAAGTCGTAACCGAGCTTCTCGACGTAGATCCGGTCGCCGGTACACCCTGGACAACCGTGCAGCGTGGGTTCCATCGACTGCGACGGAATCACATACGGCCGACCGATGAACGTCACCACCAACGCCGCGACCACCGCCGCGATGACCAGCAGAATCGGCAACTCCTGCCAGAAGGGGCGTTGTTTCTTCCGCGTCCGGCCGCGCGAGGTATTCACCCGGGACCGGCGCGGCGTGAATCCGCCCGCCCGCACGTCGTCGGATTCGCGCATCGTCTCACTGTCCCGCATCACGACGAACAACCTAGCCGCACTTGGCATTCGCGGCGGGTCGATGACCCGAGAAGCCGAAAGCCTCCGGCTGTGCGGCCGGAGGCTTTCGAACAACGCGATCCCGTCAGCGGGATGTGGTCAGCGCTTTTCCTTGATCTTGGCGGCCTTGCCGCGCAGATCGCGCAGGTAGTACAGCTTGGCCCGGCGGACGTCACCGCGGGTCACCACATCGATGTGATCGATGTTGGGGCTGTGCACCGGGAAGGTGCGCTCGACACCGACACCGAAGGAAACCTTGCGGACCGTGAAGGTCTCGCGGATGCCGCCACCCTGACGCCGGATCACGGCGCCCTTGAAGACCTGGATGCGCTCCTTGTTACCTTCGATGACCTTGACGTGCACATTGATGGTGTCGCCCGGCCGGAAGTCGGGGACGTCGCTGCGCAGCGACTTTTCATCGACGAAGTCGAGGGTGTTCATTTCCGTCCTTGTGGAGTTCGCGCGAACAGAGGAACCTGGCGGCGCGCACTGGGCGCTCGACCGGTTCGTGCTCCGGATATGGGCGGTGCGCTGGGCAGATCCGCCCAAGGCAACCCGAGTATTGTGCCAGAGGACCGCGCACGACCGTTAATCGCCCCCGGCCCGGCGGCCGTGACCGGGAATTCTCGGCCGGGATTGCCCGATCGGATGCGGCGGTGCGGGTGCGGGAAGCACCGTGCGGGCCAACTCCTCCTCCGCGGCGACCCGCATATGCGCCACGGGGTCGGGCTTCCCGGCGATCAGATCCTGGACGAAGATCTTCGCACGGATCACCGGCCGCCGATAACGGCGTTCGCGCCGGATCGCCCGCTGCATCAGCCGGGGCCGGCCGGCATATCGCCAGCGCGCCCACGGTGCGCCGGGCCGGCTCAGCCGCAGCGCCCCGACGACCAGCAGGGGCAGGAAAAACATACCGAACAGTCCGGTCCAGATCTTGCCCTTGGCGATGACGATCGCGGCCAGCATCAGATTGACCAGTGCGAACAGGCTCAGGAAGGTGCGGCCGGTGGGGCTGTGGTCATGCCGGATATTTCCTACGTCCAGCAGCCAGAGCGGATGAAAGCCCAGTACCAGCAGTCCGGTCACCGCCAAGGCGACGAACACCGCGTCGACCGAGGTCCGGCCCTGTTCCTCCCAGTAGACGTCGCGTAGGTAGTAGATGAGCGCGAATTCGTCCAGGACCAGCGCGGCGCCGAGACCGAATGCCGAGGCCAGCACGCTGATCGTGCCGACTCCGCTGTGGTAGAGGGCGACCAGGCCGATCCCGGACACCAGCACCAGCACCACGCCGAACACCATGTGGTGGATGTGCACATCGCCCGCGCGCAGGTTGCCGGGCCACCAGCGCACCCGCTTGCGGATCAACCGGACGCTGAGCCGGATCAGCAGGAAACCGACGATGAATCCGAGCAGGAAGCACAGCAGCGGCAGGTGGCCGTGCGTGACCACGGTCTCGTCCAGCCACCGTCGCATACCTGCCATATCCCGTCGTTTCCGCGCTCCGGGGCGCGGGGGCCACCGGATCCGCGTTACCCTCCCAGCCACATTGTGCGGCACCTCCACCCCCGGCAGGGGCGCATCTCACCGGATGCCGACCGCCGGGGCCGGACACCGCGTCCTGGCGACGAGCCTACTTGCCGAATCCGGCTCGACGCAGGGCGTCGGCCATCGCGCCGGTTGGTTCGGATGCGTTGCGGCGCTGCTGGTTCCGCCCCCCTTGCTGGTTACGGCCCTGACCCTGACCCTGCTGGCCACGGCCCTGCCCGCCCTGCTGCTGATTGCGGCCCTGCTGACGCGGATTGCCGCCGCCGCGCTGACCGCCCTGCTGCCGCGAGCGCGAATCACCGCGCTCGGGCTTGCCCGCGCCGGGTTCGTCGTCCAAACGCAGGGACAGGCCGATGCGCTGGCGGGCCACATCGACCTCGAGCACCTTGACCCGCACCACGTCGCCGGATTTCACGATCTCGCGCGGATCCTTGACGAAGTTGTGCGACATGGCCGAGACGTGCACCAGACCGTCCTGGTGGACGCCGATATCGATGAAGGCGCCGAAGGCGGCCACGTTGGTGACCACGCCCTCGAGCACCATGCCCGGTTGCAGGTCGGCTACCTTCTCGATCCCGGCGGCGAACTCGGCGGTCTTGAATTCCGGGCGCGGGTCGCGACCGGGCTTCTCCAGCTCGGCGATGATGTCGGTGACGGTGGGCACGCCGAAGCGCTCGTCGGTGAATTCACCGGGACGCAGCGCCCGCAACACGGTGGTGTTGCCGATCAGCCCGGCCACATCGCGGCCGGTGGACTCGAGCATGCGCCGCACGACCGGATAAGCCTCCGGGTGCACCGCGGAGGTGTCCAGCGGATCGTCGCCGCCGCGGATGCGCAGGAAGCCCGCGCACTGCTCGAATGCCTTCGGCCCCAGCCTCGGCACCTTCAGCAGGGCATTGCGGTTGCGGAACGGACCGTTCTGATCACGATGCGCGACAATGGATTCCGCCACCGACGAAGCGATGCCCGATACCCGCGACAGCAGCGGCACCGACGCGGTGTTCACATCCACGCCGACCGCGTTCACCGCATCCTCGACGACCGCGCCGAGCGATCGGGCCAGCAGCGTCTCGGAGACGTCGTGCTGATACTGCCCCACGCCGATCGACTTGGGATCGATCTTCACCAATTCGGCCAGCGGATCCTGCAAGCGGCGGGCGATCGAGACCGCACCGCGCAGCGAGACGTCCATATCCGGCAGTTCCTGCGAGGCGTAGGCCGAGGCCGAGTACACCGACGCGCCGGCCTCGGAGACCACGATCTTGGTGGGCTTGTTCTCCGGGATACGGGAGATCAGCTGTGCGGCAAGGGCATCGGTCTCGCGCGAGGCGGTGCCGTTGCCGATGGCGATGAGCTCCACGTTGAACCGGGCGACGAGGGCGCCCAGCACGGCCAGGGATTTCTCGGTCTGGTTCTGCGGCTTGTGCGGATAGATGACCTCGGTGGCGACCACCTTGCCGGTGCCGTCGACCACGGCCACCTTGACGCCGGTGCGGTAACCCGGGTCCAGGCCCATCGTGGTGCGGGTGCCCGCCGGCGCGGCCAGCAGCAGATCGCGCAGATTGTTGGCGAAGACGTCGACCGCGTCCTTCTCGGCGGACTGCCGCAGCCGCATCCGGATATCGATGCCGAGGCTCACCTGCAACTTGGTCCGCCACGCCCAGCGCACGGTGTCCAGCAGCCAGGTGTCGGCCGCGCGGCCCTGGTCGGCGATGCCGAATTTCAGGGCGATGCGGCCCTCGAAGATGGTGCGTTCACCTTCTTCGGGCTCCTCGGTATCGGGCTCGAGGTGCAGGGTGAGCACCTCCTCCTTCTCACCGCGCAGCAGCGCCAGGATGCGG
>CBJNFW010000302.1:0-10289 GCA_966435935.1 uncultured Nocardia sp.
GCTCGGTCTCGCCGGAGCGGCGGGCGCCGGTGCCGCCGACTCCGGCGGCCCGGCTCGCGCCCTGATTGCGCCGCTGCCCGCTGCGCGCATCCGGCACGGCGCCCGCCGGCCGGACCCGCGAGTTCGGCACGGCGGGTGCGGCGCTCCGGGACGGCGAACCGCGTTCGGCGGGCACTGCGATCTCGGTCGCGAGCCGGGTCAGCCGCTCGACTTCACGCCGCCAGCGGTCCGGGCGCTGCCGCCGCACATCGCGTAGTCCTGCGGCGAGATCTGTTGTGGCCGCGAGCGTTTCGTCGTCCAGTAGCGAGACCACTTCCGCTGCCGTCCGCGCGCCGACCTCCGCCGCGCCGTCCAGCAGCGCGCGAGCCAGTCGCGGATGCAGGCCTGCCCGGGCCAGCCGGCGACCGCGGTCGGGCACCGTGCCGCTCGCGTCCACCGCGCCCAGCGTGCGCAATACCTCTCGGCCCGCGGCCAGCCCGCCGGGCGGCGGATCGTCCCACCAGGCCAGACCGCGCCCGTCCGGCGTGCCCCAGCAGGCCAGTTCGAGCGCCAGACGGGTCAGATCCGCCGTGCGGATCTCCGGTTCGGGATAGGCGGACAGGGTGGAATGCTCGTTCTCGGGCCAGCATCGCCAGGCCCGGCCCGGCCCCTGCCGACCGGCGCGCCCGGCCCGCTGTTCGGCGACCGCCGCCGAAACCCGAACCGTCGCAAGGCCGGACAGTCCGCGACCGCGATCGATCCGCGGCACCCGGGCAAGGCCGGAATCCACCACCGCACGCACGCCCGGCACCGTCAGGCTGGATTCGGCGACCGCCGTGGCCAATACGACCCGGCGGCGCGGCCCGGGACGCAGCGCGGCGTCCTGTCCCGCGGTCGAGAGCCTGCCGTGCAGGGCGAGCACGTCGACATCGCGCAGATCGGACAGCAGCTGGGTGGTCCGGCGTATCTCGGCCGCACCGGGAAGGAAGACCAGAACGTCACCGGACGTCTCGTCGAGCGCGGTGCGGGTGGCGCGGGCCACCTGGGCTTCGGTTCGCTCGCGCGGCAGAGCCGGGAGATACGCGACATCCACCGGATAGGCCCGCACCCGCAACTCGAGGATCGGTGCGGGTGCGGGGCCGCCGAGCCGGTCCGCGAGCCGGTCCGCGGCAACCGTGGCCGAGGTGGCCAGCACCCGCAGATCCGGTAGCAGCCCGGCCCGCGCGTCGAGCAGCAGGGCCAGCAGCAGATCCGCGTCCAGATGACGTTCGTGACATTCGTCCAGGACGACCACGTCCACGCCGGCGAGTTCGGGATCGTTCTGCAACCGCCGCACCAGCAACCCGGAGGTGACCACCTCGATCCGGGTTCGGGCACTCACCCGCCGGTCGCCGCGCACCGAATAACCGACCGTCCGGCCGACCGGTTCGCCCAGCAGCGCGGCCATCCGCGCGGCCGCTGCCCGTGCGGCCAGGCGCCGCGGTTCGGCCACCAGCACCCGGCCGGTCGTCCCGGCGGCCAACGCGAGCGGTACCAGCGTGGTCTTTCCGGTACCCGGCGGGGCGACCAGGACGGCGGTCTCGCGCTGCGCCAGCGTCTCGACGATGCGGCCGAGGGCCTCGCGGACGGGCAGATCGGGAAGTTCGGGCAATTCCATCGCCGACCAGTGTGCCGGGCCGGGGACATCGCACGCCAACGAGCCGGATGCGCACTCTCCGCGAGGCCGGGAAAAGGCCGTGAACCGGGCCGATCGAATCGCTTACGATTCGACCAGCAACAATGTCAGTGCAGACCCATGTGAGTACAGACCCGAACCAAGGGGAGAGACGAACCATCGTGGCCGAGGACAACGCACGAGCCGACCAGGATCCGGCATCGCAGGCGGGACTGAGCGAGGAATCGCTGAGCGCCGCGGCAGAAGCGGCGGAGAAGGCTTTCGCCGCGGCCGCGGATCTGGACTCGCTCGCGGCCGCGAAGACCGAGCACATGAGCGGCAAGTCGCCGATCTCGCTGGCCCAGCGATCACTGGGCAGCCTGCCCAAACAGGACAAGGCCGACGCGGGTAAGCGCGTCAACGTCGCGCGCACGCGAGTGAGCGAGGCGTTCGAGGCGCGCCGGGCCGAACTGCTCGCCGAGCGCGATGCGGCGGTGCTGGTCGCCGAGGCGATCGACGTGACGCTTCCGGCCCGGCGTGCCCCGGTCGGCGCGCGCCATCCGATCACCGTCATCTCCGAACAGGTCGCCGATGTCTTCGTGGGCATGGGCTGGGAGGTGGCCGAGGGGCCCGAGGTCGAGACCGAGCACTTCAACTTCGATGCGCTGAACTTCCTGCCCGATCACCCCGCACGCACCATGCAGGACACCTTCCACCTCGCGCGGTTCACTTCCGGCGAGGGGGCCTCGGACGCCGAGGGCTCGCGCCAGGTCCTGCGCACGCACACCTCGCCGGTACAGGTGCGCTCGCTGCTCTCGCGTGAACTGCCGATCTACGTGGTGTGCCCGGGCCGCACCTTCCGCACCGACGAACTCGACGCCACGCACACCCCGGTGTTCTCCCAGGTCGAGGGTCTGGCCGTGGACAAGGGCCTGACCATGGCCCACCTGCGCGGCACGCTGGACGCGTTCGCGCGGGCGCTGTTCGGGCCCGAGACGCGAACTCGGATGCGGCCCAACTACTTCCCGTTCACCGAGCCCTCCGCCGAGGTGGACGTGTGGTTCCCGGACAAGAAGGGCGGGGCCGGCTGGGTCGAGTGGGGCGGCTGCGGCATGGTCAATCCGAAGGTATTGATCGCCAGTGGAATCGACCCCGAGGTGTACAGCGGTTTCGCCTTCGGCATGGGCCTCGAGCGAACCTTGCAGTTCCGCAACGGAATTCCTGATATGCGCGACATCATCGAGGGCGACGTGCGGTTCACCCTGCCCTTCGGCATCCAGTCCTGACCCGGTAGGTCGCACCACCCCGCACACCATACGAACCCGCGAGAGACGGGCACACGAGAAAGCGAAAAGACCAGTGCGAGTAGCGCAGTCCTGGCTGACGGAAATCCTGCAGCGCACCACCCCCGAATGGTCGGTGACGCCGGAGGAGCTCGATGCGGGCTTCGTCCGGGTCGGTCTGGAGGTCGAGGAGCTCGACGAGCTCGAGCCGGTCACCGGTGACCTGGAACATCCGCTGGTGGTCGGCCGGGTCGCCGAGATCACCGAGCTGACCGAGTTCAAGAAGCCGATCCGGTTCTGCAAGGTCGACGTGGGCAGGCCGGAACTGCAGGAGATCGTCTGCGGTGCAAGGAATTTCGCGGTCGGCGACTTGGTCGTGGTGGTGCTTCCCGGCGGTGTGCTGCCCGGCGGGTTCCAGATCAGCTCGCGCAAGACCTACGGGCACGTCTCCAACGGCATGATCTGCTCGGTCGCCGAACTCGGTATCGGCAAGGATCATTCGGGCATCCTGGTGCTCGAGCCGGGGACCGCCGATCCGGGCGCCGACGCGAACGAGCTGCTGGGCCTGGACGATACGGTGATCGAACTCAACATCACCCCCGACCGCGGCTACTGCTTCTCGGTGCGCGGCCTGGCCCGCGAACTCGCCTGCGGGTTCGATCTGGAGTACGCCGACCCGGCGGTGCGCACCCTGCCCGACGATGCGGCCGAGGCGTGGTCGGTGCGGGTCGAACCCGAGTCCGGCTGTACTCGTTTCGCGGCGCGGCGGGTCACCGGCATCGATCCGTCCGCGGTCAGCCCGTGGTGGTTGCAGCGACGGCTGCTGCTGGCCGGAGTGCGGCCCATCTCGCCCGCGGTCGATGTCACCAACTACGTGATGCTCGAGCTCGGTCAGCCGCTGCACGCCTTCGACGCGGCGAAAGTCACCGGGCCACTGGTGATCCGGCGCGCCAACAAGGGCGAGACGCTGCGCACCCTGGACGAGGCCGAGCGGGTCCTGGACAGCGCGGACACCGTCATCGCCGACGATTCGGGGGTCGTATCGCTGGCCGGGATCATGGGCGGCGCGTCGACCGAGGTGAGTTCGGCTTCGACCGACATCCTGCTCGAGGCGGCCACCTGGAACCCGCTCGCGGTCTACCGCACCGCGCGCCGGCACAAGCTGGTGTCCGAGGCGGGGCGCCGCTACGAGCGGGTGGTGGACCCCGAGGTGAATGTCGCCGCACTCGATCGCGCGGCCTCGTTGCTCGCCGAGATCGCCGGTGGCACAGTCGAATCCGCGCTGACCTACGTGCGCCTGCCGGTGCCGGAGGCGACACCGATCCGGATGGATCTGGACCTGCCCGACCGCACCGCGGGGGTGAGCTACCCGACCGGAACGGCCGCGCGGCGACTGGCGCAGATCGGCTGCGCGGTCGAGGTCGACGTCAGCGAGAGCGGGCACGGTCAGCTCGTCGTGACCCCGCCGAGCTGGCGTCCCGATCTGGTGCAGCCCGCCGATCTGGTCGAGGAGGTGCTGCGGCTCGAGGGGCTGGAACAGATTCCTTCGGTACTGCCGACCGCGCCCGCGGGGCGGGGATTCACGCCCGCGCAGCGCCGCCGTCGCGCGGTCAGCCGCGCCCTGGCCTTCTCCGGCTGCGTCGAAGTGCCGGTGTCGATCTTCCTGCAGGCCGGGACGTTCGACCTGTGGGGTCTGGACGCCGAGGACGTCCGCCGGGTGACCATGCGCGTGCTCAACCCGCTGGATGCCGAACGGGCCGAACTGGCCACGACCCTGCTGCCCGGACTGCTGGAAGTGGCCGCGCGCAACATCTCTCGCGGCGAACGCGATCTGTCGATCTACGGCATCGAACAGGTGGTGCTGCCCGGACCGAAGACCCGTCCGGTCGCCGAACTGCCGGTGGATCGGCGGCCCACCGACGAGCAGATCGCCGAGCTGATCGAATCGTTGCCCGCACAGCCGGTGCATGTCGCCGCGGTGCTCACCGGACGTCGCGAACCGCGCGGTCCGTGGGGTGCGGGCCGGGCCGTGGAGGCCGCCGACGCCTTCGCGCTCGCCGACGCGGTGGCCGATGCCGCCGGAGTGCGGATCGAGCGCCGGGCCGCGGCCTACCTGCCGTTCCATCCGGGCCGCTGCGCCGAATTGGTCGTGGACGGCCGGGTCGTCGGCCACGCGGGCGAATTGCATCCCGCGGTGCTCGAGCGTGCGAGCCTGCCGCCGCGCACCTGCGCGCTGGAATTGGACCTGGACGCACTCCCGCTGCGCGAATCTCGTCCGGCCCCGAGGATTTCCCCGTTCCCGGCGGTGCTGCAGGACGTGTCGGTGAGTGTCGAGCGTTCGATCCCCGCCGCTGCCCTCGAAGCGGCGCTGCGCTCCGGTGCGGGCGATCTGCTCGAGGATATCGCCCTGTTCGACGTCTACGAGGGCGCACAGGCCGGTGCGGGCCGCAAATCGCTCACCTACGCCCTGCGCTTCCGCGCCCCCGACCGCACCCTGACCGAGGACGAGGCCAGTGCCGCCCGCGACGCGGCGGTCGAGGCGGCCGCGGCGTCGGTCGGGGCCGTGCTGCGCGCCTGATCCTCCTCGGCCGCGAGGCGCGGACCGTGGCCGCTCGAGGCGGTGCTGGTTCGGCTCGGGTGCGAGTTGTCCCACTCAGGCGGGGGTCCTGCGCGAACGTGGGGCCCCGGTCGGCGCGGGCGGCGGGACCGGCTCGCCGCCCGCGGACGTCGCACTGAACACGGGCAATTCCGTCGTGACGTGGGTCTTGTGATCCTCGCCGGTTAAGCTCGGCCGATGAGTGTGTCCCGGAATCTCCTGCGTCGCGCCGTGCCGGCCGCCGCGCTCGTGCTGCTGGCGGCCGGTTGCGGACAGCAGGCGCGGACGGCGGGTCACGCTCCGTCGCCGACGAGTGTGGTCCCGGCATCCAGTGCGGTGCCGGCTACCCGGGCCGCCGAGCAGCCGGTGAACTACGACGGCGGGAATGCCGGCCTTCCGGCGGGCGTGCCCGCGCCGCCCGCGGGGACCGATCAGCTGGTGACGGTGCTGGTGGCGGGGCCCGGTGGTACGACCGGCTCGTTGCAGGCCTGGCAGCGCTCGGGCAACGGTTGGACCAGTGCCCTTGCGCCCGTGACGGTTCGGGTCGGCACCCAGGGGGTCGGGCAGACACACGAGGGTTTGAACCGCACGCCGATCGGCACGTTCGGGCTGCCCTCGGCATTCGGGCGGCAGGCGAATCCGGGGACGCGGATGCCCTATCGGCAGATCGGCGACAGCGACTGGTGGGTCAGCGATCCGAACAGCCCGCAGTACAACACCTACCAGCACTGCGCGCCCGGCACGTGCCCGTTCGACGAGAAGGACGGAGAGAATCTGGGCCGGGCCGGCACGAGCTACGACTACGCGATCGTGATCGGCTACAACACCGCGCCGGTTCGGGCGGGCGCGGGATCGGCTTTCTTCGTCCACGTGGACGCCGGAATCCCGTCGCAGGGGTGTGTGGAGACGCCGCGCAACGCGGTGGTCGCGCTGCTGAAATGGCTCGATCCGAGCCGCCGTCCGGACATCACCATCGGCTACCGTTGATTCGTCCGCCATCGATTCGGGCAGGAGGGATACATGCGACACCCGGCGACGCCGTTCCTCAACGCCCTGACCTTCCTGCCCGTGCGGGAGATCACGGTGACGCCCGAGCGATTCGGGCTCGAGTACGAGGACCTCTACTTCACCGCCGCGGACGGCACATTGATCAACGGATGGTTCGTGCGCGCGGCGAATCCGTTGGGGCACATCCTGTTCGCCCACGGTAACGCCGGCAATATCGGCGATCGGTCACCGGTGCTGGCCCTGCTGGCGGCAGCCGGCTTCGATGTGCTCGTGTTCGACTATCGCGGATTCGGCCGCAGCGCAGGACATCCCGGCGAACGCGGGATGTATCTGGACGCCCGCGCCGCGCGTGACGCGCTGCTCGCCCGTCCCGGGGTGGATCCGAATCATGTTGTGTACCTGGGTAAATCGCTGGGCGGCGGAGTGATGACGGAATTGGCGACCCGATATCCGCCCGCCGCACTGGTTCTCATGTCCACCTTCACCAGCCTGCGCGACGCGGCGGGCGCGGTCTATCCTTATATCCCGAGACTGCTTGTGCCCGACGCCTTCCCGAGTCTGCACCGGATCCGCTCGTTGCGTGCGCCGGTGCTGATCATGCACGGCGATCAGGACGAACTGCTGCCCGTGCGAATGGGACACGAACTGTTCGCGGCCGCGCCCGAGCCCAAACGGCTGCACATCTATCCCGGAGCCGGCCACAACGATCTGATCGTGATTCCGGGCTGGGCTCAGACTGTGGCGGACTGGGTGCGTTCGGTCCTTGCCCGGCCGGCCGTGGCCGATCCGCCCCCGGTCTGATCGTTCCCCCGGATGCCACGCTCGGTCGAAGTACGTAACCTGGGGATATGTCGTGACCGAGTGTCTGTGAGGTGGGAATCGTGACCGATCCGGTGGATGATCTGGCGGAGTTGCTCGCGGCATTGCCGGACGAGGACCTGCTCGCGGTGGTGCTCGCGGCGACCGCCGGGCGGCCCGGCCTCGCGCAGCTACATCTGGTGGCGGCCGAACTGTCCGCCGAGAGCGGTCATATGGCCTGGGATCCGGATGTGAGTTCGCCCACCGATCCCGTCGCGCCGCCGAGCGCGCCCGGTGTGCCGACCTCGTACGACCAGCGGGGTTCGGCGCCCGTCATACCGGGGCCGCCGACCTCGGTGTCCGATATCGGCGGATATTCCGAATCCGGTGCCCCTACTTTCGAGTCGGTTCGCGATAAGGTCGAGCGACGCTTCGGCAACGCGCAGGGCATGGGCGAACTCGATCGGCAGACCCGGGCGGGCCGCAGTGTGCAGGAACAGTGGCAGGCGCGGTCGAAATCCGCGCGAGAGCGCCTGGACGAGATCCGGAAATCGTTGCACCGCAACGATCCCGGCTGATCGGGCGGGCCAGGGAACGAACTAGGGGTACCGATGGCCCAGCCGCGCGAGATCGCCGAGCGACTGCTCGACGCGCAAGTCGACTTCATTCTCGCGGAGGTGACCGGCGACCGGTTCACCGAGGTGGTCGGCCGGGATGTGGCCACGGTGCTCGAGCTGGCCGACACCATCGTCTTTCGCGACGTGGTCACCGTCGAGGATGCGAAGCGGACGTTGCGGGTGGTCGTGGACCGGATCGGCGGCGGTCCGGCGATCGGGGATTCGGTCGGGGTGTTCGCCGACGCGATCTACGACAACATCGCGCGCAACGCGGACTACACCCTCGGCGACGTGGTGGATCGCGAACCGGTGGAAGCGTTGCTGGAGAAGGTCTTCGGCATGCACCAGGCGCAGGAGCGTCTGCTCGAGCGGCTCACCGAGAGTCCGCTCGTCGCCACCGTCGCGGCCAAATTCGTCGACCGGCTCATCGATGACTTCATGGAGTCCAATCGGCAGATGGCCTCGAAGATTCCGGGCGTGGGATCGCTGGTCTCGTTCGGCACCTCGGCCGCCAAATCGGCGCGCAAGGCCGCGGAGAAGGCCACGGACGGCACGTTCATCGGTGAGATGGCCGGTAAGGGAGCGCTTTTCGCGCTCAAGCGCACCAACAACGCGATTCGCGAGATGTTGCGCAATGCGCCGGTACACAGTGCCGCGATGGAGTTCTGGGATCTGCACGCGGGCGAACCGGTCAGCGGCCTGCGCGAATATCTGAGCCAGCAGGATGTGCGCGAGCTCGCGCAGATCGTGCACCGGATCGCGCTCACCACGCGCGACAAGGAGTACTTCGGCCTGCTGCTGGACGAATGCGTGGAGGTGTTCTTCACCAAATACGGCGCTCACACCCTGGCGGGTCTGCTGCCGGAGCTGGGGTTGTCCGAGGAGGACATCCGCACCGAGATCCTGCGCTACGGCCCCGGGGTGATCGAGGCGGCCAAGGAGAACGGCGTGCTGGCCGGCCTGATCCGTGCGCGCCTCGAGCCGTTCTACACCTCCGACGCTGTGCTGGGGATTCTCGGCGAGATCACCGCCTGAGTCCCGCTAGCCGGTGGCGATCGCGAACGCGTCGATCTCCACCAGCATCTCCGTCCGCGGTAGGCCGGTGAAAATCGTTGTGCGGCAAGGGAGAACGCCGCCGGGAGTGTGTTCGCGAACGAATTCGCCGTATGCCTCGTTCATGGCGGCGAAGTTCTCCTGCTCGGTGAGGTAGACCCGGAGCATCACCACATCGTCGAAGGTGGCTCCGGACGCTTCCACGATCGCCCGGACATTCTGCAGGGTGCGCGTCGTCTGGGCGGCGACATCGCCCGGATGGAGATATTCGCCGGTGGCCGGGTCGACCGGGCCCTGACCGGAGACCTGGACGAACGGGCCTTTGCGCACCCCCTGGGAGAAGGTGTGCGCCGGTGCGGGAGCCTCGGTGGTTCGGACGGCGGTTTTCTCGCTCACGGTGTGCCTTTCGGATGATCGGACGGGCGGGGATCGGTTCGCGGGGTCCAGCCGAGCTCGGCGGAGATGGCCTGGGCCGTGGCCCGGACCCGCGGCAGCAGGCCGAGCACCTGCTCGTGGTCCAGGAGCACATCCGGTACCGAGACCGAGAGCGCGGCCACGACCGCGCCGGTGCCGTCGCGAACCGGCGCCGCGACGCAGTTGACGAAACTCTCGTGTTCCTCGTGGTCCTCGGCGAACCCTTGGGCCGCAACGTGTTCCAGCTCGTCGAGATATCGCTCGGGGGTGCGGATGGTGCGGTCGGTGAACGGATGGTAGTCCAGTCGCTCGGCGATGGCCCGCCACTGCGCGCGCGGGTGGGCGGCGACCAGCACCTTGCCGACGGCGGTGCAGTGCAGCGGCGCCGGGCGGCCGACCCGTGAGTACATCCGCACGCTCTGGGTGGCGTCGAGTTTGTCGATGTAGATCGCCTCGCCGGACTCGTAGGTCGCCAGGTGCACCGTCTGCCCGGTGTCGGCATTGAGCGCTTCCAGGTGCGGGCGGCCCAGGCTGCGCACGTCACGGCGTTCGAGTGCGTGATTGGCCAGTTCGAACAGTCGTGAGCCGAGCGTGTAGCGGTGGCCGGTGTCGTGCGTGACGAAGCGGTCGGCCTCCATGGTCTGCAGCAGCCGCAGCACGGTCGATTTGTGCACCTCCAGTCTGGCCGCCAATTGGTCCAGCGTTCTGGGGTCCTCGCCGAGTTCGACCAGGATGGTCAGCGCGCGTTGCAGGCTCTGGCTCACGACGCCTCCACCTCGGCGCTCGGGGCGTACCGCAGTGCGGCCCACGCGCAAGGCGTTGCGGCGGCCCAAGTTTCGAGTGCGCTCGCAGGCGGCAGCTCGGCGACGTCGCCGGTGCCGGTGAGT
>CBJNFW010000303.1:0-10241 GCA_966435935.1 uncultured Nocardia sp.
CCCTCGGCGAACGTGTGAAACAATCGCACTGAAAGTGTCTTTCCGATCTCGCAACGGTTGATGCGTGAGAACACCAATCATCGCAGCTCGGAAGGCACTTTCCCTATTCCCGCCGAAACCCCACACCGATTACGTCGGTGGATCGAGGCTTAACCTGAATCCACCGACGTAATCAGGGTGTAGTGGTGTGTTGAAATGAAGAAAGTGTCTTCTAGCGAGTGGCCGGGAGGGAGCTCACCTCCCGGCTCTCTCAGAACCGTGCGTGACGGTCGCCCGTCACACGGCTCCCACCATCGAGTCGTTCACGGTTACGGGATCACGATCGCCCAGTGGGCGAACAGCCGAGTGAGATTCACCCCGAACCGTGGACAGTTGCTTACGCAGCGTTCGCTGCGTCTATCAGAAGTGACTGCTCGTAGCGGATCGGGCTGATGCCGCCGATCGCGGAGTGTCTTCGGGAAGTGTTGTACCAGTCGATCCATTTGTCAACTGCCGCAACAAGTTCGGATTTCGTGGCGAACGCGTGCCGGTAGTACATTTCGTGCTTGAAACTCGACCACAGCGATTCGGACGGGCTGTTGTCCCAGCATATGCCGGTCGCGCCCATCGAGCGGCGAAGACCGTGCCGCGCACAGGCTTTCACGGTCAAACCCGCGGTGAACTCGCCGCCACGGTCCGAATGCAGGATCGCCCCGACCACCTGGCCGCCGCGCACGGCAACGGCCTGCTCGATCGCGTCCTGGACCACGTCCGCGCCGATGTGGTCGGCCATCGCGTGCCCGAGCACCCGGCGAGTATGCCCGTCACGGATAGCACATAAGAACATGTCCCCCTCACCGCAGGTCAGATACGTGAAATCGGTCGTCCACACCGCGTCCGGGCGGCCCTGATCGAACACGCGACGCACCAGGTCCGGCGGGAACGACGCGCCCGGATCGGTCACCGTCGTGCGGACCTTGAACGTGCGCGGACTGATGCCCTCGATCCCGATCTGCGCCATGATCGCCGCGACGGTCTTGTAACTCACCGTCTCGCCGCGCTCACGCAACTCGTCGGTGATCCGCGGAGACCCGTAGGTGCCGTCCGACTCCGCGTGCACATCCAAGATCTTCACCGTCAGATCCGCGCGGCGCTGCTGACGCGGCGTGGAAACCGTTGCCGCCCTGCGCTTCACGAACTGGTAATAGCCCGAGGTGGACACACCCAGCAGCCGTGCCATACGGCGCACGGAGAACCGCGGTCCCGACCGCAACACGGTGCCGGCCGTCTCAGCGATGTCATCGGGGCCGGCGTACTCGGCCATCAGATCGAACCGGGCCGGTTCTTCTGCATCGCGGCAAAGTACGCCGAATTATGCCGACAACGGCATAATTCGGCTTATGCCGTGCGGCGGGTTATGCCGACCGCTGCCTGAAACCTGGTGCGTCCGAAGGATTCTTATCGGCATAATCCGGTCGGTTCAGAGTTCTTCGAGGAATGCGAGTAGCTGGTCGGGTGGGTGGTATCGGCCGGGGCTGGTGTTGATCGGTTGGACGCGGGCGAGGGCTTGTTCCTTGAGGGTCATGTCGGCGTGGAGGTAGATCTGTGTGGTGGCGGGGCTTTCGTGGCCGAGCCAGAGCGCGATGACGGCGGTGTCGGTTCCGCTGTGCAGCAGCGCCATTGCTGCGGTGTGGCGAAGGGTGTGCGGGGTGACTCGTTTGCCGGTGATCGTAGGTGCCGAGATGGCTGCGGTGGCAGCGTGTTTGGTGACCAGGCGGGCGACTGCATCGGTCGATAAGCGGTGTCCTTGCCGGGTTGTGAAGACTGGGTCGGTGGGCCGGCCGCCGGTTTCGGTGGTCCAGGCTCGCAGTGCGGCGGCGGTGGGCCGGGTGATGGGGGTAGCGCGGTCTTTTCGTCCTTTGCCGTGGCAGCGGACGTGGGCGCCGGTGTCGAGGTGGATGTCATCTCTGGTCAGGGAGATGAGTTCGGAGACGCGGAGCCCGGTTTGGCAGGCCAGCCGCAGCAGGGTGTGGTCGCGACGGCCGAGCCGGGTGGCGCGGTCGGGTGCGGCGAGCAGGGCCTGGGTTTCTTCGTTGGTGAGGAAGCAGACGATGGTCCGGTCGTGTCGTTTCGGCGGGATCGACAACACGCGGCCGATATGGTCGGCGTGCTCGGGTATGTGCTGGGCGGCGTAGCGGAACAGGGAGTGGATCGCCGCGAGCCGGGTGTTGCGGGTGGCGATGCTGTTGGTCCGCTGTTGCTCGAGGTGCTGCAGGAACGCGGTGATCAATTCGGTGTTCAGGTCGGTGATATCGAGGCGGTGCGGCGGGATCCCGGTGCGCGACTGGGTGAATCGCAGCAGCAGTGAGAAGGTGTCACGGTAGGACGCGACGGTGTGGGGGCTGGCTTGGCGTTGCCGGATCAGCCGGTCGGTGAAGAACCGTTGCAGCACCGGTGCGAGTGCGGTCACGACCGGCTCCTTTCGCTGTTGTCGATCCGCTGAGCGGCCAGGGTGAGCAGCTGCGGTGCGGCGTGCAGGTAGTGGTAGGTGGATTTCGGGTCGACATGCCCGAGCCAGGTCGCCAGCACCGGCAACCGCGGCTCGACCGGTGAACCGTCGTGATGGAAATCGATCAGCGTCGCGACGGCGAACGAAAATGGCGCAGGTCGTGCGGGCGCGGGCGGCGCCGACCCGAGCCGGCGGTGATTCCCGCGGTGTCGAGCAACGTGGCGAACAATGGTGCGACCTGGGAGACGTTGAGCCTGCCGCCGCGTGCGGACACGAAAAACGCCGAGGTCGCCGGGTTCGGGCAGCAGCGGTCACGCAGATCGGTGTAGCGGCGCAGCGCCGCGATCGTGCTCGGATGCAGGAACACCTGCCGGGTCTTGCCGAATTTCGTGTTCACGATCAGCAGCGTGGCCTGGTCGAAGTCGACGTGGTCACGGTCGAGGCGGCAGGCTTCGCCGCTGCGCATGCCGGTCACCGCGAGCAACCCGATGAGGGTGGACCAGGTACTTGCCTTGAGCGGCGGCGTTATTCGCGTGGCCGCCCGCATCAGTGCCTGGACCTGTTCGGGCGTGAACAGGTGCGGCACCAGTTTCCGGGCGCGCCCGGTCAGCAGGTCGGCGGGTGGGACTTCGGTGACTGGGTCCAGGATCTGCAGGTGCCGGGCGAAGTTCCGCGCGACCGCCAGCTTGCGGCCCTGGTAGTAGGCTCCAGCCGAACGCGCTCGCGGACCGGGTTCGGTTGCCCAGTCCAGCATCAATTCTGTTGTCAGGTGCTCACTTTCGTGTGCGTGGCAGTAATCGACCAGCCGCATCAGCAACCGGGCTTCGCCCACGAGCTTGAAACCCAGAGCCCGCCGCATCGCCAGGTATTCCTCGGCAGCCTCACGCAACCCGGTCATCACAGCACCCCGGTCGGCCACGGCCGCGCCAGCGGACGCAACGCCTCGACATCAACCTTGGCGTAAATGCTGGTGGAGGCGATGTCGCGGTGCCGCAGCACCTGCCCGATCTCCGGCAGCGACGCCCCAGCCCGCAACAGATCGGTGGCCAGAGAGTGCCTGAGCCGGTGAGCGAACACCCGCTCGACCCCAGCACGATCGCAGGCATACCCGACGATCGTGGAGATCGTGCACGCCGCCAACGGCCCGAACGGCGGCCGTGACCCGCAGAACACCGCACGCGACTCGGTGACCGGCCGACCCGCCATCAGATAGGCCGTGACAGCGTCACCGACCTCGACCGGCACCGGCAACCGGTCGACCCGGCCGCCTTTGCCGTGAACGGTGACCTCCCCAGCGCGCCAATCGAAGTCACCCAGCCGCAAGCGGGCGACCTCGACACTGCGCAGCCCCAGACGGACGAGCATGATCACCACGGCGTAGTCACGCCGCCCGAGCACGGTGCCCCGGTCGCAACCGGCAACGATCCGGTTTACCGTCGCGGCATCGATACCTCGTGGCAGCGAGGCCAGTCGCCACCCCGACACCGCCGGAACAACCCCAGCCAATGCCGCCTGGGTTCGGCCACTGACGTGCAGGAACCGCAACACCGCCCGCAAGGAGGTCACCATCGCCTTCGCAGACCACGTGTTGCGGCCCGGACAGAAGTCCAGCATGAACGCCATCACCCGAGCCGCATCCAACTGCGCCAGCGATTGCTCCAGTGGTGCGGGCAGGCCGGACAGAAAGATTCGGGCTTGGCGGCCATAACATTCCACCGTCGCCGGGGAAAGCGCCCTCTCATACGCCAACCAGCGCCGAAATTCCGCTACGACCGAATCCACCGTGACGACAACCGAATCCCGTTGAACACTCACGACCATCTCCCGTCTGGAGGGCATCACCGACCCATCCAGACTGAACCCAGGCCTCAGAAAATGCCGACAGAAAGATGCCTTGACCACCAGGTTTCAGGCAGCGGTCGACATAACCCGCCGCACGGCATAAGCCGAAGCTTTTGAGAGGAAGGCATTATCCTTCTCCAACTCGCTGACTTGCCTTCGGAGCCTGAGCAATTCGGCCCTCTCAGCAGCATCCAGAGGCTTCTCACCGTGCACCTCGGCCGCAGCGATCCGGCGACGCTCATCCTTCACCCACGTACCCAGCAAACTCTCGTGAATACCCAGCTCACGGGACACTTCAGCCACCGTGCGACCCGAATCGATCACACGATGCGCAGCCTCGACCTTGTACTCGGCCGTGAACGACCGACGCTTACGAGGAGGCATGAGGACATGCTAACCAGCAGGATCAACCATCCCGCTAACTCGGTGTCCACTCCCCGGGGTGAACCTCACTGTGCGATTCTGTCCGAAACCGTAGGGACTCCGAGAATCCGGACCCCTTTACCTCCCGGCTTGGGGATCTCCACCATCCGCACCGGCGGCGGGAAATAGCTGCCCGACGACATCCGATTCCACAGCCGATACAGGTTGCCGTTCAAGTCAACCTCGAACTGCTCGATCGACTGACCATCAACACCGGCCGCTCCCCTGTTCGCCTTGACCTTGCGATACGCCTCGAGGACCATGTGCTTGGAAATACCGAACGACTTTGATCCGCTCATCTGGCTCCTCCCGGCAGCACCGGTTGACCACCAAGCAGAACCCGATGATCCGTCCCCTTCGCTCCACCCGCATTACCGGGCTTCATCACTACTACGAGACGGTCTGCCCCCGTGCCCCGCAACGGTACTCGACCTCTTGCGGTGGTGTCCGCTCGAGGAACTCCCTCTCGCCGCCGGCCAACCGGCCGGCAACAGTATCGGGGCGACAGGTTCCCACGTTCCATGCAAGAGCCCGGATCAGGCTCGCGCCGCCTATATGCCGGACGCCATCTGGGCAGTAGACAGGTAACCCCCAGACTCATCCCGAAGCCCAGCTCATGCCCCGGTTTCGACGAGACCGTAATCATTTACGACACATCATCAGCGGTTCGCTTGCGCTCGCCTTCCTGACCCACACCTGACGCGATCTTCGCCGCGCCTTTTCCGTAGCGCTCACCACGCCCGGCACTTAACCGACGCAGCCCACGGTGGTTTGGGGCCTCTCCCTGCAGAGCGACCCCGGAGGACCTACCTCCATCTCTCACACAGCACCGCCTCCGGCAGAACCCAAACAGCAACTCCGCCTTCGGCGTTCGTGGCACACGAGCTGGGATGATTGATGTTCTCACGCATTAATCAAGACCAGGACAGGCAGACACTTTCAGTGCGATTGTTCCACACGTTCGCCGGGGCCTCGGCGCGGTTCGATGATGACAACCTCGTGTCGGTGGCGGGCTTGGTGCCGGTGATGACATTGGCGGAGCAAACCGGTCTGACCAGCATGTTGGCGGACAAGGTTGTGATCTCCTCGCCGCGGATCAAGTCCGGATCGGCGAACCTCGCGCCGAAGCTGGCCACGCTGATCGCCGGGATGTGCGCGGGTGCGGACAGTATCGACGATATCGATCTGCTGCGCAGTGGCGGGATGACCGGGTTATTCGATGGCGTGTATGCGCCCTCGACGGTGGGAACTCTGTTGCGGGAGTTCACCTTCGGGCATGCCAAGCAGTTGGAGTCGGTGCTGCGCGAGCACCTGCTCGCGCTGGCTGCTCGTACCGATCTGCTGCCCGGCGCCGCAACGAGAGTGTTCGTGGACATCGACTCGTTGTTGCGCCCGGTGTACGGGCATCAGAAGCAGGGCGCATCCTACGGTCATACGAAGATCGCGGGGAAACAGGTTCTGCGCAAGGGGCTTTCACCACTGGCAGCCACTCTCAGTACCGACCTCGCCGCCCCGGTGATCGCCGGAATCAGGCTGCGTGCCGGGAAAACCGGCTCTGGTAAGGGTGCGGCGTCGATGGTCACCGCGGCGATCGGCACCGCCCGCGCCGCCGGGACCACCGGCACGATCCTGGTACGCGGTGATTCCGCCTACGGCACCCGTAAGGTCGTGCGCGCCGCGCTGCGTGCCGGGGCGCGGTTCTCGCTGGTGCTGACCAAGAACGCGGCGGTGACCGCGGCGATCGCATCGATTCCCGACGACGCGTGGACCCCGGTGCGCTATCCCGGCGCGGTGCGTGATCCCGACACCGGCGAGTGGATCTCCGACGCCGAGGTCACCGAAATCGGTTACAACGCTTTCGCTTCCACCAAAGACCGCGTCACCGCCCGGCTGGTCGTGCGCCGCGTGAAAGATGCCCGATACCCCGACGCACTGTTCCCGGTCTGGCGATACCACCCGTTCCTCACCAACTCTGAAGAACCGGTCGCCGACGCCGACATCACCCACCGTAAACACGCTGTGATCGAGACCGTGTTCGCGGATCTGATCGATGGTCCCCTCGCTCACGTCCCTTCGGGACGCTTCGGTGCCAATTCCGCATGGGTACTGTGCGCGGCGATCGCCCACAACCTGCTGCGCGCGGCAGGCATCCTCGCCGGCGGCCCGCATGGCAAGGCCCGCGGTACCACCTTGCGACGCAAACTCATCAACATTCCCGCCCGGCTCGCGCGCCCGCAACGCCGACCGATCCTGCACCTGCCCAGCCACTGGCCCTGGACCGATCCCTGGCTCAC
This sequence comes from uncultured Nocardia sp., assembly GCA_966435935.1. GTDB lineage: Bacteria > Actinomycetota > Actinomycetes > Mycobacteriales > Mycobacteriaceae > Nocardia. The sequence continues at coordinate 7,048 of CBJNFW010000303.1, forward strand.
GTTGTGGCACAACACAATCGGCTACACACCGCCACAACCAGCCATCCCCTGACCGCCCGGCCGACACGGCCCCAACCGGGAACGAAGTGGAAGAGCTGGGCAGACCAGCGACTACCTCACGCCCGAAACACGCTGGTCTGTGCGCCGCAGGCGCGCAGAACACCCCAGGAAAACGTCGGTGGATCACAGCTTGACCGACTCCGCATCGCGCCGCCCCGGCGGTCACGATGGCGACGGAATGACGCCGTCCTCTCTCTGTTCCATGTCGCTCCTGACACGAGCGGCTGACTCGGCCAATTGCCACCGGGCCGACTCCGGTGGTGTCAACGCGAGACCAGCTCGACCTGACGAGTCTCCTGCAGGAAGACCAGACACACGAGGCTGACTGCGACGGTGCCCGCCATCAGCAGTCCCATAGCGAACACCCCACGGCCCCCGGCACCGATCGTCGCCATCAGCAACGGACCGAACCCTCCGCCGAGCAACGTCGCGCCCTGGTAGGCCAGCGCAGCCCCAGTGAACCGCACTCGAGTCGGGAAGAGCTCGGAGAACAGAGACCCGACCGTACCCAGCACCGCACCGAAGAGCAAGCTCCCTTGCACGATGTAGACAGCGGCGATCAACCAGACGTTGCCGGACTGGATCGCCGGGAACAGCAGGAAGGAGGTCACCAACATCCCAGCGACCCCGGGGACGAAGATCTTCTTGCGTCCGAGGCGATCCGAGAGGGCGCCATAGAGGGGCATTAGGACCAGGTTGATCGCCGACACCACGATCAGGATGTTGAACATCGCCTGACGGGACACACCCGAGTAGGTTGTGGCGAAAGTGATCGCGAAGGTCGAGAAGATCGAGTAGATCATGAACGGGCCGACGAAGATGCCCACCCCGAGCAGGGTGCGCCTCCAGTGTGATCGGAACAGCTCGGCCACCGGGACCTTCACGATCTCACCTTCAGCACGCGCAACCTTCTCGGCGGGAGTGTCTTCGAGCTTGACTCGCATCCACAGACCCAGCCCCAGCAACACGACGCTCGCGAGGAACGGTAGCCGCCAGCCCCACGACAGTAACTGCTCCTTGGACAACCCGCCCAGGGACGCAAACGCCGCAGTGGCCAACAGAAAACCGAAGCCACTGCCCATCGCCGTCGCGCTGCCGAACAGGCCTCTTCGGTTGGAACGGGCCGACTCCACCGTCAACAGGACCGAGCCCGCCCACTCACCGCCGAGTCCGAGTCCCTGGATGATCCGGAGGACGACCAGCAGGACCGGCGCGAGTGCGCCGATCTGCGCCGACGTGGGCAGCAGTCCGATCAGGATGGTTATGACACCCGTCAAGACGAGCGTCATGATCAAGGAATTCTTCCTGCTGAACCGGTCACCCCAATGGCCGAACAGAATGCCACCGACCGGACGGGCGACGTACCCAACGGCCAAAGTACCGAACGAGGCGATGATCGCAACCGGAGGCGGCATCCCCCGGAAGAACACCGACCCGAAAACCAGGGTGGCGGCTGTGGAGTAGATGATGAAATCGTAGAACTCGATGGTGCTACCCAGGAATCCGGACACAAATGCCAGGCGACTCTGAGTTGACGACACCTCACGTGCAAGGGTGGTTACCGCCGCAGCGGTCCCTTTCTCAGAAACGGACATGAAGCACCTCTCAGATCGACGACGACGCGAGGAGTTCACGACCACGCACAGAGCCGCGGCAGCAACAGTCGTCCGGCCGCCCGGGTGCGCCCGGTGTCACCTCGGCGTCGGCCGCCTCGACGGGGACGAGTACCACACGGGGGCCCGAGCCCTCCGGGGCGTTCCCGATCACGATGACCGTGTCCGCCTCCGCGGCAAACACGATGCACTCTGCGGAGAGCGAGACCTCCGGTCCCACCTCACGCGCCAGACATGCCAGTTCGGCGAGCTCTTCCGGCCGATCCAGGTTCATCATTAGTCCTCCTCAGCACGGTGGATGCTTTCCCGCCGTGCTCAGACATGGTGAGGCAGGGCCCCCTCTCTCGACAACGCTCCGTTCCGTATCCTGGATCGCTGGGTGCGCCGAAGATATGGACCAGACCCGCCAACTGGGGACGGGGTGCAGTTTCGCAACCGCGCCGGTTGCGGTGGCCGGACCAGCCCGCGGACGCGGGTAGCCCGTGCACTTGCCGTGGCACCTGTCGTCGAGTGCGGCCGATCACGCTCGTCAGGAAACGAAAGTCGTCGACGCCGACCGGGGGCGGTGGGGTTTGACTGCGCTGGGCCTGGCGGAGGTCGGCGTCGAGGTCACGGTCTACGACGACGCGTCCGTCGCCCCGACCGGGACGGCGGACGCTGTCTACCACTGGTCGGCAGTCGCGGTGTTCGCCGGCTGGGCGCCCTCGATCCGCTGCTGGTCGCGGGGACCACCTCGCCCCAGTGGGGTTTCGTGGTGTCCGAACGCGACCTGTGTAGCACCTTCGACCTTGCTGACCCACCTGCCTGTAGGACCAGCGTTCCTGTCGCCCGGCACGCGCCGGACCGCGGGCTGCAGCCGGAGCGGTCCCGTCTCGGATCCCGGAACAACTCATTGTCGGTGGAGGATTCCTCTGGCAAGCTCCTGGCCGGTTCCGCGAAATCAAGAGTTACCGGGAGGTGTCGTGAGTCCGACACTGCTCGAGGAAACCGACGGCTAGGTCAGAATCCTGACCTTGAACCGGCCCGAGGCACTCAACGCGATCTCGGCCGAGATGGGTCACGCGTTGGTGGCCGCGCTCCGTTCGTCCTGGCAGGCAGGGCGATCGCGCGTTCACGGCCGGAATGGATCTGAAGGAAGCCACCGCCGCGACGGAGCCCCTGTTCGAGGGGCCCGACGCCAGGGGCCCGACGCTGCTCCCCATACGGCGCTCGATGCGTACCGTACCCCCGGTCCTGGTCGCGGTGAACGGCCTGTGCATCACGGGCGGGATGGAGCTCATCCTCTGCTGCGACATCGTGTTCGCGGCGACGACGCGCGGTTCGCCGACACCCACGTCCGGGTCGGGCTGTTGTCCGGGTGGGGGCTCTCCCCGCGCCTTGCCCGGCAGATCGGTCCGCAGCGGGCCAAAGAGTCTCCCTGTCAGTGAACTTCGTCAGCGCCACACGGGCCGGCGAGATCGGACTCGTTAGCCTCGATCGGTCACGCCAATTCCGGCGCTTTGCGCCGTAATTGGCGAAAGG
>CBJNFW010000304.1:0-10146 GCA_966435935.1 uncultured Nocardia sp.
TTGTGAAGGGCGGAATACCGCCGCCCACCTTCCTCTGTGGATTGATCCCGTTACCGAATGGGGGGTTGCGGTCCTTTGTTTCGCGGCGGCCCGCACCGATTCCTATTCCGTTCCGAAGGCGAATACCGTTGTGGAACTGAAGGTTTGGCCGGGGTTCAGAGTGGTGGTCGGGAAGTCGGGGTGGTTGGGGGAGTCGGGGTAGTGCTGGGTTTCCAGGGTGAATCCAGCGCCCTGGCGGTAGACATGTCCGCTGGTGCCGGTGAAGGTTCCGGTCAGGAAGTTGGCCGTGTAGAACTGGACGCCGGGTTCGGTGGTGGAGACGGTGAGCGTCCGCCCCGACTGTGGGTCCTCGGCCTTGGCGGCCTGCACCAGTCCGGTGTCGTTGCCGCGGTTGATCACCCAGTTGTGGTCGTAGCCCTGGGCGAGGAGCAGCTGCGGGTCGTTCGCGGTGATGTGCGCGCCGATCGCGGTGGGGGTGGTGAAATCCATCGGCGTGCCCTTGACCGGCACGAATTGCCCGGTCGGGATCTGCGTGGCGTCGGTGGGAGTATAGGTGTCGGCGTTGATGGTGAGCTTCTGGTCGTAGCTGCCGAGCGTGGATTCACCGGCCAGATTGAAGTAGCTGTGATTGGTCAGGTTGATCACCGTCGGTGCGTCGGTGGTCGCGCCGTAGTCGATCCGGAGCTGGTTCCGTTGATCCAGGGTGTAGGTGACCGTCGTGGTCAGCGTACCCGGATATCCCATTTCGCCTGCGGGACTGACATATTGCAGCTTCAGCCCGACCGTTCCGTTGCCGTTCTGCGGCGTGGCCTGCCACACTTTCTGATCGAAACCGTCGGTGCCGCCGTGCAGGCTGTTGCCGTTGTTGTTCACCGGGACGTGATACTCGGTGCCGTTCAAGGTGAAGGCGCCCTTGGCGATTCGGTTCGCGTACCGGCCGACGAGTGCGCCGAAGTAAGGTTTGCCCGAGCCGTTGTTGGCCAGATACCCGTCCAGCGTGGGGAATCCGAGAACGACGTTGTCGGCACGGCCGGATTTGTCGGGCGCCTCGATCGACTGCACGATGCCGCCGTACGTGAGTATGCGCACCCGCATGCCGTGCCCGCTGGTCAGGGTGTAGCGGCTCACCGGTGTGCCGCCGACCTGGCCGAACGGTTCGCTGCTGATCGTGGGCGCCGTCGTGGCCGCGCTCGTCGTCGTACTGCCTTCGTTGGCGGTGTTCTTCGTCGTGGTGCTGCTACAGGCCGCCAGACTCGCAACCCCGGCGATCGCCACCAATCGAAGTAATGTCCTGCCGCGCATGGGAGCTCCTTGCATCCTCATCGAATCCCCCTGTGCAGAGCGATTATCCGCGCGTCGGCGGGTCCGGATCATCGATTTCGGGCAAGATGTCGAATCATTCGATGAATAGATGAATCAGACCTGCTCGCAGGGCATCCGGAAACGACGCCGGGCGGGAAGCGGACCAGTTGGTCGCTTCCCGCCCGTGTCGATACGCGAGAAATTCAGCCCGCGACGGCGTGCGGAGGTGCGGTGAATCCCTGGGCTGCCCCGACCGCCGCCCCGGCCGCGGCGCCCAGCGCGGCGGCGGAGACCGTGACGGCGCCCGCGCTGATCGCCGCACCCAGCACCGGCCCGGCGATCAGGCCGCCGACGGGCAGGAACGGGACTCCGGCCACCAAACCCGTCGCAGCGCCGACGACACCGGAGCTGACAGCCAGCGGCACGGCGGCCGTTGCCCCCGCGACCGCGCCGATGGCGGCAGTGCCGACGGTCGCCGAGGCGATCCGGTCCGACCGGGTCCGCTCCATGCCGACCGAGTCCAGGAAGGTGGCAACGCCCGCCTCGGCCCTGGCGGCACCGTCGTTCACCGCGACCTCCTGGCCGCGATCGATCCAGGTCGGCGCGTCCAACTGGACGTCACCGAGCCGAAGCTTGCCGGGCGGCGGTGCGATCGGCGCCACCGGGGCGACCGCCGTCGGCGCGTGCAGCGCGCCGACCGGAGCCAGATACCCCTGGCCGGGCAGCGGCCGAGCGGACGGCAGCGAGCTGAGCACATCGTTGGCGACGTACGGCTGTGCGTTCGGGATACTGCTCGCGGGCGACCGCGTGGGTATCGCCCCGTGCTCTGCCGTATTCGAATGCGCGGGAGCGGCGGAGGCCGCACCACTTCCGACGACGGTCAGCACCAGCGGAACCGCGCTCGCCGCAACGACACTGCCGACGCGGTTGCGGTGCGGATTGGGCGCTCTGTGTTTGCCTCCGGCCATTGCGACCTTTCTTCAGTACGGGGACAGTATCGACGCCCGGCATTCGGATCCATCCGGCCGCTGGATTGGTCGGATCCGGTTATGCGTGGAAAGTCGCGGTGCTCAGCCCGCCTTGGGGTCCGCCGCCGTTTCCGCCGCGTGCGCGCCGGCGCCGATCCCGGTTTCGGCGCGCACCTCTTTCTCGTCGCTCTCGTTACCGTTGAGCGCCTCGAGCGCCAGCCGCGCGAACACCCACTGTTCGGTGGCGGCCATCTGCCCGCGGTTACGGCCCAGGAACGCGACGAACCACTGGAAGACCGTGACCAACCGGCTGCGATACCCGATCAGGTAGTACAGGTGCAGCACCAGCCACATCAGCCAGGCGATGAAACCGCTGAACTCCAGCTTTCCGATCTGGCACACCGCGTCGAATCGCGAAATGGTGGCCATACTGCCCTTGTCGAAATACTTGAACGGCGCCCGATCCGCGGCTTTCTGCTTGCCCGCCACCTCGGCGGAGATCTGCTTGGCCGCGTAGGTCGCGCCCTGAATGGCGCCCTGGGCTTGGCCGGGCACACCCGGCACCGACATCAGATCGCCGACCACGAAGACATTCGGATGTCCCTTGATGGTCAGATCGGGTTCGACGATGACGCGCCCGGCCCGGTCGGTCTGCGTCCCATCGGAGCGTTCGGCGAGCAGTTTGCCCAGACTGCTGGCCTGCACACCGGCCGACCAGACCTTGCAGGCGGCCTCGATGCGACGTTCGCCGTCGTGGTCCTTGATCGTCACGCCGCGGGCGTCGACATCGGTGACCATGGCGTTGAGCTGCACCTCGACGCCCATCTTCTCCAGTCGCTGCTGCGCCTTCGGGCCGAGTTTGGGCCCCATCGGCTTGAGCACGGCGTCCGCACCCTCCACCAGGATGACGCGGGCGTCACGGGGATCGATGTGGCGGAAGGTGCCCACCAGGGTGCGATCGGCGAGTTCGGCGATCTGACCGGCCAGCTCGACGCCGGTCGGGCCCGCGCCGACCACGACGAAGGTCAGGAATCGGTCCCGCTGCTCCTGCGTCGTGGACAGCTCCGCCTCCTCGAACGAGCCGAGAATCCGGGCGCGCAGTTCGAGGGCGTCATCGATGGTCTTCATGCCCGGGGCGTAGGTGGCGAAATGGTCGTTGCCGAAGTACGACTGCTGTGCACCGGTGGCCACGATCAGGCTGTCGAAGGGGGTGACGGTGTCCCGGTTCAGCAGTTCGGAGGTGACGGTCCGGTTGACCAGGTCGATATCGTGTACATCGCCCATGATCACCCGCACGTTCTGCTGCTTGCGCAGCACGATGCGGGTCGCGGGGGCGATCTCGCCGGTGGACAGGATGCCGGTGGCGACCTGATACAGCAGCGGCTGGAACAGGTGTGTGGAGGTCTTGGAGATCAGGACGATGTCGACGTCGGCCTTCTTCAGATGTCTGCAGGCGAACAGACCGCCGAAGCCGGAACCGATCACCACCACCCGATGGCGCTGCTTACCGCCGGTCTGGTTGCTCATGTCTCCCGCTCCTCGCACGATCGCGTTGGCTGTACCGACACGCCATACCGTAGTCGGCGACCAACGGACAGTCACGGCGAGCGTGCGGAACCGGCGCGCCCGGTTCACGCCTCCGGACGGTGTATCGCCTGGTCGGAGAAGGGGCCGGGACCGTGCTCCTCGGGCAGATCGATCGGCCCGGCGAATCGGTCACCGCCGATACTCTCCACCGAAGGCCACAGGAACGCGGTCAGCCGGTCGACGAATTCGGCACGGTCGCGGACCGGATCGCGGCCCCAGTCCTCGGCCGACATGAGGATCGCGCCGATGGTCGCGCTGGCCCAGACCCGGGCCAGCGCCGGATCCGCGCCGACGGTGCTCAGGATGGATTCGAAGACCTCGGTGGCCCATTCGGACAGCCGGGCGAACAGCGGGCGGTGATGGCCGGTGGCGCCAGCGCCGGATGCACCGGATTCGTCCGATTGCAGGCGTTGCATGAGCAGGTGGTGCAGATTGGGGTCCGCGTCGACGAAATCGCAGACCAGCGCGACGATCGCGCGCAACAGCTCGCGGACCGGCAGGGGCTGGGCCAGAATCGTGTCGGCTGCGGCGAGCAGACCGTCCATATGTCGTTCGGCGAGCGCGTCGACCAGGGCGGGCATATCCGGGAAGACCGCGTAGACCGCGGTGCGGGCGTATCCGGCCTCGGCGGCGACCTGGGCGAAGGTGATCGGGGTGCCGGACTCGGCAACAACGCGCTCGGCGGCGTTCAGGATCTCCGCGCGGCGGACGGCGGGATCGCGCGACGGGCCGCGCGGACGCCCGCGCGGACGGCGCGATTCGCTCGGTGTATCCCTTGTCACACTGCCATCGTACCGGTAATGTACAAGGTGTACTTTTATTGAAAGGCTCGCTGATGGTCAGTGTCGACAGTGCGGAACGGGAAAATCTCGGACTTCTGCAGATTCCGGACCGGCATCCGATCGACCGGATCCTACGTCTGCTCCCGTCCCGCGAGCTGTCGCTCGCCGCCCCACCCGCGGGGAGTGGGCAGCTGACCGTGCGCGGCGATGTGGGTCTGCCGTATCTGGGCCGGGCGCTGCAATATCTGCGCTGGGGCACCGCGGAGATCATGGACCGGTACAACCGCTACGGTCCGGTCAGCTACAACAAGGCGCTGGGCATCGAACGGGTGCTGGTCGCCGGGCCCGAGGCAGTGGACGAGGTGATCGGCAAGCGCCGCAACGACTTCGGGCAGGGGTGGGACTACTTCATCGGTCCGTTCTTCCATCGCGGACTGCTGTTGCTCGAGTTCGACGAGCACATGTACCACCGCCGGATCATGCAGCAGGCATTCACGCGCGACCGGCTGGTTTCCTATCTGGCGCACCTGGCGCCGGCCGTCGACAACGCGATCGCGCGATGGGTGCCCGCGGGTGCCGACGGTGCGCGGGTGGAGCTGTATCCGACGGTGAAGGATCTGGCGCTGGAGACTGCCAGCGAGGTCTTCATGGACGCCGATCCGGGCCCCGAACGCCGCCGCCTGGGCTCGGCGTTCATGGATTGCACCCACGCGGCGCTGTCGGTCGTGCGGCAGCCGCTGCCGGGCACCGCGTGGCGAGCCGCGGTGCGTGGTCGCAAGGTGCTCGAGGAGTACTTCCAGCGCATGCTGCCGGAGAAGAGGCGTTCGGACACACCGGACTTCTTCTCCGCGCTGTGCCATGCCCGCACCGAGGACGGCGCGCAGTTCAGCGATGCCGACGTGGTCAACCACATGATCTTCCTGATCATGGCCGCACACGACACCACGACCACGACGGCCACCGCGGTCGCCTACTACCTGGGCCACCACCAGGAGTGGCAGCAGCGGGTGCGGGCCGAGGTGCTGGCCTTGCACGAACGGACCAACGGAGCCCCGCCGACCATCGCCGATCTGGACGAGTTGCACGACCTGGAGCTGGTCATCAAGGAGAGCCTGCGCCTGGTGCCGCCGGTGCCGGGGCTGGTGCGTCGCTCGGTGCGCGACACCGAGATCGCGGGCCACTACATTCCGGCCGGCACGCATATCGACGTGGCGTACGGCATCAACCACCTGCTACCCGAATTCTGGTCCAACCCAGCGGTTTTCGATCCGGAACGGTTCGCCGAGCACCGCCGCGAGGACAAATCCCACCGGCTGGCCTGGATGCCCTTCGGCGCGGGTGCGCACAAGTGCATCGGCATGCACTTCGGCATGCTGGAGGTCAAGGTCGTCATCGCCGCCATGGTCCGCGAATACGAGTGGCTGATCCCCGAAAGCTACCTGATGCCTTGGGGATTCAACACCATCCCGTTCCCGCGCGACGGCGCCCCGATGCACTTGCGCAGGCGCTGAGCCTTATCTGCCGCTGAGCAGGATCTTGGCGACCTGGGTGGTGGTCTGCTCGCCCTCGTCGTAACCGCCCTTGTTGCCGAGGTCGTTCATGACGGCCAGGGTGTAGCGCTCGCCGGGGCCGGCGAAACCGACCGAGTTGACCACCCATCCGCTGCTCTCCTGGGACCAGCCGTTCTTCAGGCCCGGATTCATCGCCGCGCCCGCGCCCCAGACGCCCCAGTGCTGGTTCGTGTCGACCTTGCGCATGCGGTCGACCAGGTAGTTGCGGTCGGCCGGATTCATGTGATCCAGGACGTTGGACATCAGCCGGTCCAGGTCCGCGGCGGTGCACTTCTGGAAACCCCAGTCCGGGAACACCTTTCCGGCGGGGGTGGGCTGCGGGGCGAGGCCGGTCATGCCGTTGGCGCGGAAGGCGTTGTTGAAGGCCCGGTGGTCGGGTCCGGCGAATTTGGTCCAGAGGATGTCGGCGGCGTTGTCGTTGGAGGTCGCCAGCATCGACTCGAGCAGGGCGCGATCCTGCGGGGTGATGGCGATCGCGCCGACGCGCTGCCGGTTGATCAGGTCCTCGGCGATGGCGAGTTTGATCGTGGAGGCGGTCCAGATCGGCGTATTGGCATTGCCGTTGCTGTACACCGCGCCGGTTTTCCGGTCGCGCACAACGTAACCCGTGACGCCGGGCCGCCCGGACAGATAGGAGTTGACCTGCGCGATGCGCTGGCTCATATCGCAGTCGAAGCCGTTGACACAGCCTTGGACGCGAATCGGGAACGCCGCCGCGGGGGCCGGGTGTACGGCCGGTGCGGTGGCCATCAGGCCGGCGGCGAGAACGCAGGCACCGACGGCCATGCGTGAGGGGCGAGTAGCGCGCGAGGCGGAGCGAGGATGACGCACGGTGGAACACCTTAGACAGACAACTGCGTCCGATGCACGTCTTGAGCTCTGCCGCACATTGTGCTAGGCCACCGTGGCCGTTGTCGCGCAGTGCGTTTCGGCCGAGGCCCGGCTCGAAACGGGCCTGCTGTGCGCCTCAGCGGAAGGCGGCGAGCAGTTCCTCGACACTGCGGCCGTTGAGCCGGTAGCAGTGTGAAAAGGCCTCGGTGTGCCGGTCGCGAGGCCAGGAGTTCAGCACGATCGTTCGGCCGTAGTGGCGTGAATTGACCAGTTCCCAGCGGTCACCCATGCGGCGAACCGTGAACCCTGATCTGGGTACGAGGGGAATCACCGACGCAGACATTTACCGAACCAGCCTTTCGAAACCGCTTCTCCCGTTGCCTCCCCGCAGAGCACTGTGGCACATCGCGCCCGGTCCACCGGGGTGACACGCGGTGTGGAGTCCCGGTCGATGCGCGGATTCGCCGTCGAGCGTGGATCCGCTTGTGTTGCTACGAATTTGGTATATATCGAGAATTGCGGACAATGTGGTGTTCAACACCATTCGCTGTAGGGTAGCCACGGGCCGGGAGTTATCTCGGGGCCGAATTCGGGGCCGGTGTGGTCGTCGGCGTGTCCGGATGGTCACGGTGTGTCGGGGTCGGGTCGGGCCTGTCGGGGTGCACGATTGTCGGGACCGGATTCCTGGTCTCGACGCTCACCTGCGGTTCGCCGGGGCGGTGCGAACCGTCTCGGGCGCGGGGCCTCGTGGGCGGCGCGATCGCGGGCGGTAATGTCGCGTGGTCGATCGGCAGGTGCCGGGCCGAGACACAGTTCACCGGGTCGCGGTGTCGCGGGCCGCGCGGAAGAGACGGAGAGGCGGTCCATGGCGCTGCACATCCACCGGGCCGAACGTGCGGACACGCTCGCCAGTGAGCTCGCGTCGCTGCTGGCCCGGCCGCTGGCGGACCCGTTCGCGGCCGAGGTGGTCACGGTCGGGGCGAAAGGTGTGGAGCGCTGGCTGACGCAGCGGCTCGCCGGTGTGCTCGGCGCGGGTGGCGGTGACGGTGTGTGTGCGAACGTGCGATTCACGTCCGTGGCCGCGCTGACCGCCGATGCCCTCGGCGCGGCGAGCGGTATCCCCGCCGATGCGGACCCGTGGGCGTCCGAGCGCATGGTGTGGTCGCTGCTGCGGGTGCTCGACGCGTCGGTCGGCCAGGCGTGGTGTGCGGTTCCGGCGCGGCATCTGGGTGCGGATGATCCATCCGGTCGGTCGTACCGGGCGGGTCGCCGGTTCGCCACGGCCGCGGGTGTCGCGGCGCTGTTCGACGGCTACGCCACCCAGCGTCCGAGTGTGATCACCGACTGGGCCGCGGGCGCGGACGCCGACGGATTCGGTGCGCAACTACCGGCGGATCTGCGGTGGCAGCCGCAGCTGTGGCGGCGGCTGCGCGAGCGGATCGGCACGCCGAGTCCCGCGGAGCGGCTGCCGGAGGCGTGTGCGCGGTTGCGCGCCGAGCCGGGCATCGTCCAACTGCCGCAACGGATTTCGCTGTTCGCCCCGGCGCGGCTGAGCGCCGACCAGGTGGACGCGCTCGCCGCGCTGGCCGAACATCGCGACGTGCACGTGTGGTTGGCGCATCCGAGCCCGGCGATGTGGGACACGCTGAACGGACTCGGCGCGGCGGCCGAGCCGGTGCGCAGGTCGGCCGATTCCGGTGCGCTGGCCGTCGCGCATCCGCTCTTGGCCGCACTCGGACGCGACGCGCGCGAGCTTCAGTCGCGGGTGCTCGCGATGGGTCCGGCGATCGATGTCCATCATCCGGGCGAAGACGAAAGCCGCTCGCGCACAGTGCTTTCCAGCTTGCAGGCGGATATCCGAACCGATACCTGGCCGCCGCGGCGGGATTCGATGCCCGATGACGAGACCGTGCGGGTGCACTCGTGTCACGGGCCCGCCCGGCAGGTCGAAGTGCTGCGGGACGTACTGCTGGGCCTGTTCGCCGAGGATCCGACGCTCGAGCCGCGCGATGTGATCGTGATGTGCCCGGACGTGGAGAGTTTCGCGCCGCTGGTGCGAGCGGCGTTCGGGCCTCCGCACCACGATCCGCGGGCCGGTGAGAACGCCACGGCGGCAAGCAATCCCGGGCACGAGCTGCGCGTGCGGCTGGCCGACCGCGCGTCGGGGATCGCCAACCCGGTGCTGGCGGTGCTGCTGGCGCTGTTCGATCTGGCCGACGGCCGGGTGACCGTGACCCAGGTGCTCGATCTGGCCGCGGCCGAACCGGTTCGGATGCGCTGCGGATTCGACGACGACGATATCGAGCGGCTGCGGGAGTGGGCGGCGGAAACCGGTGCGCGATGGGGAATCGGACAGCGGCAGCGACAGGCGTTCGGGCTCGGCGACTTCGCGCAGAACACGCTCAACGCCGCGGTGGACCGGATCCTGCTCGGCGTCGCGGCGGGCGAATCCTCCGAGGACTGGCTCGATCTCGCGCTGCCGCTCGAGGATGTCGACTCCGGTGATGTGGATCTGGCCGGGCGGTTCGCCGAATTCACCGACCGTCTCGCGGTCTGCGTGCGGGATCTGCGCGGGCCGACGCCGGACGACCCGGCCGGGGGAGTGCGTCCGGCGCACGAGTGGGCCCAGGTGCTCGGGCGGGCACTGGATCTGCTGACCGAGGTGTCGTACGCGAACACCTGGCAGGCCGTGCAGGCGCGCCGCGATGTGGCCGCGGCCCTCGAACACGGCGGCGATATCGCGTTGCGGCTGCCCGATATCGCGGCGCTGCTGCATTCGCGGCTCGCCACCCGCTCGGTGCGCACCAATTTCCGCACCGGTGAGCTGACCGTCTGCACGATGGCCCCGATGCGTTCGGTGCCGCATCGCGTGGTGGTCCTGCTGGGCTTGGACGACGAGGTGTTCCCGCGGGCGGGCGGCGTCGACGGTGACGACGTGCTGGCGCGCGAACCGCATGTGGGAGAACGCGATCCGCGCAGCGAGGATCGGCAGTTGCTGCTGGATGCGATCATGGCCGCGGGGGAGCGGCTGGTCGTGCTGCACACCGGGGCCGATCCGGTCACCGGCGCGCATCGCCCGCCAGCGATCCCGCTGGCAAAACTGCT
>CBJNFW010000305.1:0-10083 GCA_966435935.1 uncultured Nocardia sp.
CGCGCAGCGCGTGCAGATGGATCGGCCCGGCGGCGGCGATGGCGGCGATCAACGTCGGATAGTCGTCATCGCTGTCGGCCGGAAGCGGTCCCTGCATGCAGATCTCGGTCGCGCCGAGCTCGCGCGCCTCGGTCACCAGCGCGGCGAGGCGGGCGCGGGCGGCGGGGCCGGTACCGGCTACCGCGGCGGTGTCCAGATTGCGATTCACCGCATAGGTCAGTACGTCACCGGTGGCCTGGCGGCGCAATTGATCGGCCGTTCGGCACAATTCGTCCAGTTCCGGTCCGTCGGCGCTCAGCAGCGCGATATATCCCTCGTCGGGCAGGGCCGCCGGGGTCTCGGACGCCTCGTCGAGCCACTTGCGCACCAAGCCCGCATCGGGCAAACCGGATCCGGCGACAACAACATCACCCACGAGTTCCAACCATACCGCCGGACGCCGACATGCCTCGGGGCGTAGCCTCCCATGTGCTGCGGTACCGACTCTTCATCCACCGGCTCCACCCGCGGAAAGGACCTCGGTCATGACCAGGAGTGCGACGGTGTTGGACGGTCTCGGGGCGATCGCGGGCCAGGTCGGGGAGTTCTACCGGGATCTACACAGCCATCCCGAACTCGGTTTCCAGGAGCACCGCACGGCGGGCGAGGGCGGCGGCCGCGCTGCGCGCCGGCGGCTACTGGGTCACCGAGGGCATCGGCGGAACCGGCGTCGTCGGGGTACTGCGCAACGGTGCGGGGCCGACGGTCATGCTGCGCGCCGATATGGACGCGCTGCCGGTCACCGAGCGGACCGGACTGCCGTACGCATCGCGGACCGCCGGCGTGATGCACGCGTGCGGGCACGATGTGCACGTGGCCGCGATGACGGGTTTCGCCCGGCTGGTGGCCGCGGCCACCGCGGCCTGGTCGGGCACGCTGGTGGTGCTGTTCCAGCCGTCCGAGGAGAACGGCGCGGGCGTGCGCGAATTTCTTCGGCGACGACGCGCACACCATCGAGTTGCAGACCGCCAGCGCGGATATGAGCGAGCTGCCCAGGGCGTTCGGCGCCCAGTACACCTACTGGGGAATCGGCGGGGCCGACCCCGCCCGGTATGCGCTGGCGAAGTCGAAAGGGACAGTGGCGCAGGATATTCCGGTCAACCATAGTCCCTGCTTCGCGCCCGTGCCGGAACCCGCGCTGGATACCGCGGTGCGTGCGCTCACCGTGGCCGCGCCGGCCTGGCTCGGCCGCGACCGGCATCCGGGCAGCGCAACCGCGTACCGGCCGGTAGCCAGGTGAACTCGTAAGGCGCGCAACCGGTCCGGCCGGAGCGCGGAAACGGTCCGTTCCCGAGCGCGAGGCGAGCGCCGGTTCGCGTAGGCATCGACTCGGGTTCGGTCTGCCGGAATATGTTGGGCTACTTGCCCGCATGGGGTATACCTCCGGTGGGTACAACCGCTTGGTAATGATCCGACCTGACAAGGAGTTCGCCGTGGCCGACGGCCCGATCGACCTGCGCACCGATGTAGCGCATCCCGCCCGGATGTACGATTACTTCCTCGGTGGCAAGGATTTCTACGATGCCGACCGGGCCGCGGCGGAGCAGGCGCTGCAGAATTTCCCGGCGGTCCGGGTGACCGCTCGCACCAATCGCGACTTCATGCGGCACGCCACGCGTTTCCTCGTCGGCCAGGGCGTGCGGCAATTCCTGGATATCGGCACCGGCATCCCGACCGAGCCCAATCTGCATCAGGTCGCCCAGGAGGCCGCTGCGGACGCACGGGTGGTGTACGTCGACAACGATCCGATCGTGCTGGCGCACGCGCGGGCGCTGCTGGTGAGCAGCGCCGAGGGCCGCACCGCCTACGTCCAGGCCGATGCTGCTGATCCGGCCGCGATCCTGTCCGCCCCCGAGCTGACCGGGACGCTGGATCTGACCCAGCCGGTGGCGGTCTCGTTGATGGCGCTGCTGCACTTCGTGCCGGGCGATGTCTACGAGATCGTCGAGGCGCTGATGGAACCGCTCGCGCCCGGCTCGTATCTCGCGATGTCCCATGTCACAACGGATTTCGACGACGGGCCGGACGATCCGGACGGGATGATGCGGCTGTTGCAGGTCTACATCGACCGTGGTATTCCGGTGCGCCCGCGCAGCCGCGCCGAGGTGTCCCGCTTCTTCGACGGCCTGGAACTGCTCGAGCCCGGCGTCGAGGTGATTCACCGCTGGCGAAACGACGGCATCGAGCACCCGCCGAGCCACGACAAGCAGGTGTCGCTCTGGGGTGCGATCGGCCGCAAGGTCTGAGCGGCGCGATATCGCCACTCTGCGCCGACCCGCGGGTGGCGATCAGTCCCGCGCCTCGAGCATCGGCACCAGGAAGCGCTGGGCCAGGCTGGTGAGCTGGGCGTCGTCGTCCAGGTCCAGGAGCTGACTCGGGATGGCCAGGAACGATGCGCAGACGCGCACCATCAGTTCGGCGACCATATCGGTGTCGACCGCCGCGCCGATATTGCCCGCGCCCTGTTCGCGGCGCAGCTGACCGGCGACGAACTGGCGGACCGCGGCCACGGTGCGGCCCTCGTCGCGCATCAGAATGCTCACCAGCAGATCGGGATCGGTGGCCAGCAGACCGCCGATGAGCGGATTGCTGCGGATCGCCCGCAGCGAGCTGACGAAACCCATCACCACGCGCTCGCTGACGGTGTGCGCTTGCCGGATGTCCAGCAGGAATTGGTCGAAATAGCGCCGGAATTCGCGCAGGATCACCTGTTCGACCAGGGCGTCCTTGGTGGCGAAGCGCCGGTAGACGGTGATCCGCGAGACCTCCGCGCGGCGGGCGACGTCCTCCATGGTCGAACGCTGGATGCCCATCCGGCAGAACTGTTCGTACGCCGAATCCAGTAGGCGCAAACGGATTTCGTCCACCTCGTCGACCTGTTCGAGCGCCTCGATGTAGGCGCGCGCGATCAGCCGCTCCGCGCCCGAGGCCGTTCCCGCGTCTGTCACGATCTCCTCCTACCCGCGCGATCTCCGCACACGATGAATACGACACGAGTGAGACGACAAGATATGTGACGTATGCCGACGGTGCTCGTCGAGTGGTACCGAGATACAACGTTCGATTCAGCGTATCACCCGGTTTGCCCCGCTCGGTGTGCGTGAACACGCGGGAGCGTCGCGGATCGCGGCCGATGGCCGCCCAATCGCGTGCGGAAGCCGAACTCGCGGTCAGCCGATGTCGCGCTGTTCGAGTTCGCGGCGCAGCAGTTTGCCGGTGGCGTTGCGCGGCAGTTCCTCGACGAAGAGCACCTCGCGCGGGACCTTGTGCCGGGCCAGGTGGGTCTTGACGTAGGTCATGATCTCCTGTGCGTCGCCGCGAGCGCCGGGGGCGGAGACGACGAAGGCGCGCAGCCGCTTGCCGAAATCGTGATCGTCCACGGCCACGACGGCGGCCTCGAGTACGTCGGCCCGGTCCACGAGCAGATTCTCGACCTCGAGCGGGTAGACGTTCTCCCCGCCGGAGACGATCATATCGTCCTCCCGGCCATCGATGAAAAGCCTTCCGGCGGAATCGAAATGGCCCAGATCGCCGCTGCAGAGCAGGCCGTCGACGATCTCCTTGTGCCTGCCGTCGGTGTAGCCGGAGAAGCTCAGGCCGCTGGAGACGAAGATCGTGCCGACCACACCCGGTTCGGTGACGAGGTTGCGTTGCGCGTCGTAGATGGCGACCCGGCAACCCACCGGCGGACGCCCGACGGTTCCGGGGGCCACACGCATGTCCTCGGGAGTCGCCACGGCGGCCACCGCGACCTCCGTCGAGGCGTAGAGGTTGTACAGCACCGGGCCGAAGATCTGTTCGGTGCGCCGGCTCAGGTCGGGGGACAGCGAGGACCCGGCCGCGAAGACGACGCGCAGGGTGGAGGTGTCGTACCGGCCCAGAACCTCCTCGCCGAGATCGACGATGCGCTGCAACATGGTCGGCACCAGAACCAGTGCCGCCGCACCGTATTTCGCGATATCGGCGAGCGTTCGCTCGGCGTCGAAGCGCCGCTGCCGGCAGACGATCGCATTGCCCAGCGCCCAGCCGAGAGTCAGCTGGGACAGGCCGGTGCCGTGGAACGTCGGCGCGGCCATGATCATGACCGAGTCGCGCGGCAGCGGGATCCGATCGAGGAACTGCGCGGACTGCAGTGGCGAAACCTTGTCGCGCGGAGCGCCTTTGGGGGTTCCGGTGGTGCCGCTGGTGAGGATGACGATGCCGCCCGGACGTTTCGGCGCCCGCATCGCGCCGGTGGGATTCGCCCGGATCAGGGCATCGACCGTGGTGAGCTCGGCCGGGGCGGTGTCCGGGTTCTCGACCCAGGTCAGGAACCTGGGGACCGAGGCGGGGACGTCGTCGAGCAGCCCGAGGAATTCCTCGTCGAGCAGGATCGCGCCGACGTTCTCGCGGTCGGCGACCGCGGCCAGTTGCGGACCGCCGAAGCCGGTGTTCATCAACACGATTCGCACACCGAGCTTACCGGCGGCCAGCAGTGACAGCATCATGCCGCGATGGTCGCGGCACAGCAGCGCGGCGACGGTTCCCGGGGCGATGCCGGTCGCGGCCAGGCCCCGGGCCAGCGCGTCGGACTGCTCGTCGAGCTGGTCGAAGGTGAGTGTGCCGCGTTCGTCGATCAGCGCGTCCGATGCGCCGCGGGTGCGCCGGGCGTGCCGCAGTACGGTGACGAACGGGCCGTAGATGTCCGAATCATGTACGGTCCGTATCAGTTCGATCGGGTGCTGGGGCTCGATGACACCGCGCTTGAAAAGCACCGACAGGGCCGCGAACGGTTCCGTGATCGCCTTCGCCGCTGCTCGCACTGAAATCGATGGTGCACTCACTTACCACTCCTGATCGATCGTCGGCATGAGTGAATTCACCTGCTGGATCAGCATATTACTGATGGTTCCGCGTTGTGCGGGTCACAATAGGTGAACAAGAATGATGAGTAACATACAACATCGGCGCCCGAGGTGCGAAGGCCGCCTCGGGCGCATTGTCAGCCGACATCGCCGCTGACATGATGTTGTGAAAAGCATCTCATCGACTCGTGGAGTATCCATGTCCCTCCCTACTCGCTTCCTGCGCCGGCACGATCCGGCGGACGATTCACCGGCCGGTCGGACCCGCTTCATGGCCGGTCCCGCGGCGCTGCTCGGCGGCCCGGCGAACGTGATCATGCAACTGGGGCTGCCGCCGGTGGGCCGGGGCGTGATCGAGAGCAAGGTCGACAGCGGCCGGTACGATCTGCACCCGCGCAAACGCGGCCGCACGACCCTGACCTACCTGGCCGTGGCGATGCTCGGCACCGAGGAGGATCGCGCGATCTACCGCGCGGCGGTGAACACTGCGCACCGCCAGGTTCGCTCCGATGCGAACAGTCCGGTGTCGTACAACGCTTTCGACCCGGAACTGCAGCTGTGGGTGGCCGCGTGCCTGTACCGCGGCACGGTGGATTCGCTGGTCTTCCTCTACGGCGGCATCGACGACGAATCCGCCGACGAGCTCTATCGCGAGGCCGCGCGGTTCGGCACCACCCTGCAGGTGCGCCCGGAGATGTGGCCGCCGGATCGGGCGGCGTTCGCGCGGTACTGGGATACGCACGTGCGCGCGATGTCCTTCGACGGCGAGGTGCGCCGGTATCTGCTCGAGCAGGTCGTGGATCTCGGGCCCTATACGGCTGTCGAGCGCGCGCTGTACCGGCGGGCCAACCGGTTCTTCACCACCGGCTATCTGCCGCAACAGTTCCGGGACGAGCTGGGGCTGGACTGGGGGCCGGGCAGGCAGCGCGCGTTCGAACTGGTGATGCGGACGATCGGCGCGGTATTCACCGTCCTGCCCGAGCGCTTCCGGCTGTATCCGTTCGAGACGTATCTGCGCGAGATGCGGGTCCGGCACGCTCAGGGCAAACCGCTCGTCTAGCCGGAAATTCGGGGTCCTCGGCTTGTGATGGCAGACACAGTGTGCTGATATAGAGATACGCAGATGCAGACTTTGTATCTCTGTATCAGTGACTCGACGAAGAGGAACGTGGCATGGATGCACTCGGACTCAACAGACGTGACGCGTTGCGCGTGGGCGGCGGCTTCGTAGGAGCCGCGGGCGCACTCGCGCTCGGGGCGCGAACAGCCAGGGCGCAACCCTGGACCTGGTCGCCCAGCGGGTCGGTGCTCGGCAGTGGCCAGGGCGCGGACCCGATGACGGTGTGGGACGCCGAGGCCGATCCGGTCATCGCCGACGTGATGGATCACGCCGATGTGCACCAGGTCAACAAGCTGCTGGCGACCTGGGTGAAGAACGACCAGCCCATCCCCGCCGGGCTGCCGAAGAATCTGGCCGATTTCATGGAGTACGCGCGGCAGCTGCCGTCGTGGGCCGATCAGGGCAAGCTGGCCAACTCCTTCCAGTTCACCCAGAAGCGCGGCACCTATCTCGGCGTGCTGTACGCGTTCGCCAGCGGCATGATGGCGAACGTCATCCCGCACGAGGCGCTCGCGGTGTACTACTCCCGCGGCGGATCGCACCTGAAGGACCGGATCGCCAAGACCGCCAAGTTCGGTTACGACATCGGGACGGTCAACGCCTACGGCCCCGGCGGCGAGATGATCGCGACCTGCGTCAAGACCAGGATCATCCATGCCGCCGTGCGGCATCTGCTGCCGACCGCGCCGGTCTGGCCCAAGGGGCACACGCCGATCAGCCAGGACGACATGATGGTGACCTGGCACAGCCTGGGCACGACCATCATGCGCGTGCTGACCTCGTGGAAGATTCCGATTCCGGCCGCGGAATCGGAGGGGTACCTGCACAGTTGGCAGTTGGCCGGACATCTGCTGGGCATCCGTGACGAGTACATCCCGGTCTCGTGGGACCAGGCCAACGCGCAGGCCGCGCAGGTTCTGGACCCGATCATCGCGCCGACGCCCGAGGGCAACGCGCTGGCCAACGATCTGCTGAATCTCGGCGCCGACCTGGACCTGACCCTGCTCAGCAGGCCGATCCTGGGCGCGTTCACGCGGTTCATCCTGGGCGACAAGATCGCCGACTGGCTCGATATTCCGCGTGAGCCGGTCTGGGGGCCGTTGCTGCAGTTCAGCTGGGGCCCGTTCCTGGCGGTGCGGGAGGGGATCCTGGGCGTCGTCCCGCCGACCAAGGACGCCTACTGGATGTTCGACGAGTTCCTGCGTCAATTCGTGCTGTGGTACGCGTCCGAGTTGCGGATGCCGCTGAGCATCGAGATTCCGCAGACCAACCGATGACTCCTGACCGTCCGGACCGCTGAGCCGGTTCGGACGGATTCGAAATACCAAGCAGGGCAAGGGTTTCGGCGTCGCCGTCGCCCGGTGCCGTGCACCCGCCAGTGGCGGCCGCCGGGTCCGCGAGGCTCGGGGCCGAGGCTCTGGAAAAGGACATAGCCATGAACAACAGTCCGAATCTGCGGCGGATCCGTCGGGTCGCGGCGGGTATCTCCGTCGCGGCGAGTCTGGCGGTCGCCGGACTGACCGTCGAAACAGCCTGGGAGGAAGGCGCTTTCCGGCCGACGTCCACCGAGGCGGCCGGCATCTCGCGGGACGCGCGGGTCATCGCTCCCGCGACGATAGAGCTGGCGAATATCGCTGTGCCGCAACAGGTGAAACAGTCCTCGAACGTCGGCGAGCAGACCGCGCCGCCCACCTGGACTCCGACACCGCCGGTGCAGAACACCCATCAGCCGCCGCACTCGAACACGGCCGGGTCATGACCCGCGCGCGGGCGGCCGTCAGCGCATCGACGACGTTGTCCGCCATCGGAACCACCGTCGTGATCGTGTGCACCGACGCCCGCGAACTGGCCTTCGCGACCCGGCTGGTCCGCGCTCGGCTGGACGAACTCGACCGCGCGGCCTCGCGGTTCCGGCCCGATTCCGAACTGTGGCAGATCAATGCGCGCAGTGCGGAATCGGCGCGCACCGGCGAGTGCGCCCGGTTGCGGATTCCGGTCGGCTGGACCCTCGGTTCGTGTCTGCGCGCGGCGATGCACGTCGAGCGAGCGACCGACGGCCTGGTGTGGGGATCGCTCGGCGGGATGCTGGCCGAATGCGAGTACGACGACGACCTCGATGCGGTCCGCGCTCGCGGCGCGACGGGCGCCCCGGGTCCGGCCGCGATCGATCCGGAGCCCTGTGCGGCGGCGACCTTCGACGAGGAGCGGTGGCAGGTCGTCGTACCGGCAGGGACGATGCTCGATCTCGGGGCGAGCGCCAAGGCGTGGGCGGCCGATGCGCTCGCCGCGGAACTGGCCGCGCGATATTCGGGTGGATTCCTGGTCAACCTGGGTGGTGACATCGCGGTGGCAGGCCCGCCGCCGCCGGGCGGATGGGCTGTGGGAGTGCAGGATTGGGAAGGCGGTGTGCAGCAGGTGGTCCGCTCGACCGGGCAGGCCTTCGCCACCTCCTCGACCCGGCTGCGCACCTGGACCTATCGAGGCAGCGTGCAGCATCACATCATCGACCCGCGCACCGGGCGACCCGCGCGCACCCGGTGGGCCCAGGTGACCTGTGCCGGTCCGGACGCGGTGCAGGCGAACGCGGCCTCGACCGCCGCGATCGTCCTGGACGACCGCGCGCCGCAGTGGCTGACCGAACGTGGCGTGCCGGCAAGGCTTTCCACCGCCGAACACGAGATCGTGACGACGCCGGGGTGGCCGGAACCGGCCGGGCGGGTGCGGCGGCGGGCGTCATGACCAGTCCGTGGCTGTGGTACCTGTCGCGGTCGGCCGGTGTGGTCGCCCTGATCCTGCTCACCCTCGTGGTCCTGCTCGGGATGCTGACCACCGCGCGCCCGCGCCCGCACAGCGCGGCGACGGCCGTGGCGATGGGCGTGCACCGCACGCTGGCGCTCGGCACGGTCGTATTCCTCGCGGTGCACATCCTGACCGCGCTCGTGGACACCTATGTGCATCTGGGCTGGTCGTCCGCGATCGTGCCGTTCACCTCGGGCTATCGTCGCGAGTGGGTGGCGTTGGGCGCCATCGCTTTCGATATCTTCCTCACCCTGAACCTGACCTCGCTGCTGCGGCATCGGTTGCCGGTGCGGGCGTGGCGGGTGGTGCACTATCTGTCCTACGCGATGGCGCCCGTCGCGATCGTGCACGCGCTGACCACGGCGGCTCCCGACAATCCGGTGCTGCTCGGGGTCGCCGCCGCCTGCTCCGCGGCCATGGTCGCGGTGGCGGCATGGCGCTGGCTCGGCCGCAATCCCGACACTCGCCGCCGGGCGGAGATCGCAGCACAGGAGTGGTCATGAGCGCACTGTCCGAACTACTGCTCGAGGCCGGGCTCACCGGGCGCGGTGGCGCGGGATTCGCCACCGGCGCGAAACTCGAACTGGCCGAACGGCACAACGCCGAATTGATCGTCAACGCGTGCGACGGCGAACTCGATTCGGAAAAGGATGCCTGGGTGATCGCCCATCATCTGCCCGAGGTGCTGGAAGGGGCGCGCCATCTCACCCGCAGGCATATCCGGGTTGCGGCGCACCGGGATTCGGACACTCTCGCGGTGTTGCGGGCCGCGCGAGTGGACACCGTGGTCGTGCCGCGCCGGTACGTCTCGTCGGAGGAGTCGGCGCTGACCCGGCTGGCGTACGGCGGCCCGGCGCGACCGCTCATGCGCTCGGAGCCCATCGCCGCGGGCAGCCGCGACCCGCACGGGCGGCGGTTGCCGCCGACGCTGGTGATGAATGCCGAAACCGTCTGGCGCGTACAGCAGATCATCGAGAACGGCCCGGAGTGGTTCCGCTCGTACGGGACCGAACGGGAGCCGGGGCCGCAGCTGATCACACTCGCCAACGGGGTGGGCTCGCCCGGTGTCCACCCGGTCGAGGCGGGTCTGCCGCTGCACGAGATCTTCGATCGCGCGGGGGGACTCACCGCGCCGCTGCAGGCGGTGTGGGCCGGCGGGCTCGGCGGAGGGTTCCCGTCCTCCGCCGACGCACCAGAAGCACTGTGGTTGCGAGAACAACCGGCGCTGTACGGGATTCGCCCCGCTGTCGGCACGCTGCGCATCATCGAGGCCGGGACCGA
>CBJNFW010000306.1:0-9918 GCA_966435935.1 uncultured Nocardia sp.
GAGCTCGCGTGGGGACAGCCGGTCGCCGTAGCCGGGCCGGCCCCTGCGGCGCGGTTGCGGCTCGGCGTCATCCGCCTCGTGAGACGGACGACGCCGAGCCGGTTGTCGCTATTGTGCGAGTGCGCCCGTGCCGCAACCGCCCTGGGCCAGGTACAGCCCGTCCGACCCCAGGCGCGCCTGTTCGGACAGCAGCACGTCGGCCTCGAGCTGACGGGACTGCTTGGCCGGTGTGCCGTCGCCGCCGAGCCGCCGGTCGGCCGGACGCTCGTACATCGGCGCACCGCCGCACATCGCCTCGGCGAACCGCTGACGTCCGTTCAGCCGACGCTGCTGCGCCCGCTGCTGGTAGTCCTCGCGACGCTCGGGGTCGATCGCCTCGAGGAAGGCCTGCGGATGCACGATCGCCAGCAGACCCGAGACGTGCCCGAAGCCCAGCGAGGTGACCAGACCGGCCTTGAGCGCGAACCGGTCTCCGAAGTGCAGCGGCTCCCGCGCCCACACCAGGTGCGGGTACTCGCTCATCTTCTCGTCGACGCAGTCCAGGCTGCGGTTCGGCGGGACGACGCCCTGTTCGAGCACCTGGCACAGGCCGATCAGCTGGAACGCCGCCGCGCCGCCCTTGGCGTGACCGGTCAGCGACTTCTGCGACACCACGAACAGCGGTGCGCCCTCCGATCGTCCGATCGCCGTAGCCAGACGTTCGTGCAGTTCGGACTCGTTGGGATCGTTTGCGCCCGTGGAGGTGTCGTGCTTGGAGACCACCGCGACCTCGTCCGGGGTGACGCCCAGCTTGCGCAGCGCGGCCGCCAGCCGGGACTCCGGGCCGCCCCGGCCCGCGCCCAGCGCACCGAGTCCGGGCGCGGGAATCGAGGTGTGCACACCGTCGGCGAAGGACTGCGCGTAGGCGACCACACCGAGCACCGGCAGCCCGATCTCCAGCGCGACGTCACCGCGGGCCAGCAGAACCGTTCCGCCGCCCTGCGATTCGACGAATCCGCCACGGCGACGGTCGTTGGCGCGGGAGAAGTAGCGATCGCTGATTCCCTTGGCGCTCATGGCCGCCGAGTCCGCGGTGGCGGACATGTCACCGAAGCCGACGATGCCCTCGATACCGAGATCGTCGTAACCACCGGCGACCACCAGATCGGCCTTGCCCAGGCGGATCTTGTCCACGCCCTCCTCGACCGAGACCGCCGCGGTCGCACACGCCGCGACCGGGTGGATCATCCCGCCGTAACTGCCGACGTAGGACTGAACCACGTGCGCCAGAGCGACATTCGGCAGGGCTTCCTGCAGGATGTCGTTGGCCCGCGGCTCGCCGAGCAGGTTGTCGATGTACAGCGAGCGCATCGAGGACATCCCGCCCATACCGGTGCCCTGGGTGTTGGCCACCAGCGACGGGTGCACCCAGCTCATCAGCTCGGCCGGGCTGAAGCCCGAGGACAGGAACGCGTCCACCGTGCACACGATGTTCCACAGCGCGACCCGGTCGATCGAGGCGGCCATATCGGCGGAGATGCCCCACTTGGTGGGATCCCAGCCGGTCGGGATCTGCCCGCCGACCGTGCGCGAGAGCTTGGCCCGGCGCGGCACCCGAATCTCGGTGCCCGCCTGCCGGATCACCTGCCAGTCACCCGAATCCGCGACCGGCGTGATCACGGTGTGCTCCGGATCCGCGGCGTAGAACGCGCGCGCCTCGGCCTCGCCGTTGACCACGAAGGTCAGATCCTTGTCCAGGAACACCGAGGTCAGCAGCGGCGCGGTGTTCTCGGCCATGGCGCCGTCGTCGCCGTAGCGGCGGATGCCGCAGCGCTCGACCACGATGTCGTGGTAGCGCTCGGCGATCTCCGATTCGTCCACGTACTCACCGGATCCGGTGTCGTACCAGCCCGGCTTCGGGTCGTTCTCCCAGGTGACCAGACCGGTGGTCCAGGCCAGCTCCAGCACGCCCGCCGCCGAGAGTTCCTCGGAGACCTCGAATTCGAAGCGGGTGCGCGCGGAACCGTACGGGCCCAGCTCGCCCGCACCGACGATAACGACCATATCGCTGAGATCGGCTGTGACCGAACCCCATTCGGGCGTCGGCAGCGCAGAGCTGAGCGTCGGCGGGCAGGGCAGCGCCGCGATCGCGGGAGCCGAATCCTGTTCCTGTGCGGCGGATTCGGCTTCGGCCTGCGCGCGCGCCTGCTTGGCCAGCTCGGGCAGATCCAGCTCGGCGCGGGCCAGACCGCCGGTCAGGTCGACCTGCTGCGGGCCGGATTCGCTGACCACGCGGGCCTGTCCGGTGCACCACCGCAACAGCTGCTCGGCCATCTCCTCGGTGGACCAGGTCTGCACACCGGCCGCTTCCACGGCCTCGACCAGCGGATCGTTACCGCCCATCAGACCGGTGCCGCGCACCCAGCCGATCAGCGCGTGCACCAGGGTGACCCGCTGCGACCAGGACTTCTCCGCACGCCACTTGGCGACCACCGCGTCCAGGGCGGCCTTGGCCTCGCCGTACGCGCCGTCCCCGCCGAACATGCCGCGGTTGGGCGAACCCGGAAGCACCACATGCAGTTTCGCGTCCACGTCGTGATCCGCGCCGATCGCGGACAGCCCGGCGATCAGCCGCTCCACCGACCACAGCAGCACCCGCATCTCCATCTCGGCGCGGGCGCCGGCGTCGGAGAGGTCACCGGCCACGCGCGGCGCGGCGAACGGCAGCAGCAGCGTCGGGGTCATCGCCGGTTTGACGAGAACCTTCGCGCCACCGGCATTGTCGATCTGCTCGTTGCCGACCCACTCGATCAGGGCGTCGACGTCGGCGTAGGCGGCCATATTCGCGGGCACCACCCACAGCGACGCGCCGTGCCGGGCGTTGTCGCGGTAGAGCTGCTTGTAGAAGCCCAGGCGAGCGTCGTCCAGCTTCGAGGTGGTCACGATGACGGTCGCGCCGCCGGCGAGCAGCCGCGCGGCCGTGGCCGCGGCGATGGAACCCTTACTGGCGCCGGTGATCACGGCGACCTCCGAGGACCACGCGCCCGGCTCGGCGGTGTTCAGCGCGGCCTCGGCGATGCGCTCATACTGCGCGGCCAGCACCGAGCGGGCCTCGCCCATCGCGCGCTTGCGCCACCAGTTCGCTTGCGCGGCAACGGCTTCACCCGCGCCGATGTAGCCCGTGACATCGTCCTCGCCGGAGCCGCCCAGCCACAGCCGGGCCAGATCCTCCCGAGCGGTCGCCCAGCGGTCGTCGATCAGTACCGCGCGGCGGCCGTCGAAGGCCGGGGCGACCAGCCGCGGCCAGTCCGAACCCAGTTCCGCGGCAACAAGATCCACCAGCGACTCATCCGACGCCTCGGGCGCGGAGACCCGATCGGTGAGGCCGAGCTGATCCAGCACCACCCGGGCCGCGGTCGCGAGCACGCCGTCGCGTCCGGTGATCTGCTCGGTGAACTCGCCCAGGGCGGCCGCGTCGACGGTCGCGCCGCCGCCACCACCGGCCGCGGGCAGCGAGACCGCCACACCGCGACGCGCGGCCACGGCCTGCACAGCCGCGTCGATCGCGGCGTCGACGGCGGCGCCGTCGCCCAGTGCGCCGGAGACCAGCCCGCCCAGGTCGCCACCGCGGATGGACGTGCCTTCGCGGGTGCCCAGGGACACCTCGGCGGTCACGTGGTGGGCCCAGCCGTCGCCGAGCTCCCAGACCTTCTTCACCCGTTCGGCGATCGCGGCGGGCCGCTTACCGGACGGCCCGAACACCTTGCGCAGGTGGTCGCCGATCGCGTCGGACAGCACCGAACCGAACGGCTTGTAGGTGCGGGCAAGGCGGTCCACCGTGGCCGACAACGCGCCCATATCGGCGTCCGCGGCGCCGTCGATCGCGCCGAGGGACAGTTCCGAACCCAGGTCGACCAGCAGCTGGTTGCGGCGCGAGGACACGCCGTCGCACAGGCCCTCGATGGTGTCCACCGGACCGATCTGATCCATCCGCAGCTTGGTCCACAGCGCGATGAGCACGCGGGTGGCGTCGGCGGCGGTGAAGGCGATGTCATCCGGACGCGGACCGCCGGACGAAGCTGCCGGGGCGGCCGCCGGAGCTGCGGGAGCCGCTGCGGCGGAGGCGGTTTCGGCCGGTGCCGCGACCTCTTCCGGCTCGTCGACCGGCGCCGGATCGGTGTCGGTGGAGTACACCACACCGGCCTCGCGCTCGATGTTGAGCACCTCGACCTTCGCGGTGCCGAACTGCGGCAGCTTCAGGGTGTTGGTCGCCAGGTTCGCCACGGTCGGCGTTGCGGCCAAACCGATTTCGACGAACCGCTCGACACCCAGGCCACCCTGGCCGGGATCGCCGAACAGCAGATCCTGGGTCTCGATCCAGCGCACCGGGCTGGCGAACTGCCAGGCCAGCAGCTCGATCAGCACGACCCGGCACAGCTCGGACGGCCGCGCGGACCAGTTCTCCCAGTCCGCCAGCACTGCCGCGAGCGGCTCGGACGGCACGTAATCGGCGATCTCGGCGATGAATTCGCGATCCAGCGAGAACGGCCGGGGCACCAGATTGGGGATGTAGCGCCCGATCAGCACCTCCGGATGCAGTTCCTGCGGCAGCAGCTCCTCGAGCTTGCCGCGGAACTCCGGAACGCCCTTGCGCAGCACGGTCGAGTGGAACGGCACGTCGATGCCGGGCACCAGGATGAACGCCCGCTTACCGCCGAATTCCGCACGGCGGCGCTCGATTTCGTCCTCGAGCCGCTCCAGCCCCTTGACCGTGCCCGCGATCGCGTACTGCGCGCCGCGCAGGTTCAGGTTGACGACCTCGAGGAATTCCCCGGCCTTCTCGCCGATCTCCGCGACCCAGTCGATCACCTCGGCGTCGGGCAGCCCGATCTGCGAGGGGCGGATGGCGGCCATCCGATAATCGCTGCGGCCCTGGGCATCCCGCGGCACCAGCTCGTGCATGGCCGAACCGCGCTGGAACACCACCTCGAGCACCGCCTCGAGCGGCAGGACGCCCGCGACGGCGGCCAGGGCGTTGTACTCGCCGACCGAATGCCCGGCCAGCATCGCACCCTCGACGAACGCGCCCGCCTCACGCAGCTCGGCCACCTGCGCCACCCCGAGGGTGGCCATCGCGACCTGGGTGAACTGCGTCAGATGCAGGACTCCCTGCGGGTGCCGGTACTCCACCCCGCGCGCCTTGAGGTAGGTGGGGTTGTCCCGCACCACGGCCAGGATCGAGAAGCCCAGCGCCTCGCGGGTGTGCTTGTCGGCGCGCTCCCAGATCTGCTTGGCCGCCTTGGAACGCGACCGGGCATCCAGGCCCATCCCCTTGGCCTGCATACCCTGTCCGGGGAAGGCGTAGACGGTCTTCGGCGCGGCCAGCCGGCCCGTGCCCGTCATCACCAGATCGCCGTCGATACGGCAGGACACCTCGACGATCTCGCTGCCCGCGTCCACCGCGACGCGCTCGACGCGCACGTCGATCTCCGCGCCCGGCCGCACCATGCCCAGGAATCGGGTGGTCCAGGCGGTCAGGCTGCGCGGCGGCAGCGGCGAGGACGGATCGATCGCCGACACCGCGTGCTGCGCGGCCGCGGACAGCCACATGCCGTGCACGATCGGGCTGCCCAGACCGGCCAGTTTGGCGGCGTTGTCGGAGGTGTGGATGGGGTTGTGGTCGCCGGAGACCGCGGCGAAGGCGGCCATCGCGCGCGGAGCCAGGATCGTCACGTCGCGGCGACGGCGGCGCGGGGTGTCGGTCGCGTCGTCCGAGACCGTCCCTGCCGCACGCGGCGGATCGGTGAGCTCACCGCTGCCGTTGCGGCCGCGAATCGCGAAGCGCTCCACCAGCTTTGCCGCGACCGGGGTGTCCAGTCCGTGATCGCGCATCACGCCGACGGTGACACTCACCTCGACCACGCGGCCCAGGTCGGTGTCGAGCACCGCACCGGACTCCGCGCGCACGGCCAGCACGGCGTGCTCGTCCGGGAGTTCACCGATCAGTTCGATCCGGTGATCGAGATGCACCAGATCCAGCATGCCCTCGATCACGCTGCCGCCCTGTGCGGTGCGGGTCGCGCCCAGCACCGCGAAGACCGCGGGCCAGCAGGCGCCCACGAGCACGTCCGGCACGGTCCGGCCGATGGTGCTGAGCGTCGCGGGCAGACCCGAGCCGGTGACGCCGGCGTGGTCCGCGATCAGATCCGGCGACCAGGCCAGGTTGACGTGTGCGACATGCGTGCCGTCGGCCGACTTGACCTCCGGCAGCGCCTGTCCGGCGGCGACGGCCAGCAGCGCGGACATCGCGGCCTCGGCGTCGTCCTCGGACACGACCGGCGCACCGCCGTTGTAGGCCGAGGCGGGCACGGTCAGCCGAATCCGCACGCTCGCACCGGAATTCGCCGCGCTACCGGTCAGCCGGGCCAGCGGCACACTCAGCTCGACGTACGCGTTGTCGGCGTCGGGCCCCTCGACCGCGGTCAGCGCCGCGCCGGTGGAGCGGTGGTACACGCCCTGCTCGTCGACGGTCCACTCACCCGGATCGCCGAGCCGGTGCACCGGGTTCGGGGTGGTGCGACCGGCCCACTGCACGTCGGGGGCCGCCAGGACCAGATCGATGACACCGGCGACGACCTCGGCGCGACGGCGACCGTCCACGGCCCGAGGTGTAATCCCTTCGCGCAGCAGGGAATACGCGGCGTCCTGTTCGAAACGGTCGAGCAGTTCGCCGACCGGCTCGTCCACCCGGGTGATGCCCGCGACCGCGACCGTGCCGGGGATGATGCACACCTGATCGGCCGAATACCGCGGATCGTGCGCCTGCCACAGCGAGTCCGAGCGCCACCAGCGGCGCACGTCGCCGTCCACGACGGGCACGAAGTTGACCGGCTTACCCGGGGTCTTGCACAGCGCGACGAAGAACGGCACGTCGGCGGGGTGCAGCACCGCCTCGGCGACAGCCGGGTACTGCTCCTTCAGCGTGCAGATCGCCTGCACCGGAGTCTCGAACGCGTCATCGCTCGCGAATAGCGTTGCGATCTCGCCGCGGTCGGCGGGATTGAGCCGGGATTCGGTGCGGCGCACCATCTCCGCGAACCGGTCCCGCCAGGTGATGTCCAGCCAGACCGAACTGGTCGCGTCGGTGATCGCCTCGCCCAGGTCCGTTCCGCAGTCGAAGTCCTTGCGCCGATCCAGGCCCACCGCCAGCTCGACGTAGCGCTCCAGCCATTCCAGATAGGTCATCGTGGCGACGTCGCCGAAGTACGGCTTGGCGGTGCCGTTCAGCGCGGCGATGATCTCCTCGCGGCGCTCGGCGACCGCGTCGGCGTCACCGGCGACCTCGTCCAGCAGACGGCCGGTGCGCGAGGCGGCGTTGTCGATCTCATGGATGTCCGCACCCAATTGGCTACGGCCCGAGGCCATTCCGCCGGTCGCGGTGCCCGCGCCGACCCAGTCCGGGGTGCCGGGGGTGTCCACCAGCAGCTGCTTGACCTCGGGTGCGGTGGTGGCCTCCAGGGTCGCCATGGCGGCGGTGCCGACCAGCACGCCGTCCAGCGGCATCTCCGGGTAACCGTGCGCCCGCGACCACTGACCGGTCAGGTATTCGGTGGCGCGCTCAGGGGTGCCGATCCCGCCGCCGACGCACACCACGACGTTGGCGCGGTTGCGCAGTTCGGCGTAGGTGTCCAGGAGCAGATCGTCCAGATCCTCCCAGGAGTGGTGGCCACCGGCGCGCCCGCCCTCGATGTGCATGATCACCGGGTAGTCCGGCACCGCGTCGGCGATCCGCAGCACGGCGCGGATCTGCGCGACGGTGCCCGGCTTGAACGCGACGTGGCTGATGCCGACCTCGGTGAGTTCCTCGATCAGCGCGACGGCCTCGTCGAGTTCCGGGATTCCGGCGGTGACGATGACGCCGTCGAACGGGGCGCCGGCCGCACGAGCCTTCTGCACCAGGCGTTTTCCGCCCAGTTGCAGTTTCCACAGGTACGGGTCCAGGAACAGCGAGTTGAACTGCACCGCACGTCCCGGGTGCAGCAGGGTCTTCAGTTCGGCGACGCGATCGGCGAAGATCTGCTCGGTCACCTGGCCGCCACCGGCGAGTTCGGCCCAGTGGCCCGCATTCGCCGCCGCCGCGACGATTTTCGCGTCGACCGTGGTCGGCGTCATGCCCGCCAGCAGAATCGGCGAGCGGCCGGTGAGCCGGGTGAACGAGGTTTCCACCACGACCCGCCCGTTGGGCAGCCGAATCGGCTTGGGCGCGAACGTCTTCCAGGCCGCGGCGACCGCGGGCGCCGCACCGGGGGTGAACAGTGCGCGCTGGCCGGGCCTGGTCGCCGCGGCGACGATGCCGACGCCGGTGCCCTTGAGCGATCCCTGGGTCAGACGGGTCAGCAGGTCACCCGGGCCCAGATCCAGAATCCACTGCGCGCCTTCGGAAACCGCGCTCTCGACGATGGACACCCAGTCCACCGGATCCACCAGGATCTGCCGCGCGAGTTCACCGGCCAGGTCGGCGTCGATACCGCACTGGGCAGCCCAGCCGGACACCAGCTCCACGGTCTCGGCCAGCGCCGGGTGGTGGAAGCCGATCTCGACCTCGACGTCCTCGAACACCGGGGCGAACACCGCACCGCCGCGCTTCTTGGCGTCGCGATCGCGGGTCTGCTCGTCGTTGATCTCCGCGCAACGCTGCCGCACCCGGTCCAACTGGGCGACAGTGCCGGACAGCACCACGCGGCGGCGACCGTTGCGAATCGACAGCACCGCGGCCACCGCCGGATCCACGCCCTCGGCCACCTCGGCGACGATCGCCTGCAGCTGTTCGGGATCGACGTTGGACACCGCGACCATCGGCGACTTCTCGCCCACCGGAATCAGGCCGCGACGGCGCGCCACGAGAGTCGCCGCCGCACCGATCAACTGGGCCATGGCGAGCAGTTCTGCATCACGCGCGCCGTGCTCCTGCGCGGCCTTCGCCGCGAGCAGGCCCTGCGAGTGGCCGACCACCGCGACCGGCGCGTGCCCGGCCGCATCCAGGCCCTGCAGCCGCAGCGCCCGCAGCGCGGCGACCTGACTCAGGAACACGCCCGGCATGGAGACCGCGGCCGAGCGCAGCAGTTGCGGCGAGGGCGCGCCGGAGGCCTGCTCGGAGTCCTCGTCGGCCAGCTCGTCCTCGAGCATCCAGGCCACCGGGTCGAATCCGACCGGCCGGACCACCAGCAGCTGGGAAGCCACCGGTTCCAGCAGCGCCGCCGACTCGTTCACCAGCGCGGTCAGCTCGGGCTCCAGGGCACTGTCACGCCCGATCTCCTCGAGCTCACCCAGCCACTGCGC
The DNA here is from genome assembly GCA_966435935.1 of uncultured Nocardia sp. Classification (GTDB taxonomy): domain Bacteria; phylum Actinomycetota; class Actinomycetes; order Mycobacteriales; family Mycobacteriaceae; genus Nocardia. The sequence continues at coordinate 9,319 of CBJNFW010000306.1, forward strand.
ACCCTGACCGCCGAAAGCCAGCGCATAGGCCTCCCCCGCCAGCAGTCGGTCCACAAGCGACGACTTGATACCCGTATCGGGAACCCCCCCGGAAACCTTGGCGGTAGATCCGGTCCCGGTGCTCTCGTTGATCGTCAAGACGTTCGACTTCCTACTCGTGGTGGCTCGCCCCTGCACTCGGAGCCGCACCTGGTGTGCACACCGCACTCCTCGGCCCTGAGGACTGATCACTGGCGAGGATGGCACAAAATCATGAGGAAATCCTCACGTTTGCCCCGTACCCCCACGACTACCGCCGAGTATTCAGGTACACGCGTACAAGAATGCTGCCAAACATGACCCTCCCTCACGTTTGAACCCGCTGGTGGCAGCAGTAACCCCCGTTCAGAAAAGTTGAGGACCCCTCATATTGACCGTTATACAATCGTTATAACTCCAGGTGGTGTTACCCGCGAGTACGAAACGCCGATCCAGCACTTCGCTCCAGCCGCCCCGCCCGGTAGAGTTTGGACGGTCGTACCAGCACGCGCGAGTGGCGAAAATGGCAGACGCGCTGGATTTAGGTTCCAGTGTCCTGACGGACGTAGGGGTTCAAGTCCC
>CBJNFW010000307.1:0-9879 GCA_966435935.1 uncultured Nocardia sp.
CCGCCAGCCCGGAGCCAAATGTCCGCCCACCCGGATTATCACGCGTCCGCTAGCAACCGCCTGCTTCTCCGAGTGTTCCCCGCGCGAGCGGGATGAGCCCATGTGGCCCGCTCCCCGGGCCGATGCCGGCCAGTGCTCCCCGCGCGAGCGGGGATGAGCCCGCGTTGGCTGCCAGCAACTTCCTGCTGCTCGAGTGCTCCCCGCGCGAGCGGGGATGAGCCCGGGCCCCGCGCGTGGACGAAGCACACCACATGGTGCTCCCCGCGCGAGCGGGGATGAGCCATTGTCGGGGCGACGGCCGCGGACCTGCCGAATGTGCTCCCCGCGCGAGCGGGGATGAGCCCTTCGGTATCCGCCTTCCCATCCGGCTGCCAGTGTGCTCCCCGCGCGAGCGGGGATGAGCCCGAATACGGCGAAGTAGAGCCTTCCGCATCCTGGTGCTCCCCGCGCGAGCGGGGATGAGCCCGATCTGCAGAACCTCACCCGGTACGTGCAGAAGTGCTCCCCGCGCGAGCGGGGATGCCCCCCGAGATCCTGAAGCTGCTGCTTCACCTGGTCGTGCTCCCCGCGCGAGCGGGGATGAGCCCTACGTAGCATGAGGGACATGAGCGACGTCGGTGTGCTCCCCGCGCGAGCGGGGATGATTGACAGATTCCTGGCTGGCGGCCGACTTCCCGTGGTCTAGCTGCGCGCCCATCCGGAGCGGGAACGAGCCCTGCGGTTCGGAATAACAAGATCGTATATGAAGTGGATCTTCTTCGGATTTTCTCACGGCGTGCTTGTGCATCTAGCAACGGCGGTGTGGGTGAAACCGACATCGCCAGCCGAACGTGGTCCGGCTGGCGAACAACATGCCGCTCAGCTTCGCTTTGTGAAGAAGGTCAACGTCGCGGCGAAAGTGGTTGCGGCAACGTACCAGTCGGTCAGCAGACCTATTGTTAGCGCTAATGCCATTGCTGCGGTGAGCTCCAACAGCGGCGATCTCGGCTGCGGCGGTTCAGCATCAGCAGAGGTCGAACTCGGTTCCTCAACAGATGGAGGGGTCGTTCCCATGAGTCATCTTTCTTTGAGAGTCATTGCTTTCGGTCTGCCATCCTCGCCTGAGCTGATCGAGGCGACGAACTATAATCGCCCTAATCCATTGAAGGTACAAGTCCACAGGGATAGTCACAGGTCAGGCTTCTCGTGTGTTCGGTAGCGTCGCGATAACAACCGTATGACGGGCGCGATGCGAACAGCGGCTCTCAGGCCTGTCGGGTTAGAACTTGGGTATCGACGCTGATCGCGGCGTTCGTCGACTGGGTGGGGCGGTAAGGTCTCCGGTGTCCCCGCGCTTGGCGGGGATGAGCCCGGTTTTGGGCGGTTAGCCACTGCGATCCACGGATCCTCCCCGCGATGCGGGGATGCTACCTACATCGATGCCTGCGCATGGCTTGGTGTAGGTACACGACTCCTCCGTGTCGGCTGCCAGGCTCCTGGCAGCCGACATCCTCCGGCAGTACGATCCGAGCAAATGTTAGTTTCCCTGGAGGCGCTGGACACCGATATCCAGAGTCGGCACATCAGTTCCTAATGCAGAGATCGCACAATAGTTTCTTGATACAACCCTTCAGATGATGCCCTCGGTACGTGCTGGTTTCCGAAGCTGGTTCCGTTGACAGCACCACAGACAGCGGGGATGAGCCCGCGGATGTACTCACTACCCCGGCTTCGCCTGTGCGCTCCCCGCGCGAGCGGGGATGAGTCCGAGAAGCTGAAGAAGGTGGCCAAGCAGGTGGCGTGCTCCCCGCTTTGATTTCGACGTTGCCGCTGGTGTGGTGTTGTTGTCGGTGGGAGTCGTTAGGCTGCGGTCGTTTTCGTTGTCGGCGTGGTGGTCGGAGGGTGGGGCGCTGTGGTGTTGTCGGATGCGACGTTGTCGGCGTGGGCGAAGAGTGACCGGGAGGGGGCTCGTTTGTCGTTGGTGCGGCATTTGTGTGATGCGGCGTCTGTGGCGGGGATTGTGTGGGATCGGTGGTTGCCGGCGAGTACGCGTCGGCTGATTTCGTTGGGGTTGCCGGAGGGAGAGGCGGATGGTCGTGTGTTGGTGCGGTGGTTGGCGGGTGTGCATGATGTGGGGAAGTTGACTCCGGCGTTCGCGTGTCAGGTGCCGGTGTTGGCGGATGTGATGCACGACAAGGGTTTACGGATGCCGGGTGCTCTTGCGAATCGGAAGGCGTTGCCGCACGGTTTGGCTGGGCAGGTGGAGTTGGAGCGGTTCCTGCGAGCGCGAGGGTGGGGCCGCAAAGTCGCTCGAACGTATGGGGTGGTGGTGGGGAGTCATCATGGTGTGCCGCCGTCGCGGGGTGAGGTGCAGGCTGCGCCGAGTCAGGTGGTGCTGTTCGGTGAGGATCGGCAGTGGTCCGCGAGCCGGGATGAATTGTTGGCGCATGTCACCGAATCTGTTGGTGCGCAGGAGCGTTTGGCGGTGTGGCGGGATGTGGCGCTTCCGGTGACGGTGCAGGTGGTGTTGACCGCTGTGGTGGTGGTGTCGGATTGGATCGCGAGTAATCAGGATCTGTTCCCGTTGGACAGTGCTCGGGCCTCGGATGCTGCGGCGCGGGTGGCGTGGGAGCAGTTGGGGTTGCCCGCGCAGTGGGTGCCCTCGGCCGGTGTGGCCGATGACGCGTTGTTCAAGGCTCGGTTCGATCTGCCGGGGGATGCGGTGGCGCGTCCGTTGCAGGTCGAATGTGTCAGTGCCGCAGCACATGTGAGTGAGCCTGGGCTGTTCGTCGTGGAGGCTCCGATGGGAGAGGGCAAGACCGAGGCGGCGTTGCTGGCCGCGGAGGTGCTGGCGCGGCGGTTCGGGTTCGGGGGTGTGTTCGTGGCGTTGCCGACGATGGCGACCTCGAATGCGATGTTCGATCGTGTGCGTGCGTGGGCGGATCGGCTCGGTGGTTCGCCGGGCAGCGTGTTCCTGGCGCACGGTAAGGCCGCGTTGAATCCCGCGTTCGCTGAGTTGAAACGCAAGGGTTTCGCGTCGATCGGCACCGATTGTGGTGATAGCGGAGTGACGGCGCATGCCTGGTATTCGGGGAAAAAGGGGCCGTTGGCGAATGTCGTGGTGGGTACGATCGATCAGGTGCTGCGGGGGGCGTTGAAGACGCGGCACGTGATGCTGCGCCATCTCGGCTTGGTGAACAAGGTGGTGGTGATCGATGAGGTTCATGCCGCGGACCAGTACATGGCGACGTATCTGTGTCGATGCTTGGAGTGGCTCGGAGCCTACCAGGTGCCGGTGATTCTGTTGTCGGCGACATTGCCGCCAGCACAACGTGTTTCACTGATCGATGCGTATCAGCGGGGCCGCTGCGGCGGCGAGGTGGCCGGTTCTGTGGAGGTGTCGGGGACGTATCCGTGCGTGACGGTGTGGCCTGCGGTACAGAGGTCGGGGGCGGTGGAGCCGTCGGGGCGTTCGATCGGTGTGGCTGTGGAGCGGGTGGGCGATGAGTTGCCCGAGGTGCTTGCAGCGGTGCGGGACGCGCTAGCAGGTGGGGGTGTGGCCGGGGTTGTGTGCAATACGGTCGCTCGCGCTCAGGCTGTGTTTTCGGCGTTGATGGCGTGTGGTGATTTCGCCGAAGGTGAGTTGCTGCTGGTGCATTCGCGGTTCGTGGCCGCGCATCGCACGGTGCTCGAGGATCGGTTGCGGTCGCTGCTGGGACCGCCGGGCAAAGCGGTGCGGCCGCAGCGTTTCGTTGTCGTCGGGACGCAGGTGATCGAACAGTCGCTGGATATCGATGTGGATGTGCTGATCACCGATCTCGCGCCGATGGACTTGATATTGCAGCGCATCGGGCGACTGCATCGCCATGCTCGGGAATCGCGTCCTGACGCGGTCGCGGGGCCGCGTTGCCTGGTTCGTGGTGCGGACTGGTCGGTTCCGGTGCCGGTGCCTGATCGCGGGTCGGGTGCGGTGTATGGCACTGCGCGGCTGTTGCGGGCAGCGGCGGTATTGCAGGACTACTGGGATCAGCCGATCAGAATTCCCGATGCGGTGCCGATGGTGGTGCGCGCGGCTTGCCGTGAGGAGTTCGAGGCTCCACTGGGTTGGGGGGAGGCTGTGGAGGTCGCGGAAACGCAGTGGCGCAAGAGCATCGAGCGCCAGGTGCATCGTGCGCAGGCGTATCTGTTGCCGCCCCCGTATGGGGAGGAGGCGAGTCTGCAGGGGTTGCTGGCCGCGGGTGTTCCGGACGACGCGGACGGGGTCGGTGGGCAGGCGCAGGTGCGGGATGCGGAGGACACGATCGAAGCGATCGTGGTCCGCCGTGTCGGTAACGCGGTGTACGCGCTGGCCGAGATACCCGGTTACGGGGGCCGCCTGGTTCCCACGGAGGGGCCACCGGAGCCGCGGTTCGCGAAAGCGTTGGCGGGTTGCACGATCCGGCTGCCCGCATTTCTGACCAGATATGGGCGGATGGACACGATGATCGATGCGTTGGAGGCGACGTTCTACCCGGGCTGGCAGCAGTCGCCGTGGCTGGCCGGAGAATTGGTCCTGGAACTGAACGAACACGACACCGCGGAGGTGGCCGGGTACCGGTTGCGATACGACCCGCTCCTGGGGTTGCTGGTCGAGAAGATCGGCGAGGTGAAGTGAGCAGCGGGGCAGTGCGTTTCGATCTGCTCGAACAATCCTGGATCCAGGCAGTGGACTTGGCCGGTTGCGCATGCGAGCTGTCTGTGCGGGAGGTGCTGGCCCGCGCGCAGGAGATTTCGTGCCTGAGTGGGGAATTGCCGACCCAATCGTTCGCGATCCTGCGGTTGTTGCTGGCGATCGTGCGGCGCAGCCTCGGGCACAAGCCCGGCACGGGCGCGCAGACGTGGGGTGCGCTGTGGCGCGAGGACCGGCTCCCGATGAACGACATCACCGCGTATCTGGACCGGTATCGAGATCGGTTCGACCTGTTCGACCCGCACGCTCCGTTCTTTCAAGTTCCGGACCTGCGGTCGTCCAACGACGAGGTCAAGCCGTTGGACAAGCTGATCGCCGATGTGCCCAACGGGGAGAAGTACTTCACCACCCGCGCGGGCGCGAGCGTGGAACGCATCGAGTTCGCCGAGGCCGCGCGGTGGCTGGTGCACGTGCAGGCGTTCGACCCGTCCGGGATCAAGACCGGCGCAGTCGGCGACACCAGAGTCAAGGGCGGGAAGGGCTACCCGATCGGTGTGGCCTGGACCGGATGTCTGGGCGGGGTGTTTCTCGAAGGCGCCACGCTGCGGGAAACGTTGCTGCTCAACCTTGTCCTGCGTGATCGGCACGGTCAGCGGTTCGCCGCGAGCGACGCGCCTGCGTGGGAGCGTGAGCGGGACACTGCCTGCGAGCGCCCCGACACCCGGCCCATGGGGCCGGATGATGTGGCGACGTGGCAGAGTCGGCGGGTGCGGCTGGTTCACGACGGGGCGCAGGTGACCGGGCTGGTGTTGTGCAACGGGGACGCGATCGAACCGTTCAACAAACAAGCGATCGAACCGATGACCGGTTGGCGCTACAGCGAGATCCAATCCAAAAAGTCCGGGCAGCCACGCCACTATCCGATGACGCACGACCCGGACCGGGCGCTGTGGCGCGGGTTCACCGCACTGATCCGCGAAGTCGCCACCCCGGCCACCACAGCCGAGCGGCCCATCGCGCCGGGTGTGGTGGAGTGGATGCGGTACCTGATCGACGAGGAAGAACTCGAGCCCACCCATCCGGTGCGGTTGCACGCGACAGGAATGCAGTACATCAACAACCAGTCCGTCGTCGGCGAGGTCTTCGACGATTCGCTCGGCTTCCGCGTCGCGCTGCTGGCCTCGGACCCCAACCTGCGGACGTGTGCCCTCAACGGTGTTCAGGTGGCCGATGAGGCGGTCGCCGCTCTGGCAAACCTGGCCGCGAACCTGGCGCTGGCAGCGGGTGGTGATCCGGACGGCGCGCGGGCCCGTGCCCGTCAACGGGGTTACTTCAGTTTGGAGGATCCGTATCGCCGGTGGCTCGCCGCGTTGAAACCCATTGATGCAAGCCATGGTTACGGGACATATGAGGAGTTCTGGCAGGGGCAGGTGCGGCGGGTGATCGAACCCGCGGGCGCGGATCTGGTGGCGACGGCGGGTATGCCGGCGTGGCGAGGGCGGGAGGTGCGCGGCACGTATGTCGATTCGGCGCGGGCGCAGATCTGGTTCCGCCGCAAGCTGCGTGAGGTCCTCGCCGGCGCGTACCCGAGGAACACCGGAGAAGGGGAGTCAGCGGCGTGAACAGCTACTGGGACAAAGACATCGAGCTCGAACAGTTCGTCGGCACCCGCGTGAGCACGATGCAGCGCCGGTTCCTCGCCCGCGATCCCGCAGCGCTCGCGGCGCTGGCTCGGCTCCGGCGCGGGGTCGCAGTTCCTGCGGGCAGCCGACCCGATATCTGGGCGTTGACCGTGTCGGACCTGCCCGAGGCTCTGGCGGACCAGAACCAGTACTCGCGTGCCGAACGCGACGGCGTCCCGACAGCGTGGGAGCAGGCAGCCCACGATGCGATCACCCTGTACGCGTGGCATCAGCAGTCCAAAGGCGAGCCGATGCATCAACGCGGCGGCAACCTGGGCACCGCGGTGCGTGTGCTGAGTTCACGGTCGAGTTCGGAGGAAGCGGTGCGGCGTCGTTTCCACGCCCTGGGTGCGGCCAGCCACCATGACGCGCAGGTGGTGCACTTGCATTCGATGGTGAGTTTGCTTCGCGCCCAGTCGATTCCGCTGGACTACAGTCGCCTCGCGCGGGATCTGCGCCGCGTGGGGAACCGTAACGAAACCGATCGGGTGTTGCTCGAATGGGGGCGCGAGTACCACCGAGACCACCAGAACCGTGAGGCTGCCACGACGGCTGTGGCACCAACAGATGAGGAAGATCAGTGACCAGACTGTTCGTCGATGTGCACATCCTGCAGACCGTGCCGCCGAGCAACATCAACCGCGACGACACCGGCAGCCCCAAATCCGCTGTCTACGGCGGTGTTCCACGAGCCCGAGTATCGAGCCAAGCCTGGAAACGCTCGACCCGCACCACGTTCCGCGAACTGCTGGACCCGGCAACACTCGGCGTGCGCACTAAACGGGTCGTCGAACTGCTCACCAAACGTATCGCCGAGCTGGCTTCGGATATACCAGAGCCGGAAACCCTTGCCGCCCAGGCCCTCACCGCTGCAAGTGTCAAGCTGGAAAAACCTTCGAAGAGCAAGAAGGACAAGGACGCCGATGTCGCGGTCGATGATCGTGAACAGTCCAAATACCTTCTGTTCCTGAGTGCTTCGCAGATCACGCGGCTGGCCGACTTGGCGATCGATGCCGCCCGTACCGGATCGGCGATCGACAAGGCCGCGGCCAAAGCAGCAGCGCAGGGGCAGAACAGTATCGATGTCGCCCTGTTCGGCCGGATGGTCGCGGACGCAGCCGATTTGACGGTCGACGCGGCGGCGCAGGTGGCGCACGCGATCAGCGTCCACGAGGTGACCAGTGAGTTCGACTACTTCACCGCTGTCGACGATCTGGCCCCCGACGACAACGCCGGGGCGGGAATGATCGGGCTGGTGGAATTCAACTCCTCCACCCTCTACCGGTACGCGACGGTGAACGTGGCGATGCTGCGGGAGAATCTGGGTGATGACACGGCGACGGTCCGGGCGGTGGAAACGTTCTTGACCGCGTTCATCAAGAGCATGCCCAGCGGCAAACAGAACACCTTCGCCAACCGCACCCTGCCGGACGCGGTCCTGATCAGCTTGCGCACCGACCAGCCGGTCAACCTGGTCAACGCGTTCGAAGAGCCGGTCAACGCCATCGGGGCGGCCCGCGCCGCGACCGCGGCCAAGGCGTTGCTGACCCGCTATCAGGGCATCGAGAGCGCCTTCGGTGACGGCACGACGGAGAATTTCGTCATCGCCGCCGGAGACGGCGCGCAGGTGCTGTCCGAACTCGCCGAACCCGCCTCGCTGAGCCAGGTCCTGGCTGATGTCGCTGCCCGGGTCGATGCGGCGCTGGGTGCGTCGTGAGCGTGCTGTTGCTCAAACTTGCTGCGCCACTGCAATCGTGGGGCGTGGCCAGCAGGTTCGCACGACGAGAAACCCAGCAGTACCCCTCCAAGAGCGGTGTGCTGGGGTTGATCGCCGCCGCGCAAGGGCAGCGCCGCACCGACCCCATCGAACAGGAGCTGACCGGACTGGCGTTCGGTGTCCGCATCGACCAAAACGGCACCCTCATCCGGGATTTCCAGGTCGCCCTGAGCCTGGACAAACGCAAGTCGTTCCCGCTCTCGGAGCGCTACTACCTCGCCGACGCGGTGTTCGTAGCCGCGATCCAAGGCCCACCACCATTGCTGGAAGGGATCCGAGAAGCCCTGCTGCGGCCCTGCTTTCCGCTGTATCTCGGGCGGCGATCCTGCCCGGTCACCGAACCCCTGGTCCTGGGCGACATCCAGCACCGTCCGCTGCGCGAGGTGTTGTCCGACACCAGCAACTGGCAAGCCGCACCCTGGTACCGGCGCAAACAACCCGCGCTGCTGCATCTTCCGATCTTCCGCGACTTCCTCCCCGAGGATCGCCACCACGGTTCCGGGCACGGCGACAGCGACGATGAGTTCGCCGAGCGTGTGCGCGATGTCCCCCTCAGTTTCGACCCGGAACGTCGCGAATACGGTTGGCGCACAGTGCTCACCGAGCACGCCCGGGTGGACAACCCGCGCGGCCGCGCGGCCGATCACGACCCGTTCGCCGCGTTCGGAGGTGCCTGATGTATTTGTCCCGGATCCCCCTGAACCCCGCCCGCCGCGGCACCCGCACATTCCTGTCCTCACCCCAGGTCACGCACGCCGCGGTTCTGGCCGCCTTCCCACCCCAAGCACACGAGCAACCCGGCGGGCCGGGCCGGATCCTGTGGCGGATCGATCAGAGCGCCAACACTGTTCACCTCTACGTCGTGAGCCCCTGCGAGCCGGACTTCACCCATGTGGTCGAACAAGCCGGGTGGCCCACCACCACCGCGTGGACCACTCGCAAATATGCGCAACTCCTGGACATCCTGACCACCGGCCAACGCTGGCATTTCCGCCTCACCGCCAACCCGGTGCGCGGCATCATCAGCCCCGAGGCCAACGCCGTCAAAGCGAAAGTCCGTGGCAAAGTGACCGGGCTCAACGCCACCGAACAACTGGACTGGTTGCGCCGCAAAGCCGACCAGTGTGGATTCACCTTCCCGCCCTGTGGACCGGCCGGCCAGCGCGAAGATGACCTCGCGATCGTCGCACGCCGCACGATCCGATTCCGGCGCGGCTCAGCACACGTCACCCTGTCCCAGGCAACCTACGAAGGAACCCTGCTCGTCACCGACCCCGATCTCCTGCGCGGCACGCTGGCCCAAGGTATCGGACGCGCGAAAGGGTACGGCTGCGGACTGCTCACCCTCGCGCCGGCCCGATGAAAGACATTTCCGGGATCCGCCCGGTACGGATCGGTGAGCTGGTCCGCGCGCAGGACCGGCTCTCGTTCATCTACCTCGAACGTGCAGTCGTTCACCGCGACGCCAACGCCATCACCGCCACCGACGAACGCGGCGTCGTCCACATCCCCGCAGCGACCCTGGGAGCGCTGCTGCTGGGGCCGGGCACACGCATCACCCACCAAGCGATGATGCTGCTCGCGGAAAGCGGCTCCACCGCTGTATGGGTCGGCGAACGCGGGGTGCGCTACTACGCCCACGGCCGTTCACTCGCCCGCAGCTCCAGGCTGCTCGAAGCACAAGCACAGGCAGTGTCCAACCAATCCACTCGGCTACGGGTGGCCCGCACGATGTACGAAATGCGGTTCCCCGGCGACGATGTCAGCGGTCT
>CBJNFW010000308.1:0-9842 GCA_966435935.1 uncultured Nocardia sp.
ATGTTGGCGTGCAGGCAGCCGGGTTGTTCGCGCATGACCTGGTCGTCGCGGGTCAGCGGCTCGGCGTTGCGCGGGACCGCGTCCGGGGTGAAGAAGCGGAAGGCGTCGAAGTGCGTGCAGCGCAACGACATCGACTCCACCACGGCATCGGTGCCGGCGTGGCCGAGGCGCAGCGGCACCTGCTGATGGCGGACCTCCCGCGAGCGATACACCATCGCCCATTCGTGCAGGCCGAAGCAGGACAGCCGGGCAGGGCGGGACGCGGTGGCGCGCAACAGGTTCGCCACGAATTCGATGGTGTCGCGGCGGCGCAGCAGATACCCGGCGTCGGCGGCCCAGGCGCCCGCGCCCGAGGCGGTCTCGTGCTGTCGGTACCCCCGTGCGCCGTCGTACTCCGAGGCATTCTCCAGCGCCACACCGTAACCAGGGTGCCAGCGCCGCAACTGGGCCGGCTTGTGCCCGTAGTAGGTGAACAGGAAGTCGATGACCGGATGTTTCGACCCCGCCGCCCGGCGTCGCAGATACGGGCCGACGAGAGTATCGACCCGGTCTCGATGCACCCGCGCGCGGGCACGCCATTGCGACTCGGCAAGTAGATCGTGGGCCGGATCGGTCATCGCGGCTCTCATTCGGCGATCCGGTGGGTGGCGTCTCGGACCGTGCCCACGAACTCCTCCACCAGATCCTCGAGCGCGACGATGCCGACGGTGTTGCCGCGACTGTCGACCGCGCGCCCGAGGTGGCTGCTGGTACGGCGCAGCCGCGAGAGCGCCTCGTACAGGGTGGTGCCCATACTCACCGTCGGCAGCGGACGGATATCGGCGCGGGGGATCGGCGTGCCCGGGCCCGCGTCGTCGTCGGCTACCTTGTCCAGCACATCCTTCACGTGCAGATAGCCGACCAGCGAACCGTCGCCGGTGCGGACCGGATAACGGGAGAAACCCGTCTCGGCTACCGCGGATTCGATATCGCCGAGCGTGGTGCCGTCCCCGCGCAGGGGCACGCACCGGGTCTTGGCCAGCGGCACCATCACATCGGCGACGATGCGGTCGGTGGTGCCCAGCGCCTGGGTGAGACGACGATGCTCCTCCTCGTCGATCAAACCCTCCGAGCGGGATTCCCCGAGCATCTCGGCCAGCTCCACGGACGAGACCGTGGTGTCCAGCTCGTCCTTGGGCTCGATCCGCAGCGCCCGCAGCGACAGATTCGCGGCAAGGTTGTAGCACACGATCACCGGACGGGCCAGCCGCAGCCAGCTCAACATCACCGGAACCAGAAGCAGCGCAACGCGTTCCGGCCCGGCCAGGGCGATGTTCTTCGGGATCATCTCACCCAGCAGCATATGCAGCATCACCACCAGGCACAGCGACAGCGCGAACGAGATCGGGTGCAGCAACTGCTCGGGTACGTGGGCCAGATCGAAGGGGTATGTCAGCAGATGCGCGATGGCCGGTTCGCCGATCCGGCCCAGCAGCAGCGAGGCGATGGTGATGCCCAGCTGGGCGGCGGCGAGCATCATCGACAGGTGTTCACCGGCCCGGATGACCGTCACCGCACCGCGTTTGCCCTGCGCCTGCAAGGCTTCGAGCCGATCGCGGCGAGCGGAGATGAGCGCGAATTCCGCGCCGACGAAGAAGGCGTTGCAGCCCAGCAGCACCAGCGTCAGCAGCACGCCGAACAGATCACCCATTGCTGAGCTCCCACTTCGCCACCGCGTCGGCGTCCACCGGCTGCAGCAGCACCCGGTCGATCCGGCGTCCGTCCATGCGTTCCACCCGGGCCAGCCAGCCGCCGCCGGAGTGTATTCGGCCCGAACTCTGTTGGCCCGTACCCGGATCGGGCAGCAGCACTTCGTCACCGGTCTCGGGGATCCGGCCCAGCCGGGTCAGCACCAGACCGCCGAGGGTTTCGTATTCGCCCTCGGGCGCGTCGTATCCGGTGGTGCGGGCGACCTCGTCGATGCGCAACAGACCCGAGCAGTTCCAGCCCGCGGAGGTGCGGCGCACGTCGAGTTCCTCCTCGTCGTGCTCGTCGCGCACATCGCCGAGGATCTCCTCGATGATGTCCTCCATCGTCACCAGGCCCGCGGTGCCGCCGTATTCGTCGACCACCAGCGCCACCTGCATACCGTCCGCACGGACCCGTTCCAGCACCGAGTCACCGTCCAGGCTCGCCGGAACGATCGGCACCGGGTGGGCGATGGCGCGCAGCACGATGTGGCGGCGCTCCCGGACCGGATGCAGGAATGCCTGCTTGACGTGCACCACGCCCAGGGTGTTGTCCAGATCGCCGTCGATCACCGGGAATCGGGAGAATCCGGTGCGGTTCGCGGCGGCGATCAGGTCGGCGATGGTCTCGTCCCGATCCAGGGTTTCGATCTTCACCCGGGGCGTCATCAGTTCCTCGGCGCTGCGCTCGCCGAATTCCAGGGAACGGCCCACCACCTGTGCGGTGCGCAGGTCCAGCGCGCCGCGTAGTGCGGAAGTCCGGACCAGTGATCCCAGTTCCTCCGGGGAGCGCGCCGAACGCAACTCCTCGGCGGGTTCGATGCCCAGATGCCGCACGACCCAGTTGGCGGTGCCGTTGAGCAGCTTGATCAACCAGGAGAAGGCCGTGGAGAAGGTGATCATCGGGATCGCGGTCAGGCGCGCGATGGCCAGCGGCGCGGTGATGGCGATGTTCTTCGGCACCAGCTCGCCGTAGACCATGGACAGCGAGGTGGCCAGGATCAGCGAGATGACCAGCGAGATACCCCGGGCGGCTCCCGGACTCGCCCCCAGCGCTGTGCACAGGGGTTCGAACAGCCGGGCCAGGACGGGTTCGGCGATATAACCGGTCACCAGGGTGGTGAGGGTGATGCCGAGCTGCGCGCCGGACAACTGGAACGACAGTGTCCGGTGTGCGTGCCGGACCTGGCGCGCGCGGCGGTCACCGTCGCGGGCATGTGCCTCGACGATGCTGCGTTCCAGGGCGGTGAGCGAGAATTCGGCGGCGACGAACAGCGCCGTGCCGACGGTGAGCGCGACGAAGCCCACCAGACTCAGAATCGTGAGCAGGACGGACACGTCTCAACACCGTCCCCGATGTGTGAGGTGTCCGGGAATTGCTGCGGTTACGGGGGCGCCGGGTATGTCACCCGGCTCGGTAGAGGAGCCCTCCTGAGTGGCGCCCTCGGACGCGGGTGACAACTGGTTCCTTTCGCGAGCGGAAGCTGTTCTTCGATACGGACGCCGTCGCGGGCCTTCCTCGTGCCCGGACCGGCAACCTTCATGTTACCGGGAGCCGCTGCCCGAGTCGCCACCGCGGCGTGCGGCGGCGACCCGGGCAGCGGCCGAGCGGGACTCTCACCACCCGGACGGGAGCGGACGACCCTCGGCGAACCCGGCCGCGGACTGCACGCCGAGCACCGCCTTGTCGTGCAGTTCGTCCAGCGTGCGGGCCCCGGCGTAGGTGCAGGCGCTGCGCACGCCCGAGCAGATGTGGTCGAGGAGGTCCTCCACACCCGGCCGCTCGGGATCCAGGCGCATCCGCGAGGAGGAGATGCCCTCCTCGAACAGCGCCTTGCGGGCCCGGTCGAAGGCGTTGTCGGTGGCGGTGCGGGCGGCGACCGCACGCTTGGACGCCATGCCGAAACTCTCCTTGTAGGCGTTGCCGTCGCGGTCGACCCGCAGGTCGCCGGGGGATTCGTAGGTGCCGGCGAACCACGAGCCGATCATCACGTTCGACGCGCCCGCGGCGATTGCCAGGGCGACGTCGCGCGGATGCCGCACGCCGCCGTCGGCCCAGATGTGCACGCCGAGATCCTTTGCCGCCGAAGAGCATTCGGCCACGGCGTAGAACTGCGGACGGCCCACGCCGGTCATCATCCGGGTGGTGCACATCGCGCCGGGCCCGACACCGACCTTGATGATGTCCGCGCCGGCCGCGGCCAGATCGCGGGTGCCCTCGGCGGAGACCACATTGCCCGCCACCAGCGGAACGCCCAGCCGCAGATCGGCCACCGAACGCAGCGCCTCGAGCATCTTGATCTGGTGGCCGTGCGCGGTGTCCATGACCAGGACGTCGGCGCCCGCGTCGACCAGTGCCTTCGCCTTCGCCGGCACGTCGCCGTTGATGCCGACCGCCGCCGCGATGCGCAGTTTGCCGGAGGCGTCGACCGCGGGGTCGTAGATGCCGGTGCGCACCGCGCCGGTGCGGGTGAGCACGCCGGCGAGCGTGCCGTCCGCGGCCAGCAGCACCGCGAGGTGCGCGTGCTGGGCTTCGAGGATCTCGAAGATCTCACGCGGTGAGGCGTCGGCGGCGGCGGTGACGAATCCGGTCTCGGCGACGCTGCCCAGGCGCGCGAAGCGATCCACGTCGGCGCAGGCTGCCTCGGTGACCACGCCGATCGGCCGGTCGTTCTCCACGACCACCACCGCGCCGTGCGCGCGCTTGTGAATCAGCGCGAGCGCCTCGGAGACCGAATGGTCCGGGCCCAGCACCACCGGGGTGTCCGCGACCAGGGAGCGGGTCTTCACGAAGGAGATCGTGTCGGCGGCCGCGCCGAGCGGAAGATCCTGCGGCAGTACCACGATGCCGCCGCGGCGGGCGACCGTCTCGGCCATCCGGCGGCCCGCGACCGCGGTCATATTGGCCACCACGATCGGGATCGTCGTGCCCGTCCCGTCGCTGGTCGACAGGTCGACGTCGAATCGGGACGTGACTTCCGTCCGATTCGGGACGAGGAAGATGTCGTCGTAGGTCAGGTCGTAGGGCGGCTGATGGCCCGGTAGAAACTGCACTCCGGCAATTGTAGGGGAACCAGCGGGTTGCGCGGACGAGCTCGGCCGACGTCGTGGGCCGGTCACCGGCCGATCGAGGGTGCCAGCGGCGGTCAGCGGTTCCGGCGGAACAGGGTGCGCCACCACCGTGGCGCGGCCGGCGCGGCGGGCGTGTGCTCGGCGGTCGCCGGGCGCTGTGGCCGTGCGGCGGGTTGCCGCTGGGCGCGCCACTGCGCGACCACCTCGTCGGCGCGGACGGGCCGGACGTTGACGTGCGGGCCGTGCGGCATCCGCAACCAGGCGACGATCCGGGCGTTGAGCTCGCCGACGTGCTCCCGGACCCGCTGCTCGGAATTCATCCCCCGCACCTCGTCCGGCAGCCGTTCCACATCGCGCCGCAGCAGCAGGGACGGTGGCAACATGCCGTCGCCGCTCACACCCTCGCGTCGCAGATAGTCCTTCAGCCACCAGTTCTCGTCGTAACTCTGCCCGGCATCGGGCAGCGGCTTGCCCGCACCGGGCAGATCATCGAATTCACCGCGCTCGGCCGCCTCACGAAACTGCTTGTCCAGCCACGACTCCTGGGTCATACCGGCGGGTTTGCGTTCGGTCATCGTGACCCCTCCCGTGATCGACTGACGTCAGCCTAATCGATCCGCCTGTCCGAATTGCCGGAATATTCGGCAGTGTGCATGGAATCGCCGATGATCCCGCCGAAACGGTTGCGCATGTCCATCGCATGCCCTGGAACCTCGGTGTTCAGGGCGACCCTGGCGAGTAGCGGCTCGCACGGCGCTTGCCAGGCAGTGCGCCCGATCGTGGCCGAATCAGCGATCGTTCCGCGGTTCGCTGGGTGCGGCGTGTCCGTTCGTCATCCGCACAGTGCAGGTCCCGCCGCAGCCTCGTTCCGGTGCAGCTCCGCGACGATGGATCCGCGTTCATCGCCGCATAGGAGGCGGGGATCGCGCCGAACTCGGTAACGAAGCGTGTGCCCGTACTGTCCCCGGTTCGGGAGCCTTGTGGTCCGCGGCGGTGACATTCGCCGCGATAAGTACCAACTGCCGGAATCAATCCGAAATCGCTTGTCCGCCTTGTTTATCAGTAAGCCGAAGGTGTGCCGGTCAGCGGAAGGTGGTTCCGCTCGCCGGATCGCACGGACGCTGTCGGAGCAATGCCGCTCGACGATGCGGCTGTTCGCGGTGTGCGGCCGCCGTCGCTCCAGCGAGTCAGCGGGTACGGCGGTTGCGCCGGGTGGAATACGAGCGGCCGGGGCGGGGGCGGCGATGGTGATCACCGGGGGTGGTCCGAGGAGTCTGCGGGGGAGCGGGTGCGGTCGGGTCGGGGACCGGGGTGCCGGACGGGTGGCGGGCTCCGGTGAGGTCGGCCAGGGGACGGTCGCCGGGGCGGATCTCGGTGTGGGCGGGGCGGATTCCCGCGTCCCGCAGCAGTTGTTCGGCCGTCTCGCGCTCGTCCGCCGTGACCAGGGTGACCACCGTGCCGGTGGCGCCCGCGCGGGCGGTGCGGCCCGCGCGGTGCAGGTAGTCCTTGGGATCGGCGGGCGGGTCGACGTGCACGACCAGGGATATGTCGTCGACGTGGATGCCCCGGGCGGCGACGTCGGTGGCGACCAGAACGGGCGCCGAGCCGTCGGCGAATGCGGCCAGGGTGCGGGTGCGCTGATTCTGGGCCTTGCCGCCGTGCAGCACCGCCGCCGCGATACCGGATTCACGCAGCCGGCGGGCCAGTTTGTCCGCGCCGTACTGGGTGCGTACGAACAGCAGCGTGCGACCCTCGCGGGCGGCGATCTCGGTGACCACCGCGCGTTTGTCGGCCTTGCGCAGATGCAGCAGGTGGTGGGTGATCGCCGGACTCGATCCGATCTCCCCCGACGAGGGGGCGACGCGCGGCCCGGAGGCGGCCCGCTGATCCGGCGTAACCGCCTGCGGCACAACAGTATTCGGGAAAGGTGCGCTGCTCGGCGGCGCGTCGGCCGAATGCGGTACCGGATCGCGCAGATACCGCCGCACCAGCACGTCCACCGCGTCGTCGAGGGTGGCCGAGAACAGCAGGTGCTGGCTGTCTTCGGGCAGCCGATCCAACAGGGCGGTGACCTGGTCGAGAAATCCGAGCTGGGCCATGTGATCGGCCTCGTCCACCGCGACGACCCGGACCGCGTCGAGTCCGACCGCGCCCTGTGCGATCAGATCGGCGAGTCGGCCGGGAGTGGCGATGAGCAGATCCACGCCGCGTTCGAGCCGCTGGACCTGGCGGGCGATCGGGACGCCGCCGACCGCGCTGCCCAGCCGGAGCCCGAGGGCCAGGGCGGGTTCGTCCAGGGCCGTCTCGATTTGCAGGGCGAGTTCCCGCGTCGGTGCGAGGACCAGTCCGCGCGGCCGCCGGGGTGCCGATGCCGCGCGGGTGAGCCGCACCAGCATGGGCAGGCCGAAGGCGAGGGTCTTGCCGGAACCCGTCGCGGCCCGGCCCAGCACGTCGCGTCCGGCGAGGACGTCGGGCAAGGTCGCGGCCTGGATCGGGAAGGCGGTCTCGAGTCCGGCCCGGCGCAGCGCCTGCACCAGCGGAACCGGCAGGCCCAGATCGGCGAACCGCGGCCCGCGAACCGCGCCCGGCTCAGGCACGGAACAGGCGCTTCAGCTCGACCAGCCAGGGAATGGCAACGGCGAGGGTCGGCACCACCAGGATGGCCGCGGCCGCGAGATAGGCTGCCATCGCGATACGCAGATCGCCCAGCGGGCCGGCCAGGCGCTGGATGCGGATGAGGGTGGTCGGGCCGCCGACGGCCATCGCGCCCTGGGGCGCGGTCGAATTGGAACAGGCCACCAGCGCGCGGGCCAGCGGCGTCGCGCCGGTGACCTTGACCGCGGAATCGTCGGCGAGCAGTTCGATCAGCAGCTTCACCGAGTCGAGCGCGGATTTGCTGCGCACGAATCGCGGGAAGGCCTCGTGCGCGGCGGTGAACGCCTCGAGTACCAGATCGTGCCTGGCACGCAGATGTGACCGTTCGTGGCTGACGATCGCGGTCAGCTCCGATTCGTTCAGGCTGGTGAAGGTGCCCTGACTGAGCACCACGCGGCGGCGCAGCCCGGGCAGGCAGTAGGCGATCGGCTCGGCCGCGGCCAGCACGCGGATGTCGGCGGCGCGATGGCCACTCAGATCGCCGCCCTGATCGAGCAGATCGACCAGGATGCGGTGACGGGTCCGGCGGCGCCGGGTGTGGATGCCGACCCGGACCACCATGTAGATCAGGCGTGCGCCGACCAGCAGGGTCAGTGCGAGGACGATCACGTAGGCCGACCACAGCGGCAGGCCGAGTGCGTGGATCTCCCGGGTGGGCGAGGTGGTCGGCCGCCCGTCCGGGCCCGGAACCAGCAGCAGGCTGGCGATGGCCAGGCCGGAGCCGAAGGCGCTGAGCACCGCGGCCAGGGCGACGGCCTGCCACAGCACCAGGGCCGCCCGTGGCGTCCGGTACGGCCACGAGGCTCGGCTGAGCAGGGCTGGGACCGGTCCCGCCAGAAGCAAAGCGAGACCGGCGAATACCGGCGCGGTTGCGTTCATGCTCAGCTCACTGCGTTGTGGGGCCAGGGCCCGAGATCGCGGCGCGGGAACGCCGCAGTTCGCTACTGCGGCGGGGCGGCTCCCTCGTCGTTCGACACGTTGGGGGTGGTGTCTGGCTTGGTGCGCGCGGCCTCGGTGGCTTCGAGCTTAGCGAGTGCCTCGCGCAGGGCGGCAGCCCCGTCGTTACCGACCTGTTCGACGAAGTGCACCAGGGCCGCGCGACGGCTGCCGACCTCGTCGGCCTGCTGGAGCGCGTCGACCATCAGGCTTGCGACCAACTCGTCGCGGGTGTGCACGGGCGCGTACCGGTGTGCACGGTCGTCGCGCTGCTGGACGACGAGATCCTTCTTCGCCAGACGCTGCAGAACCGTCATCACGGTGGTGTACGCGAGTTCGCGATGCGCTGCGAGGGCTTCGTGGACCTGCCGGACCGTCTGCGGTTGATCGGCCGACCACAACTGGTCCATGACCGCTTTCTCGAGTTCACCAAGACCTGCCATCCCTCGAGTTTACGGAGCCAACGACGCGAATGCGTACTACGTGCCGTCGTAACCAGCCGGTAGCCGTGTGGGATTTTTCATAGGTGGGTCGCTTTGTCGAATAAGTCCTGGTTGATTCCATCCATTGCCCACCAAGTCTGGTAAGGCTAACCTAACGAACTGTTCCGGTCCGCTCCGTCTTCCGAAGGAGGTTCGAATGTTCGAGCCGATCACCGCCTGTCCGCCCCGCCACTGCGAGCCGGTATTCGGACACGCGTGTCAGCGGATGCGGGCGCTGCAGCCGGAGTATCCGCGCGTCTACGCCGTCGCCGCGATGGCCGATCACGGCCGGCGCCGCTGGTGGCGCCTGTCGGACGGGCTGGACGAGGGGCGCATCGCCCTGATGTACCGCCGCCACGCCGCCGAGATGAGTAATGCCGACATCGCCGCGGAGGTGGTGGCGACGGCGCTGATCCACGCTGTTGTCGGCCGCGTGGTCGCGCTGCTGGTGGCCGAGGGGCGCGCCTGGGATCCCGGTCTCGAGAATCTGTGGGTGCATTCGGACAACGATGGCGGAATCGACTGGGCGGGCTTGTCCGACACCACGATTCGCGTCGCCGAGGGCGATCGGCTGGCGGGGGAGCCGGGTGTGGTGGTGCTGCCGTGTGAACGGGCCTTGCAGGTGTGGTTGGCGCATCGCTGTTCGACCGCGCTGACGCTCGTGCAGGTCGCCCTGTGGCGTTGCGCGGGACTGGCCCCGCGCCGGTTCTGGTCGCTGGTGGCCGAGAGTGTGGTCGGTGCGGCGACGTACGTGCCGGATCTGGCGGGCACCTCCTCGGCTGTCGGTGCGCAGCGCGGTCAGGGTCTGCTGGCCGCGATGCAGGAACACGGGTTGCCGGTGCGACGGACTTGCCTAGTTAGGTAAGCCTGCCCTATGCTGAAATCGGCGTCAGGATCGAGCGAGAGTCCCGAGGGCTGCGGTCGACTCCCCGATCTGTTGCCGCGGCGGGTCCGGCCATCGTGCCGGACC
>CBJNFW010000309.1:0-9820 GCA_966435935.1 uncultured Nocardia sp.
CGATCGGTTCGGCCGGACGATCAGCCGATGCGCGCGACCCCGCTGAGCATGGAGACGGCCTCGGGGCGGGGGTGCGCGTGCCAGGTTTCCGGACGCCACGTCATCACCGAGGTGATCCCCGGCGGCACCAGTTCCATGCCGGTGAAGAACGGTTCGAACTCGGCGGTGGAGCGTAACCGGAACGGGATGCCGCTGCGCTCGTTGGCCTCGCGGGTCTCGTTCAGATCCTCCTGGGTGAGGTGGTCGTCGGTGGCGTGGGTCATGACGAGGTAGCTGCCGGGAGCCAGCGCCTTGCACAGCTGCCGTACCAGCTCGTGCGGCTTCTCCTCGTCGGTGATGAAATGCATGACCGCCACCAGCATCAGCGCCACCGGCCGGCTCAGGTCCAGGGTGGACAGCAGATCCGGATGGGACAGGATGGCCGCCGGATCGCGCACGTCGGCGTCGAGATAGGCGGTGGCGCCCTCGGGCGAGCTGTCCAGCAGCGTGCGGGCGTGAATCAGCACGATCGGATCGTTGTCCACATAGACGATGCGCGACTCCGGTGCGATGCCCTGGGCGATCTCGTGCACGTTGCCCGCCGTGGGCAGCCCGGCGCCGATGTCCAGGAACTGCCGGATTCCGGCCTCCTCGGTGAGATAACTGACCGCCCGGCGCAGGAAGTTGCGATTCTCCAGGCAGGCGAAGCGGATCGTCGGAAATGCCTCGGCGACGAGTTCGGCGGATTCTCGATCGGCCTCGAAATTGTTCTTGCCACCGAGCCAGTAGTCGTAGCGGCGGGCCGGATGCGGCGTGGTGACATCGATACCTTCGGGTACGAATTCGGAGTTCACGCTGCCCTCTTTCCTGTCGACTACTGTGATCATGTCAGCTTGGACAGTGAACCGGTAGCGGCTGTGCCGCACCGTCCGGAAGGCATCTCCATGCAGTTGCAGTACAGCCCATACGATTTCGACGTCCACGAGAATCCGTATCCGTATTACCGACAGCTGCGCGAGCAGGCGCCGGTGTTCCGCAACGAGACGGACGATTTCTGGGCGTTGTCCCGCCACGCCGATGTGCTGGCCGCCCTTCGCGATTCTGATCGTTTCTCCAGCGCGAACGGGCTGCGAATGGAACCGGCATTCTGGGGCCCGCAGGCGGAGCGCTTCTTCTCCTTCGTGGCGATGGATCCGCCCAAGCACACCCGGCTGCGCGGGCTGGTGGTGCGGGCTTTCACCCAGCACCGGGTGCAGTCGCTCGAGCCGCGGCTGCGGGAGATCGCTCGCGGCCTGCTCGAGCCGCTGCTCGAACGCGGTAGTTTCGATCTGATGTCCGAGTTCGCCGGACCGTACCCGACCGAGGTGATCTCCGAGCTGGTAGGGGTGCCCGAGGCCGATCGGGCGATGGTCCGCAAACTCGGCATGGAGATCATGTACACCGAGGAGGAGTCCACCGATCTGCGGCCAGAGGCCATGCAGGCGATCGGCGCCCTGGTCGGCTACTACACCGAGCTGACCATCGAACGCGCCGCGCACCGCGGTGACGATCTGCTCTCGGGCCTGCTCGACGCCGCAGACGGTGCCGACCGGCTCACTCCCGAGGAGATCGTGGGCGTGGTGATCCTGCTGGTCGGCGCTGGTATCGAGACGGCCATGCTGACCCTGGGCACTCTGTGGCACGCGGCCTGGCAGCATCCCGATCAGCGCCGGATCGCGCTGGGCGCGCGGTCGCCGTCGCCGCTGGGCCGGATCGAGGACTGGATCGACGAGGCGATGCGCTACGACCCGTCGAATCAGGTGATCCTGCGAACCACCACCGTGCCGGTGGAATTGCACGGGGTGACGATTCCGGCAGACGCGCGCATTCTGCTGCTGAGCGGTTCGGCCAATCGCGATCCGCGCGTGTTCGAGAACCCGGACCGGTTCGACCTGGACCGCGACACCGGCGACGCGGTGAGGTTCGGCAGCGGCCGCCACCACTGCCTCGGGTCCAATCTCGGCCTGCTGGAATTGCGGATCGCGTTGCAGGAGATCGTATCTCGCATCGCCGACTTCGAGGTCGACCCGGCCGGACTGCGCCGCGTCCATTCCTCCAACAACCGTGGTTTCACGGCACTGCCCACCACGGTCATCTCGCGCTGACCAGGCTCGCCGATTTCGAGGTCGACCCGGCCGGGCTGCGCCGCGTCCATTCCGCGAACAACCGCGGTTTCACCGCGCTGCCGACCATGGTCACTCCGCGCTGACCGGGGTGTACACCGATCGCCGGAAACAACAGAGCCGCAACAGGTGCCGGTCGATGATGGCGTGCTGCCCGAGATGCGATGGTCAGGCGGAAACCACTGCGGCCGCGGCATTCTCGATGGTGGTCTCGTCCAGCAGCACGTGTGCGGTGGCCGGGCCCAGGGGGACGAAGCTGTCCGCGCTGGTGACGCGGGTGATCGGGCCGGTGAATCCGGCGTCGATCAGGGCGGTGCACACCGCCTCGGAGATCCCTCCGCTGCGGCGGGTCTCGTCGGCGATGACGACGCGGCCGGTGGCGCGGGCGTGATGCAGGATGTCCTCGGCGGGAAGCGGTGCGAGCCAGCGTAAATCGAGCACGCGGGCGTGAATTCCGCGCTGGGACAGCCGTCGTGCGGCGCGCAGGCTCATGCGCAGCCCGTTGGCGAAGGTGACGATGGTGAGATCGGTTCCGTCGCCGTGGATTCGGGCGCGGCCGATATCGATCGATTCGTCGGCGGGAGTGGCCAGCCAGTCGTCGTCGCCGGATTCGTGCAGGTCGCGGGTGTGGTAGAGGGCGATCGGCTCGAGGTAGACGCAGACCCGGCCGTCGACCCGGGCCGCGGCCACGCAGGTGCGCAGCATGCCCGCGGCGTCGTCCGGACGGGCGGGCGAGGCGATTACCAATCCGGGGATATCCCGCAGTGCCGCAACGGAATTGTCGTTGTGAAAGTGTCCGCCGAACCCCTTCTGGTAGGCGTACGCGGCGATGCGCACGACCATCGGATTGCGGAACTGTCCGGCGGAGAAGAACTGCTGCGTGGCGGCCTCGCCCCGGATCTGGTCGAGCGCGTTGTGCACATACGCCAGATATTGGATCTCCGGGATCGGCACGAATCCGGCCGGACCCGCACCGAGCGCGGTGCCCAGCACGCTCTGTTCGTCCAGCAGCGTATCGAATACCCGCCGCGCGCCGAATCGGCGTTGCAGACCCTTCGTCACCCCGTACACCCCGCCCTTGCGGCCGACGTCCTCGCCGAAGACGAGCAGGTCGCCGTCGCGTTCGAGCAGCTGCGCCAGGGTGTGGTTGATCGACTGCGCGAGCGTCATCGAGGGTGTTCCGCCCGCTGAAGTACCCACCGGCACAACATCGTTCGGGGACACCGGTGCTCGTCCCGCGCGGTCCGGGTTCGCGGATCCTGCCGGTGTGCGCTTGCGGGCGTCGAACGCGCGTGCACCCGGCGGCATCGGCGGGTCGGGCAGCGGCCCGGTGCGCATGGCGTCCGCGCGAAGCCGGTCGGGGTGGTTCGGTGCCAGGGGCGCGATGACCGCGGCGGTGGAGTCGAGGGTGGCCGCTCCGGTGACCTGTGCGGCGACTCCCGCGACCTCGCCCGCGATGGCGTCGTACCGGGCGATGAGTTCCCGCGCGCCGATGCTGCCCGAGCCGACCAGCAGACGCCCGGTCGCGGTGACCGGGTCGCGGCGCAACTCCTCGGCGAGGTCGCTCGCGCGGCGATATGCCGATTCCACATCCGAGCCCGCGTGGCCGAGCAGCCGGGTGGTGCGCAGGCGCAGGAACGCCGGCAGCCGGTTCTCCCGGACCCAGGCCGTCGCTTCGGCCGAAACGGTCAGTGTCGCAAGCACATCGGAGCCGTCGACCTCGAAATAGCGCAGACCCGGACGAGTTCCGTAGGCGCGGCCGATCCAGTCCGGGGGAGTGGGCACGCTCAGCCCGATGCCGTTGTCCTCGCAGACGAACAGCACCGGCATCGGGATCTGCTGATGGGCGGTGTGCACGGCCGTGTTGATCGCCCCGGCCGCGGTCGAATGATTGGCCGAGGCATCCCCGAACGTGCACACCACCACCGCATCAGACGGCCACGGGGTGAATCTGCCCAGCCGGTCGGCCCGGTCCAGCGCGAAGGCCAGGCCCACCGCACGCGGCAGATGGGAGGCGATCGTCGAGGTCTGCGGCAGGATCGCGGCGGGCCTGCTGCCGAACACCTTGTGCCGCCCACCGGATATCGGGTCCGCGGCCGCGGCCACCACGCCCAGCAGAACGTCCCGGATGGGATCGGAGCCCTCGACCCGTCGGCAGCGATGCACGAAGAACGCGCCCGAACGATAGTGCAGCAGCGCCGGGTCGGTCGGGCGCAGCACCGCGGCGAGAGCGGCGTTCCCCTCGTGTCCCGAGGATCCGATGCTGTAGTACCCGTGTCCGGCGGCGGTGAGCGCGCGGGCCGCCAGATCCAGGTGCCGGCTGGTGGCCTGCGCGTCGAACAGCTCGAGCACCGCGCCCGCGGTATACGGGCTGCCCGGCAAAACGGATTCGGTTGCGGCACGGGGAGTTCCGGGCCGCACGGCGGCCACCGCCGCGCGGAACCGCCGATCGAGTTCTGCTTCTCGTTCGTTGATCACCCGTGCCATGCTGCCCTTCGCCTGGTCACCGGGGGCCGGTTTCACTCGGAGCGCAGGATCAGGCCGGTGTTGTTCGCCCGGTTGCGGACGGTCAGCGTGTCCGAGTCGACGGTGGCCTCGGTCGTGCCGTTCAAGGCTTCCAGGACCTGCTGTTCGACCTGCATGACATCGGGTGCGCACGTCATCCGGGTGGTGCCGAGGTGGAAGGTGGCGGTCGAGCCGGAGATATCGGCGGTGCCGGTCATCCGGTTACATCCCGCGCTACCGCTGACGCGACCGTCGGAGGCGATGGTGAGCGTGGGGCGCGCGGTGTCCAGGGCCTGCGACCGGACCTGTCCCTCCGGCCGCAGCAGTGTCGTGACGACCCACGCGGTCCCGGTCAACGGTAGATCCGGCCGCAGTACGCGCTTGTCCCGCAGGGTGACCGTGACCTCGTGCCCGGTGAGGGTGAGCGTGTTGCCGGACAGCGACCACTTCGGCCCGGACTCGAGCAGCGCTGTCTGCCAGCCGTCCGCCCCCGCCCTGTCGCCGATACAGGCCATCATGGTCGTGGCCATCCGGGAGACGCGCAGCACCGATCCGTCGAAGCTCACCGGTCCGCTGCTGCTGTTGCATCCCGAATCGGCGGAGACGCGCCCGTCGGCGAAACTCAGCGTCAGCGGCCCGCCGCCGGGAATCGGCGTTCCCTCGACCCCGGTGGAGATGTAGGTGTGGCCCATCGGTGTCGGCGCGGGCCCCGGTGAACCGCCCGAGCACCCGGCCAGCAGCGCACAGGCCAGCAGCGCGGGCGCCAACAACCGCCGGGCGTCTCGGCCTGTTCGGCGGGGAGATTGCGATCGCGCTGCGGCCGGCATGCCGCGATGCTACCGGCGGCGATCGACGCCACCCGGGAACCGGACGGGCGCGCCGAGGGCGTCGACGGGCGACCACCGGCGAGGAGTGCGCCGAGGGGCGGCCCGGGTGCCTCGAGGGGCAACCTCCGGGCCAGGAGTGCTCGGAAGTCAGCGAGACAGCCACGGCGGGGTGTCGCCCGCGTCGGCGAGCGGACCGATCGGACAGACTCCGCCCGACCCGAGAACAGTCGCCGATGATCCTGGGCGAACCGTCTTCGCTCGGCCGGTGGCACTGCTGCGAGGTGGACCGGACGCGGTGGTCGGATCGCGGGCGCCGTCGGCCGAACTGGTTCTCGCGGCTGCCGCGGTGGCGGAAAGTGGCCGCTTTCCGGTTCTCGACCGCTGCCCACCGGGAGTGCGCACCGGCGAGGGATCACCTGATGCGGGGGTATCGCGGGGTTGTGCATAAACTGTCGGGCATGCGCATGTTCCTGGATATCCTCCTGGTGATCACCAGCGTGTTGCTGGTGTTGCTGGTGTTGCTGCACCGCGCGAAGGGCGGGGGCCTGTCCAACCTGTTCGGCGGCGGCGTGCAGTCGAGCCTGTCCGGATCCACCGTCGTCGAGAAGAACCTCGACCGCATCACCATCTTCACCGGTCTCATCTGGCTGATCGCGATTCTGGGCATCGGCCTGGAGATCAAGTTCGCCTGATCGCGAGCGCCCTGGCGGTCGCCACGGCGAGGACGATCGCCGCGATCGCGACGGCGGTCCCGTACCCGTCGCCCAGCACCGGCTCCGGCACGACCGACGAAACCTCCTGGCCCGGAGACGATTCCGGTCGCGAGATCGTCACCTGCACGAACTTCGGCGAGTCGATCGAATTGATCACCGCGGGCCGAGGTATCGGCGCGGTGCCCGAACCGGCTCGTACCCGGGCCCCGCATCCTGGCGTGACGTATCTTGACGTTCCGGACGCGCCGCCGTCTCACCTCTACCTGGTCTGGCGTGCCAAACCGGCCCCGTCGCGGTCGGTGCAGCGCTTCATCGACGTCGCCTGACCGCGGCCCGCAGCACCGGGCTCATTCCGGTAGTGCGAGAGGTTCACGGAGCCGGGTATCGGCCTCGGCGGCCGGATCCCGGCGCATGGTGCGGACCCACACCGCGAAACCCCAGGCCACGAACCCGGCGTAGACGAGGTACAGCACCGCCGATGGGTAGTACCCGGCCCGCAGCAGCAGCGGCACGCCGACCAGGTCCACCGCGATCCACAGCAGCCAGAATTCGGCGAGCCCGCGTGCCATCCCGTAGGTGGCCAGGACCGAGCCGGTGAAGATCCAGGCCTCGGCCCACGGACCGTACGATCCGAGCCAGGCGAACAGCTTCGTGCAGATCAGCGTGCCCAGAATCATCGCGGCGACCAGGGTCCAGCGTTCCCGGGCGCTCGCCCAGCGCGGTACCACGGCGCGGTGTTCGAGCCCGGTCTCTCGCCGGGAATGCCGGTACCAAGCCCACCAGCCGTAGCCGCTCACCGCGATGAACATCAGCTGACGGCCTGCTTGACCGGCCATGTTCAGGTGCTGCGGGGTGTCGAACACGCCCCCGGCGAAGACGGTGAACAGCAGAGCGTTCCCCGCGATCCCGACCGGCCATGCCCACACCCGTCGCCGCATTCCGCCGATCGCGGAGGCCAGGCCGAAGCCGTTACCGATCACCTCGCGCCAGAGGATCGTCGACCCCGCGATGTGAAGTTCGGCATCGAGCAGCGCTGATACAGGATTCACCTCAGCTGTAACCCCGGGCTCCGGATTTCTCATCCTGGTGCGGTAGGGATGTGCTTGCGGCATGCGGCGACTCGGCCACCGATCGAGCGGCGGGAACCGGGTTCTACGCTGAACGGGTGTGGGGCCGGCCGCATCCCGGCCCCACACCCGCGCTGTTACGCCTGGGCCAGGCTCAGCCGGCGGTTCTCGTCGTCGAGCTGCATGATCCGGACGTCGAGTACCGAGCCGACCCGCGGCTCGCCCCGCCACTCCCGCGTGTGCAGCAGGCCGTGGATGCCCGGAGCCACCTCGAGGAACGCGCCGAACGGCACGACCGAGACGACGGTCGCCGCGAGTGCGCTACCCGGGGTGTGGGCAGCGCGGAACGCGGCCCATGCCGAGGGCGAAACTGGTTGGTGGGACATGTGATTCACCTCCTCTCGCAGTCCCTGGAAGTACAACGGGACGCGTTCGGAGGGCGGGCCTCTGGCCCGCGCCGCGATCACCTCGCGGCCGGGAATCCTGTCTGTGCGCGGCTGGTAGCCGACCCGGCAGTCACGCGAGCCAGATTAGGCCGACGCCGGTTCGGCGGTCAAGTCCGCCGAGGGGTCTCAGCCCAGTCGGGGAATCCGGCCGTCGACATCGGTGAAACCGTAGGCGTCGGCGAGATCGCGGACCCGCCAAGGCTTTCCGGTGCGGGCGCGGCGGTCCGGATCGGCGGCCAGGGCGACGACGGCACGTCCCGGGAAGCGCGGTGTCTCGGCCTCGTCGAGGTCGAAGGTGCCCTCACCGGGCAGCGTGATCATTCGGCGGCCCTGGGCATCGGCCGGAACCATCTGCAGCAGTTCGGTATTCACGATGCCCGGCCACAGCGAGACCGCGGTGACGCCGGTGTCGGCCAGATCGTGGGCCATATCCGCGGTGAGCCGGTCCACCGCGCACTTGGCGACGCCGTAGACGGCGTTGTGGGTGTAGTGCTGCGCGCCGGGGGAGGAGACGTTCACGATCAGGCCGCCCGATTCGATGAGCGCCGGTGCGGCGAAAACGCTTGCCACATAATGAGATCGAACGCCGATGTCGAAACTCTCGTCCCACGCCTGCGGGGGCACCTCCCAGAACGGACGGCCCAGCCAGCGTGCGGAGGCCGGCGCGTTGTAGACGTTGTTGACCAGCACGTCCAGGCGGCCGTCATCGGAGCGTACCTTGTCGAACAGGGCCTGCACCGCGTCGTCGTCGGCATGGTCGCACACATGGGGCACTCCGATGCCGCCCAGCTCACCGATCTCCGCGGCGGTCTGCGCCACGGTTCCCGGCAGGCGGCCCGGCGTCGCGGACCGGCCCGTCAGGTAGACCGTCGCGCCCGCCGCACCCAGTTCCAGTGCGATGCCCTTGCCGATGCCGCGGCTGGCGCCGGTGACGACCGCGACCTTTCCGGCGAGTATTCCGTTCACGACTTCAGGACACTACCTTGAGATGAGAACACGTTCTAGTTATGGAGGCGGAGTGGAGCCGACGCATCGGCAGGTGGCGACCAACGGGATCCGGATGCATATCGCGGAGCAGGGCGCCGGGTATCCGGTGATCTTCTGTCACGGGTTTCCGCACGGCTGGTCGGTGTGGCGGCGACAGCTGGGCGCCCTGGCGACGGCCGGATATCACGCGATAGCCCCCGACCTGCGCGGATATGGGCGCACCGAGGCGCCCGAGGGGGTCGAGGCCACGACGAATCAGGCCGTGATCGGCGATCTGCTCGGCCTGCTCGACCAGATCGGGGCGCAGCACGCGGTCTTCGTCGGCCTGGACTTCGGCGCGCAGCTGGTTTGGGAACTGTCGCTGCGCGAGCCCGGGCGTGTCGCGGCGGTATTCGTGCTGAACAACCCGTATGCGCCGCGCCCGCCCAAGCCGCCGTCGGCATTCTGGACCAAGGCCGCCGAACGGCACTTCCTGCATCTGTCGTATTTCCAGACGCCCGGTGTCGCCGACGCCGAACTGGCCGCGCGCCCGCGCGAATTCCTGGCCCGCGTGTACTACTCGCTCAGCGGCGACTACCACTATCTGGACACCTGGAAGAATCCCCCCGGCATCGGCTATCTCGACGCACTGCCACCGGCCCCCGCCCTGCCCTGGTCGTGGTTGTCCGAGGCCGAATTCCAGGCCCAGGTAACGGAATTCGAGCGCACCGGATTCACGGGCGGGCTGAACTGGTACCGCGCCCTGGACCGCAACTGGGAGTTGACCGCGGACCTGCCGACCACCGTGCCGGTTCCCGCCTACTTCCTGTACGGCGAGAACGATCCGGATATGGAAGGCTTCAGCGGTCGCGACCCGCTGGCCACGCTCCGCGCGCACGTGCCGGATCTCCGTGCGGTCGAAAAGGTCTCCGGCGCGGGCCATCTCGTGCAATGGGAGCGTACCGACGCGGTGAACGAGTTCCTCACCCGGCACCTGAGCGCTCTCGATCCGGCGCACATCTGATCGATCGGATTGCGGCCACCGCTGGATGCGCAGCGCCCCGGTCCGGTCCGGTCCGCCGAAGCACCTTGCGACAAAGGCGAATTCGGAAACCGGGCAGCCGAGGCGATCACGAGACGGGGCGCAGACGCCCC
>CBJNFW010000310.1:0-9780 GCA_966435935.1 uncultured Nocardia sp.
TACTACGTCTCCGACGCCACCCCGCACGATCTGCTGGCCGTGCTGCGGTTGCTGCGCTCGGCCACCGAATCGCAGGCGCAGCGCATCGGGCAGCGCCTGTGGCAGGCGCTCAGCACGGACCGGCTCATCCCGCGAACGCACGAATTCTTCTGCGCCCCATTGACTTACCACGAACTACCGGAGGAACTCACCGCCGAGCTGTCCGAGGCGAGGATGACGATTCTCAAGGGCGATCTGAATTACCGACGTCTGGTCGGCGATCGCTATTGGGCACCGACCACCCCCTTCGCCGATCTGGCGGACTATTTCCCGTCGCCGGTGACCGCACTGCGCACCCTCAAATGCGATGTCGTCACCGGCCTGCCCGAGGGCCGAGCCGCCGAACTCGACGCCGCCGACCCGTCCTGGCGCACCAGCGGCGACTACGCGGTCATCCAGTGCGCCCGTCCCCGTGCCGCGGGCGACGAGGGCCGGTCGGTGCGGTCGTGAGCAGCGTGCGGCGGCTCAGCCGACCTCGGCGACCAACTCGAGCGCGCGGCCCAGCGTGGTGAGCTTGTCTCGCAAGGTATCTCCGGCCGGGTAGAGCCGCACGGTGTCCACGCCCGCGTCGCGCCAGACGCGGAGTCGTTCGCGCACCGTGTCCTCGGTGCCGATGAGTGTTGTGGCCAGGACCATCTCGTCGGTGACCAGTGCGGCCGCCCCCTCGCGGTCACCGGCCTGCCAGCGTTCCCGGATCTGCCCGGTGATCTGTGACCAACCCTGTCGCGCGTAGGCGGCGTTGTAGAAATTGGTGCGCGCACTGCCCATCCCGCCGATGCTGAAGGCGAGTTCGAGCTTGCGGCTGTCGATATGGGCGTGCAGCCGATCGGCGTCGTCGAACAGTGCGACCTCCGCGCCCTGGCAGATGTCCAGATCGTCGCGGGTGCGCCCGGCCGCGGCGAGCCCGGCGTCGAGCGGATCGAAATACGCGTGCGCGCCCTCGGGGACGAAGCTGGTGCCGAGCCAGCCGTCGGCGATCTCGCCGGTCAGCTCGAGCATTCTGGGGGAGAGGGTGGCCAGGTGGATCGGGATGTCCGGATTCGCGGCTTTGGACAGCCGCATCGGGCGGGTTTCACCGGACAGCGGAATCCGGAAATGCTTGCCGGAGAAGGAGATCTTCTCACCCGCCAACACCTGCCGCAGGATCTGCACGGTCTCGCGCATCCGGGTCAGCGGATGATCGAACCGCACTCCGTGCAGCCCCTCGATCACCTGCGGGCCCGATGCGCCCAGTCCGAGCAGGAATCGGCCCCCGGACAGGTCGGCCAGGGTCAGCGCGGTCTGCCCGATGGCCACCGGGGTGCGGGTGCCCAGCTGAATGATGCCCGAGCCCAGCAGAATCCGATCGGTCCGCGCCGCCAGATAACCCAGTACGGACGGCGCGTCCGACCCCCACGCCTCGGCAACCCAGCACACGTCCAGGCCGAGTTTCTCCGCCTCGAGGACGAAATCCATTGTTTCGCGGGCATTGTCGGAGACCTCGACCGTCGTCGCGGTTCTCATCACGAGGTTTCCGCGCGAGACTTGATCGCCGCGACCGTGGCGGTCATCGCCGATTCGAATTCGCGCATCCGGACGAAGACGATCTTCTCCTCCTTGTCCGGCATCCGATCGATGGCCAGGGACAGCCCCGAACGGGCCGGGCCCAACCGCATCCACTCCCGCAACGCGGTGCCGCCGTCGCGCGGCTCGAGCGTGAAACGCCATGTGGCGGTGGGATTCTCCGGATCGTTCACGGCCCAGGCGAAGGTGTTCGGCGGCTCGCATTCCACGACGTGCGAGGTGGTCTGCCACTCTCCGAGCGCCGGATGGCTGTTACTGCCGAGGAAGGTGTTGCCGACCGCGGGGCCGGTCGCCTCGCCCAGCCAGCTCGCGGCCTGGAGTTCGTCGCTGAACTGCGGCATGAGCGTGATGTCCGAGACGATCTCCCAGACCCGCCGCGGCGTCGCATCGATCCAGGTCTCGACCTCGGCGGTCGGGCCGTCGGCGTATTTCGCGCCCGTCCACTCCATACGAACACCTCCGTCTAGTGGCTGAGCTGCATAGTCTCGTAGGTGAACTATAGATGTCAAGGATGGCGGGCAACGGCCGTCGTCACCGGACGGGAGCGTCGAAATGCAGGTCGAGCTTCGGGTCGCCCGCGCCGTTCAGCGTGACCACGGCCGACACCGGCGGATGCCCGCTGGCGCACAGCGTGTAGTCGCCCGGGACGAGATCCGCGAGCGTGTAGCCACCCGATTCGTCCGAGACGGCCGTGGCCACCACGGTTCCGTCGGCCGCGAGCAGCGTGATGCGGGCGTCCGGAACGGGCGTGTCGCCGTGGTCGCGTCGCACCGTGCCGGAGATCGCGGCCGCGCGGGCCAGGCTCAGGTCACAGTGCGCCGCGTCCTCGGCGCCGAGCGCGACCGATGCGGCCGTGGGCCGATGGCCGCGAGCGTGTGCGGTGAGCGTGAACGTCCCGGGCGGCAGCCCGGTGACAACGTAGTCGCCGCCCGCATCGGTCGTGGCCGTACCGACGACCTCCCCGCGCACATCGACGACCACGATGGTGGCCCCCGGCACCGCGGATCCACCTGCCGCGAGTACTCGACCGGACAGATTCGCCCCGCCGGACAGCACGATGTGGTGCACGATCGGTCGCGTGCCCACGGACAGCGACGTGGCATGTGGCCTGCGGGTATCCGCCGCGGTGATCAGCACGTACCGTCCGGGCGGCGGCAGCGGCAATTCGTAACCGCCGTCGGAGCGCGAACGGCCGCGCCCGTGCTGGCGACCGCGATGATCGATCAGCGTCAGCGCCGCGGCGGCCACCGCGCGGCCACCCGCGTCGGTGACCCGTCCGGCGATCCCGCCGGTGTTCCGGCCGGCGTGCTCGGTGCCGCCGCCGTACCCGGCAGTGTCGGCATGATCGCCCGGCACCGCTCGGTCATCCATTGCGCCCGTGAGGTTTTCACGAGATTCCAGGTATTCCTCGGCTCCGGCCGGCCTGCGGCTGCGCACGAGCGAGGCGCCCGCGGCCACCACCGACATCGCGATCGCCATGGAGAACACCACGACCAGTCCGTCGTGGAACGGCTGCGAGACCAGGTGCGGGAAGAACTGGCGTCCGGTCAACGTGGCGGCGTTGGCCGCGGGCAGATGGTCGAGAATGTCCGGACCGAGCAGATGCTCGATCGGGTTGTAGCCCAGGAACGCCGCGAACAGCACCCCCACCGGCGGCAGAGTGGCGATCGAGCGGGCCGCTCCGGCGGGCACGCCCTGGTCGGTGAGTCCGGTGAACAACGTGTGCGGCATGGATCCGGCCAGTCCGGCGATCATCAGCGAGAAGAACACGCCCATCGACAGCACCATGCCCGCGTTCTGAAATGTCGCCCGCATACCCGAGGCCGCGCCCCGTGCGGCGGCCGGAACACTGGACATGATGATCGCGGTGTTCGGCGCGGCGAACAGTCCGCTGCCCAGCCCGTTGACGAATACCAGCAGCGCGAATACCCAGTACGCGAAATCGGTTGGCAGCGCGAGCATTCCGCCGAAGGACACGGCCATCACCACGAACCCCGCGGCTGCGAACTGCCGCGCGCCGAACCGGTCCGACAGATGTCCGGCGATCGGTCCGGCGACCAGGAATCCGCAGGTCAGCGGCAGCAGATAGATTCCGGCCCACAACGGCGTGTCCGCGTAGTCGTAGCCGTGCAGCGGCAGCCAGATGCCCTGCAGCCAGATGATCAACATGAACTGCAGTCCGCCGCGGGCGATCGCGCCCAGCAGGGTGGCCGCATTCCCGCCCGCGAATTCGGCATTGCGGAACAGCCGCAACGGGAACATCGGCTCGGCGACGGTGACCTCGACGACGCAGAACACCACCAGCATCACCGCGCCGCCGATGAGTCCGGCCAGCACCCACGGATTCGTCCAGCCCATGGTGTGGCCGCCGTGGGGCTGAATGCTGTAGGTGAGGCCTGCCAGCACCGCGGTGAGCCCGATCGCGAAGGTCAGATTGCCCCACCATTCCATCCTGCCCGTCGTGCGCACGCCGGTCTCGTGCAGCGAGCGATACGCCCACACCGTGCCGACCAGGCCGATCGGCACGT
The DNA here is from genome assembly GCA_966435935.1 of uncultured Nocardia sp. Classification (GTDB taxonomy): domain Bacteria; phylum Actinomycetota; class Actinomycetes; order Mycobacteriales; family Mycobacteriaceae; genus Nocardia. The sequence goes on from CBJNFW010000310.1 coordinate 4,131, forward strand.
TCACCCAGAACACCGAGCGCCAATCCCACGCCACCAGCGCACCGCCCAGGATCAGCCCGACGAACGATCCGGCGATACCGGCGACCATGTTGACGCCCAATGCCATTCCGCGTTGACGCGCCGGAAACGCGTCGGTGAGGATGGCCGCGGAATTGGCCATCAGCATCGCGCCGCCGATGGCCTGCACCAGCCGCCAGCCGATCAGCCACAGCGCGCCGCCCGCACCGTGCAGCGGGTCCAGCGACAACAGGACAGAGGTGAGTGTGAAGATGCCGAATCCGGCGTTGTAGATCCGCACCCGCCCCCACATGTCGCCGAGCCGGCCCAGCGCGACCACCAGTACGGCGGTGACGAGCATGTACCCCATCAGCACCCACAGCAGATAGCTGACGTTGCCGGGTTGCAGCGGATCGAGGCGGATGCCGTTGAAGATGCCCGGTAGCGAGATCAGCACGATCGAGGCGTTGACGGTCGCGATCAGCATGCCGAGGGTCGTATTGGTCAGGGCAACCCACTTGTAGCGGGGATGGTCGACACCGATCCAGGTGCCGTGGCCCGCGGGCCCCTCGCCCGCGGGTCGGGTCAGTTCTTCGATAGCCATCGATCTGTTCCGTCCGTCGAACTCCGGCAGGTTCTCTCCCGAAAACCCCTGCCGCACTTACTTGTCGAACATGTCCGTGGGCCGCACCGCGCGGCGCACGATGGGCAGGGCGGTCCGCATCGCCGCGTCCAGTTCGCCGCGCTCGCGCTCCGAGAGCGCGGTCAGGCGTTCGGCGAGCCAGTCCCGGCGTTCGCGCCGGCGTTCGGCGAGTATTCGGCGACCGGCCTCGGTGACCTCGATGAGGCATCCGCGTTTGTCCCGCGGATCGGGCCGGCGCTCGACGAGTCCGCCCGCCTCGAGCTTGTGCACCAGCTGGGTCATCGACGGCTGGGCGACGCCTTCCGCGGCGGCCAGCGCGGTGAGCCGCTGCGGACCCTCCCGATCCAACCGGCCGAGGGTGGAGACCGTCGTCAGGCTCACCTGCTGCCGGTTCGGCAACTGCCGCACCAGCATCGCGGACACCTCGATCAGGGTCGAGGCCATTTCGGTGAGGTCCGCATCGGGGTGTGATGTGCCCATATGTTGTGTGTATCACACACCTATATAGGCTACCTATGTTTATTTCGGACGAAAATTCCAGCCGGAACGACGAGGCGTCCGTCAGTGCAGAGGAGCCGACCAGGACAGCCGGGAGCCGGTGCCTCCCGCGGCGCCCGGGCCCACGGTGAACCGGCCGCCCGCGCGCTCGGCCCGGCGGCGCAGATCCGTCAGACCGCCGGATGGCGCGTCCCTCGGATCCGGCAGACCGTCGTCGGTGACCAGCACGGTGAGATCGTCCGCGACGCCGATCGCGATTTCCACGGTCGTGGTTCCCGAATGCCGCAGCGCCTCGGCCACCGCCTCGCGCACAACGGTTTCGGCATGTTCGGCGAGTTCTGGTTCGACCACCGACAGCGGCCCGTCCACGCGCAGCGCGGCCCGCACCTCACGGTGTGCGCACTCCTGCCGGATCGCCCACTCGAGGCGTTCGCGCAGCTGTACCGCGCGACGGTCACCGCCGTGCAGTTCGAAGATGGAAGTGCGGATATCCTGGACCACGTCCTGCAGATCGTTGACCACTCCGGTGAGCCGGTCGCGCACCCGCGTCGATTTCGTGTGCGGAATGGTGCCCTGCAGGGTCAGGCCGATGGCGAACAACTGCTGGATGACATGATCGTGCAGATCCTGCGCGATGCGATCGCGGTCGGTGAGAATGTCGATCACCTGCATGCGCCGCTGCGCCCGGGCCAGCTGCATCGCCAGCACCGTCTGATCGGTGAATCCGGTGACCAGATCGGCGATTTCGGTCGAATACGCCGTGGATCCGGCGGGACGCACCAATACCAGGGCCCCGATGAGGGTATCGGGTGTGTGCAGGGGGGCGATGAGGACCGGTCCGGTGCCGGGAACGAGGTCGGCCAGGCCGCAGGATGCGGCGTCGTCGAACGTCGCGGTCCGGCGTTCGCGCAGAACCGCGCCGACCGCGGTGCCGTCGGTGCGCAGCGCGGGTGCGGGCCCGAATTTCGCTGCGGGACCGGACCATTCGGTGATCTCCAGCGCTTCGGATGTGGTATCCGGGTCGTCCGGATCCGGCGCCAGCGCCAGACATGCCCATTCCGATCGGGTCAGGCGCCGGGCCCGGTCGGTGAGATGCGCCAGAACCTCAGCCGTCGGCGCACCCGCCAGGAATTCGGTGACGATATCGCGCGTGGCCGCGGTCCAATCCTCGCGGGTGCGAACCGATTCGTAGAGGCGGGCGTTATCGATCGCGATCCCCGCCGCGGCGGCCAGGGCCTCGACGATCACCTCGTCGTCCTCGGTGAACTGCTGGTCGTCGGACTTCTCGCTCAGGTACAGACCGCCCAGCACATCGTCCCGAATACGAACCGGCACACCGAGAAAGGAGCGCGTCGCCGGATGATCGGGTGGGAATCCGGCCGCGGCGACATCGGTCTGCCGCACCGTGCGCGGGGGATCGCACATCAGGCCGAGGACCCCGCGCCCCTGGGTCAGGACGCCGACCGGGTCGCCGTCGGCGGTGTCGATCCCCTGCTGAACGAAGTTGTCCAGCTGCCTCTTCGGCCCGTACACGCCGAGCGCGCCGTAACCGGCCTCCACCAGGCTGACGGCGGTGCGCACGATGGTGTGCAGAGTGTCGTCCAGGTCGAGTCCGGAGGTGATCGCGAGAATCGCCTCGATCAGCTCGTTCATCCGGTCCCGGACGTCGATGACCTCGTCCATCCGGTCCCGGACCTCGGCGAGCAGCTCTCGGGACCGCAACTGGGACAGTGCATCCCGCACCGAATACGGCTCGGTTCCGGACCGGCGCTCGGGTCGCGCCGGCGCCTCGGGGAAGGGCGGCGTCGAGGATCGCGCTGCCCTGTCCGGCAGATCGGCCATATCGGCAATCCTGATAGTCGGCGGGATCACGCTCGGGCCCGAAAATCATACGCCGGGCCCCGCACCTCCGGTCGTCCAGGTGGAGGTGAAGGACTGCTTGGGACCTTGTTCTCTGTCGCACACCCCGGTTCGAATGATCGGATGGAGCGACACCGTAGCGGGGGCGGCAGGTGTGGCACGGAAGGAGACTGTCGCGAAGTGTGGATCGAGCCGAATCCGGCCAGTTCCGATCCGGAGCCTATGAGCGGCACCTCCTCGGGCCCGGGCGCCGTGGTAGATCTCGATCGCGCCGAGGCGATGCGCTTGCTGGCGCAGACGGCGTGCGGGCGTGTGGTCTTCACCCGGGACGCGCTTCCCGCGATCCGGCCGGTGCGGCACATCGTGCGCGACGATCGGATCATCGTGCTCGCCGGGCTGAACTGCCGGTCCCCCGGAAAGAACGGCACCCGGGACCGGGTCGTGGTCGCCTACGAGGCGGACGTGCTCGACCCGAGCACCCAGACGGGGTGGGCGGTGGTCGTGACCGGCCCGGCGCAGCGGATCACCGATCCGGAAGCGATCGCGCGCTATGTGCCGATGTTGCGGTCGTGGCTGGATCGCGACGGGGACGGCATCGTCGCGATCGAGCCGACGATCGTCAGCGGCATCGCGCTGCGGGCCCCGCAGTGAGCGAACCGGTGACGGTCAGAACGGGTTGTGCTGCTCGGTGCGGAGTTTGGACGCGTAGACCGCGGCCTGCGTGCGCCGTTCGAACCCCAGCTTGGCCAGCAGCCGTGAAACGTAGTTCTTGATGGTCTTCTCCGCGAGGAACATGCGCTCGGCGATCTGCCGGTTGGTCAGCCCCTCACCGAGCAGACTCAGCAGTACGCGCTCCTGATCGGTCAGCGCGGTGAGAGGGCCGTCGCTGCCCTCGCGCAGGCGCGTCATCAACGCCGCGGCGGCCCGATTGTCCAGCAGCGACCTGCCCGAACCGACCTCCTTGATCGCATGGGCCAATTCCATCCCGCGGATGTCCTTGACGACATAACCGCTGGCCCCGGCCAGGATCGCATCCATCATGGCCTGTTCGTCGGTGTAGGAGGTGAGGATGAGGCAGCGCAGGCCGTCGATGCGGGAGAGCAGTTCGCGGCACAGTTCGATGCCGTTGCCGTCGGGCAGGCGAACATCCAGGACTGCCACGTCGGGACGTAGCGAGGGGATGCGGGCCATCGCCTGTGCGACGTCACCCGCCTCGCCGACGACGGTCAGCTCAGGGTCCTCCCCGAGCAGGTCGACCAGGCCGCGACGCACGATCTCGTGGTCATCGACGAGGAACACCTTGATCATCGGCGATATCCGTTCTCTGTGCGCTGCCCGTGTGGCTACGATAATCCGTTAGCCAGGCCCGCACAGCCCATCTGACCAAGCCGATCGCGATGACCAGGTGCAAAGCCAACGCCCAGTAAACCAGGATGGCTCCGTAGTCCGTCGCCCAACCTGTCAGCCATGGCACGCAGGCGGCCGCCAGCGCGAACATGACGGTCGCGGTGGCGAGCGCGAGCCAGGCCGGTGGATGGTCCTCGGTGATATCGGGTGTTTCGGTATGTGGGTGGGCGAGAGGGATGCTGTTCAACCGGGGTCCTGAATGTCGTCGATGGGTGAAAAGGCAGGTCGCTTGCACAAGCCTCGTGCGTTCCACCGTGTTCGGGCAGGGCCGGGCGGCTCCCGGCAGTGTGACGAAGGTCCCCGGCGTACCCGCCCGGAGAGCCGATGACCGGCTCATTCACTCCCGGCGGTCGGACGTGGTTCGCACCGGCGGGCCAGTTCGAGCATGCGAGTCCGGTATTCGTTCGGCGTCATACGCCCGGCGAGGCGCGCGGCGAGCAGCATGTTCTCGGCCGTCAGTGCGGGCCAGACCTGCCTGGGCGATGCCCATTCGATACTCAGCCGCAAATCGACCACCGCAGCCGGCTGCTCCTGCGGGGCCGGGGGAGTGGGCCGGGCCGGTCGCTTGGGTCGTCGGCGTAGACGCACACCATGTATGCGCCCGGTGATGCGTAACGCGACGACACACCAGGCGACCAGCACGGCCATCGCACACCCGGCGAAGATAACGATGTCCACCCTCATCACCTCGTCCCTCAAGGTTACTGCGAAAAGACGTGCCCGCGAACGGTTTCCGACGGGTGATCGGGAACAGCGGCCAACCTGTTGCCCAGGGGACATCGTGCGCGGCGGTCCGAGAAGCTAGAGGTGTCCGCTCGCTCGGGAGCGCATCGATCTCTCGACACGTCCGGCCGGACGATCTGCGGCGCTCATACGTGAATATGCGCATGCGGCTATCCACGGCACTGGTCCAGGCTTGTCGTTGTGGGGGAGTGCGTCGCATTGCCATAAGCCCTTGGACGACAAGCGGTTTCGACGTTAATGCCGAGCAGGGAGAGCGGCTGGACAGCGGGTCGGCCGCGTGGAGCATCTCGGCCACTCTGTGTGAATCCCAGACACATCCGCTGTGCAAGGTGCGGTTACTGTTTGGACACATACCAATTGGATATTGGAATATGCGCATCTAAACATGTAAATCCACTCAACCGTACTCACGCACACCTCAAACCGCACGACTTCAAAAAACGCGTCGAAGGAAGAAGCGCCGCAGCTCCGGGCCAGCGCGGCGTGGAGGCGAAGGAAGAA
>CBJNFW010000311.1:0-9776 GCA_966435935.1 uncultured Nocardia sp.
GGACGTCGCCGCACGGGCGGGCGTCTCGCGCGCCCTGGTCTCGCTCGTGATGCGCGATTCGCCGAAGGTCAGCGACCATCGCCGCCGCGCGGTCCTGGCCGCGGCCGCCGAACTCGGCTATCGGCCGCACACCATGGCCCGCTCGCTGGCCAGCCGGACCTCCAATATCGTCGGCGTGCTGGTCTCCGATCTGCACAACGCGTTCTTCGCCGACGTCGTGGAGGCCATGGACGGCGCGGCGCAGCAGGCCGGCCTCGAGCTGATCCTCAACACCGGCCGCCGCAGCCCCGCTCGCGAACGCACCGCGCTGAGCAGCCTGCTGGCCTTCCGGCCGGGCGGAATCATCCTGCTCTCACCGGTTCTCGCGGCCGCGGCGATTCGGGAGGCGTCCACGCAGTGCCCGGTCGTCATGGTCTCGCGCAGTTCGTCGGCGGCGGGCGTGGACACCGTGGACGACGACGGCGAGACGGGCTCCGCGCTGGCCGTGGATCATCTGGTCGCCCTGGGGCACAGGCGCATCGTGCACTTCGACGGGGGCGCGGCCTTCAGCGCGCCCCCCCGGCGCAAGGGGTACGTCGCGGCGATGCACCGGCACGGCCTCGAACCGCTGGTCGTGCCGAGCGAGCACACCGACGAAGCGGGCATCGCGGCCGTTCGCAAACTCCTGACGGTGTTCTCCCCCAACAACTTTCCCACCGCCCTGGTGTGCGGCAACGACTTCAACGCCGTGGGCGCGATGTCCGCGCTGGAGGATGCGGGACTGCGTGTGCCGCAGGACGTCTCGGTCGTCGGTTACGACAACTCGTCGCTGGCCGCGCTGCGTCACGTCGCGCTGACCACCATCGATCAGCCGCGCACCCAGATCGGCCACCTCGCGATCGAGGCGCTCGCCCAACGTCTGCACGCCGATCGCACCGACCCGGTCCGGCGGCGCGTGCAGCCCGCGCTGATCGTCCGCGCGACCACCGCCGCACCCGCCGATTGACCATCGAGCACACCACGCCGGTCGTACGGGTCCCCGGACTCGCCCGCCCCGCCACGAAAGGAGAACGCCCCCATGACAATCCGGATAGGCCTGGCAGGCACCGGCCGCATCGGCGCCGCACATACGGAGATCCTGCGCAACCTGCCCGCCGTGGAGGAGGTCGTCGTGGCCGATGCCGAGCCCGAACGCGCCCGCACCACCGCGGCGAAACTGGGCGTGGCGTTCGCGCCCGATATCGAGACGCTGCTCGCCTCGGAACTGACCGGTCTGGTGATCACCACAGCCACCGACGCACATCCCGAACTGATCCGCGCGGCCGTCGATCTCGGTGTCCCGGTCTTCTGCGAGAAACCGGTCGCGGCGGATATCGCGGGCACGCTCGCGGTGATCGATCATCTCGCGCACTCGCGGGTACCCGTGCAGATCGGCTTCCAGCGGCGTTTCGACGCCGGGTACCGGGCCGCCCGCGCCGCCGTCGCCTCCGGCGAACTCGGCCGCCTGCACACCCTGCGCGCCACCACGCTGGACCCCGCTCCTCCGCCGGCGGAATACATTCCGCGCTCGGGCGGGCTGTTCCGCGATTGCGGCGTACACGATTTCGACATCATCCGCTGGGTCTCGGGCCGCGAGATCACCGAGGTGACGGTCCTGGGCGCGAATCGCGGTGAACGCTTCTTCCGCGACGCCGGTGACGTGGACACCGCCGCGATCGCGCTGCGCCTGGACGACGACACCCTGGCAACGGTCTCCCTGAGCCGCTACAACGGCGCGGGCTACGACGTGCGCCTCGAGGTGCTCGGTTCGGTCGCCAATGCCATTGTGGGCCTGGATGATCGCGCACCACTGCGCTCGGTCGAACCGGACTACCCGCCGCCGCTGTTCCCCGCCTACCCCGGTTTCATGGAACGCTTCCGCCGCGCCTACATCGAGGAGCTGACCGTCTTCACCGCCGTGGCCACCGGCGAGGCCGAAAACCCCTGCGGCGCAGGCGATGCGCTCGAAGCGTTCTACGTCGCCGAGGCATGTGAGTTGTCCCGCAGGCACAATCGCACGGTGTCGGTCGCCGAGGTTCGCTGAGGCGCCTCACCCGACGACGTGCAGATACTCCCCGTAGAACAGCATCAGCCCGATGGCCGCGGCGATCCCGCCCAGTATCCAGAACCGGATGATGACGGTCGTCTCGGCCCATTTGCTCAACTCGAAATGGTGATGGAACGGCGCCATCTTGAACAACCGGCTGCGCGTGGTGCGGAAGACCACGATCTGCAGCAACACCGAGGCAATCTCCGCGACGAACAGTGCGCCGATCACCACGGTCAGCAGTTCGGTCCGGGTGGTGACGGACAGCCCGGCCAGCATTCCGCCCAGCGCCAGCGATCCGGTGTCGCCCATGAAGATCCGCGCCGGCGCGGCATTCCACCACAAGAATCCGACGCAGGATGCCACCCCGGTCGCGCACACCAAGGCCAGGTCGAGCGGATCACGGACGTCGTAGCAGCCGATCTCGGGCCGGGTGGAACAGGAGTTGATGTACTGCCACGACGTCACCACCACGTACGCGCCCAGCGCCAGGCCCATCGATCCGGCCGCCAGCCCGTCCAGCCCGTCGGTGATGTTCACCGCGTTCGACCAGGCCACCACCAGAAAGGACACGACCAGCAGGAATGCGACGAGCCCGAAGGCGACGGTATCGATATCGCGCACATAGGACACGTGCACACTGGCCGGGGTCAACCCAGTACTGCTCGGAAAACGCAGCGCGAGCACCCCGAAGATCAGCGCGGCGGCGATCTGCCCGGCGAACTTCCCGCCCGCGGTCAGCCCGAGATTGCGTCTTCGGCGGACCTTGAGCAGGTCGTCGACGAACCCGACCGCGCCCAGCGCCGTCGCCAGGCCCAGCACCAGCAGGCCCGAGGCCGAAATCCCCGGCGGATGGTAGTGCGCCCCGATCAGATGCGCGCCCAGATACCCCGCCCACATACCCGCGAGGATGGCGATACCGCCCATCGTCGGCGTGCCGCGTTTGGCCTGGTGACTCGCCGGGCCCTCGGCGCGGATCTCCTGTCCGACATCGCTGCGGGTGAACCACCTGATCAGTAACGGCGTCAACGTGATCGAGACCGCGAGCGCGATCATGGCCGCGAAGAGGACCTGGTTCATGCGCTCCCGTACCACCGACTACAGCCGCCGACCACTCCGGCGGATTTCACCGATGGTAACCATGCCCGCTTTCCACCCGCCGTGCCCCGGTCCGGAACGACGCGAGATCGAAACCAACGGCCGCGTAACCGGTTCCGGCACGCGCCTGCGACAACCGTTGCGCGCAGACCGAATTCCCGCGGCCGACCGGCTCACACCCCGACGAACGGCTCCCCGCGCTCCAGGTACACCGTGCGACCCTCGTGATAGGCCGCGTACGCCTGCCGCAGCCGGCTCGACAGCCGCGGCACCGCGTAGTCGTCGAGCGCCGTGACTGGCACCCATTCCCACCGATCCAGCTCGCTGTCCTGCAGCACGATGGCCGATTCGTCGCCGAGCCGACCGCAGTCGAACACGAACAGCAGCCGATCGGTACCGTCGTGCGGTGCCCAATCACAGACCAGCAGACGCCGGGGCGGCCGCGCGATGCCGAGTTCCTCGGCGATCTCCCGGCGGCACGCCTCCACCGGGGCCTCGCTCACGTCCACGAATCCGCCGGGGATGTCCCAGCCGTCGCCGTAGGTCTTGTGCACCAGCAGTACCGACTCGTCACGCACGAACAGCGCTCCGGCGGCGAGCCACGGTCGGGCGAAAACTTCAGGGGTATAACTGGTTTGCTCAAACGAGGCATTCATGTCGCCCACCGACCTCACCAGCCCGCACGATGCGAGACTTCATTCCGGATCCGTACATTCGCCGAACACGATCTCATACCGGCACTGCCGCGCGCCCGGCATCCGCACAGGACGGCGCAGGGAGCGATCGGTTTTCATCTGGGCCGCACCGGGTTTCATGGGTATCGATAGGTATGCATAATTACCCCGCCGCCTGGCAATTCTGATATCGATGACCCATGGCGAACGATGCGCTCGAGCCCGAGTACCGATTCAAGTGCTACAACGTGTCGGGTCTGGGTACCATCACGCCGCTTCTGGTCGCGGAGACGACCCTCTGCGGGCTGTACGTCCTGCACTTCTCCGACGGTGAGGCGTATGTGGGACAGTCGGTCAACGTGGCGGCCAGATTCTCCGCGCACGCCCGGATGTGGAACGACATCGAGACGATCGATTTCGCACCGTGGCCGGTCGAGGACCTCGACTTCGCCGAACGTCACCTGATCTCGCTGCTGGAGCAGACCACCGAACTGCGCAACAAGCAGTGGGTCTATCTGGCCGGTGACGACGACGACGAATTCGTCCCGGTCGAGCACGCGCGCTCGATCGTGCTGCCCTGGGACCGCGGATCACGCACCACGGTGGACACCGGAACCGCCGGCGAGCAACGACACCGCTACTGGGAGCTGCACCGGCACAACGACTATCCCGCGCTGCGTGCCGCCATCGCGCTGTACATCAACGAGACGATTCCGGATCCGGTGAACACGCAACGCTATCTGTGGAACATCTCCGCACTGCCGACCCGTTCGCGGGGCGGGCGCCGGCTGATGACATTGCGCTGCGGGGGCCTGGAGACGTTGTTCGTCTCGGAAAGCAAACTCGACGACGGCAGTCTCTACACCACGATCCGGATGAACGTCGACATCCCGCACGGGATGGCCGACGAGGACCTGACCATCGAGAGCGATCTGTTCCACGCCCTACCCGGTACCTATCGCAATCAGCGCGTGTGGTCGTGGGTCTTCGGGCTGTACGACCTGATCGAGGAGGACATCAACGTCGACTCGGTCACCAGCGGTTACGACTTCTTCGACCTCGCCTACAGCCTCAACATCCGGATGATGCGCCGCGGCATCTCCCGCTACGCCCGCAACCACAATCAGGATCTGGCCAACGACGTGCTGACCGAGGCGTACCGGCAGCAGATGGACTTCGGCGGGGAACTCTGACCCACGCGGATCACCCCGCTCGGTACAAGGCCGCCCACCGCCGAGCCGGTCGGCGGGACGCTGATCACCCTCAGTGAATCCTGTACAGATCGCTGTGCCGGGGGTGCGGCTGCGGCTCGGCGAACAGGTACTGCACGCGGCACCGCATGCAGATCGGATGCGGCCGGTGATGCTTGTTGATCATCCACCGGTCGCAGTTGGCGCAGTTCGTGGAGGTCGGCGGATCGGACAGCTCCGACCAGCCGATCAGCAGCCCAGTGATCACCAGGATCAGGACGACCACCGGCAGTGCGAAAGCCAGAATATCCAAGGCCATGGGCTCAACTCCTTCTGCAAATATCGTACTACGATACTTATATGTCGTGACCCGATACAAGGGCGGTAGGGTGTGAACAATCAGTCATTCGCACCGACCGGTATGCGATACGAGGGAACTGGAACGGCATGCCCAAGCTGACATCGCGTGACTACAGCACGCTCCTGCACTTCCGCACCGCCCTACGCCGCTTCGAGCGCTGGAGCGAGGAACGCGCCAAGCAGGTAGGCCTCACCCCCGCCCAACACCAACTCCTGCTGGCGATCACCGGCCACACCGACCACCAAGGCCCTACCATCGGCGAGGTAGCCGACTACCTCACCGTCCGCCACCACAGCGCCGTCGGCCTGGTCGACCGGGCCGTGGAAGCCGGTCTCGTGCAACGCATTCGGGACCCACAGGATTCACGGGTGGTCCGGTTGATCGCTACTGCGTTGGGGGAGGAAAGGATCGAGGCGCTGAGTGAGTTGCATCTTGCCGAATTGGGGCGGCTCACTCCCCTACTCGACCACCTGACCGCGAGCCTGCCCATCCCCGAGGTTTCAGCCGAAGGGTAAGCGCTGCCGCCGTTTCACACGCCATCGATCTCACGGCGCGGCCCACCCCGAAAGTTCTCCTCATCGAACAACACCCACTGCCCCACCGCGATCTCGAACATTCGCGACGCCCCCTCCGGCATCGCCTGCACCACCCCCGCCGCCTTCGGCCAGCGAGCAACGAACGCCCGAGCCAAGTCATCGATACCAGTGCCAGGCAGCTGCCGCGCCCGCCCGGTGAACGAAACCCCACGAGCCGTCAGCCCGAGTTCCGCCGGCGGATCGTCCAGAATCGCCCCCGCGACCGCGGGGTTGCGCCGAATGTTGTTCGAATGCAGCCGATCGGTGCGGGAGACGAAATACAACCGATCCGGCCTGAATGCCGGTAGGTACCACACGGTGCACACCGACGGAGTGCCGTCACCGCACACCGTCGACAACTGCATCAGCTTGGCGTCCCGGACGTACTCCTCGAGAAGCTCGCGTTCATCCACGGCTACACGCTACGGCCATAGATTCCGGACAGGTCCGATGACACTCGCGTGAGCGTGTAATGCAAAGCCGGCGAGATCGGTCCGCAGTTCGTCCAGTGCGATAACCTTTGCATCGCGTCCATGAGTTCGAGATCCGTGAGCTCGAACGATCTAGCAAACCCCTTCGGCCACAATGCTTCTCGACAGATGCAAACGGAGTAACCCGATGAACATCGAACTCGTCGTAGTCCGCGATCCGGACGGTCCGGTAGCGATCACCGTCTTCGTCGACGGAGTCGAGCATTCGGCCACCGACTACACCGTCGACGCCGGAGCCGGATGGACCTGGGAAGAGTGGGTCGAGTCGCGAGACCACAACCTGGCCAACGCTTCCCCCGCAGCACAAGCTCTCCTTGCCTCCGCGTACAACCGCCCACCCGGCTCGAGGTACGTCGACAAGTCGGACCACGTCGACTGGCTCGACGGCATACCAAGCTCGCGCAGTTGAGACACTGCTGGAAGTAGGTGCCTTCTCGGCACGCACGATTTGCGACCGCGGGTGCCGAGAAGGCGGTTTCGCTCTTATACGCTGGCCGAGATTCGGCATCGAGACCGCTAGTCCGGACAGTGGGTTGGTCGCTCAACCGACCGGATCGGTCACGGCTTCAAAATGTCTCGGACTTCCGGTCACGTTCGACCCAAGCGCCGCTCAGATCGATGACATCGGTTGCGCCCCAGATGGTTTGGTATCGCAGTATACAGTCGACAGTGCAGAACGCCCTGCCCTGGTAACGGTAGATCCATTGGTTCAGGGCTCCACACCAGTCACACCAGGCATCCTCCGTAGCATTCACCGAGCGACCTGCCCGATCGCCTGTCGCCGCCGATTCACCCCGCCTCTGGCAGAACCCGGAGCAGGGATTGGAGGCTTCATCCGTCCGGAGCGAATCAACGCGTCGACCGCTGCCAACTTCCGAGGGCAATCGGCTGCGTCGCAAGCGCGATGATCCTGCATCACCCGCTGAGCTTCATCGGGTGGGAATGGGCGCGGCGGCGCGGAATGGAACCATACGGTGGCCACCGGCAGATCTTCGAGCCACTGTTCGCCGCCGCGTTCCCGAGTGGCTGGTGGATCCGATTCGGGATTTCCAGGGCAGCGGCAGACGATGGCGACAAGGGACACGATGATCACGAACACGCCGCCCGCGATCAGCCACACCACCGCCGACGGGCTCATGATGACCTCCCCGTGGTTGTAGCGATGCCCGCGGCACGACGAGTGCGTTCAGTGGCAACGCTGATCAGCCGAACGACGTCGCGAAGATATTTATCTATGCCGTACAGGTGGTCCCATGTCGGCACGATCACCGCCTCGGCATTTGTAGCCGCCAGCGCGTCCATAACCGTGACGAGCGGCCCTTCGACTGTCGGGGCAATCACCACAACCTCGGCGACTCTATACCCGAGTAGCACACCGATCTCACTCATTGCCTGTTCGTCCGCAACGCGGTCCTTGGTCAGTTCGGGTCGAATGCACCGAATAGCAAGCAGTTCCGGTGACGTTGCGCCTGTGCTCATATTGCAGTCCGCCTCGTGAAGGTTCGGTCCGGAAGAAGAACCCGCAGCCGAGGGCCGTTACTGCCGCGTGCTGTCGACGGCAAAGGAGCACGAGAGTGTTCCCGGCGGCGGGGTGTTACGCATCTACCGTGGTCGAGATCGGAGAGCGGAAGTGACAAAGTATTTGTCACTCCGGCCGGTGCCCCCGCGCGACAATGAAGACATGACCGAGGACAGTCGTGGTGTTGGTGAACATGTCGCCGAACGTCGCCGTCTCGCCGGCTGGACACAGCCGCAGCTCGCTGAACGTGCGAAATTGTCGGCCAGCCTGATCCGAAAGGTCGAGCAGGGCAAAATCCCGGCGTCGCCTGCCTTCCTGGCGGCAACGGCAAAGGCGTTGCGGTGCACGACCGCCGACCTCACCGGCCAGCCGTATGCACCGGCGGCACCTCGTGATGCTGAGGCGTACAACGCGATCAGCGCCATCCGCGCCGAGTTGGCCGCCTACGACCTGGATCCCGAGGAACAGGTGACCACGGTGCGACCGGTGGCCGAGCTCGCCGCCGACGTCGAGCAAATCTGCGCCGCACGACGAAGCGCCGGGTTTCACAAGCTCGGTAACCAACTGCCGGTGCTGCTGCCTCAAATTCGAGCCGCAGTGCATCGCAACGTGGGCCGCGACCGGAACCGAGCGCTCGTGATGGCCTGCGAGCTGTATTACTCGGCCCATTCCTTGTCGCACAAGCTGGGATTCGCTGATCTCGCCACTCTGGCCGTGGAGCGGATGGCCTGGGCTGCAAGCGCATCCGGCGATCCCGTTTGGACGGCTGCCGCACAATTCCAACGCGCGGCGATCCTCACCAGCAGCGGCGACTGGAACGCCGCGCTCCGATACCTCGAGACATGTCGCACAGACATCGAACCTCGGCTGTCGGCCGGAAACCGCTCAGACCTTATCGCTTGGGGCGGCCTACACCTGCAATCCGGGCTTGCCGCAGCACGATCCGGCCGTCGAGACCTTGCCGACGCACATTTGGCGGAAGCTGGAGAGACTGCCGACCGTATGAGCGAACACGATTCCGATCTCGTTTTGACCTTTGGTCCGACCAACGTCGGAATCTGGAGCGTCGCACTGGCCGTCGAGGGGCTCGACGCTATCTCCGCCTTGGATCGCGCCGCACATCTCGTAATCCCGGTCGGTACTCCAAAGGAACGCGTGGGGATGCACTGGATTGATGTGTCCCGCGCTTACCTGCTGCACGGCAACCGATCTCGGGCGTTCGATGCGCTGACGACCGCGCGCACGGTCGCCCCCGCGCAGACTCGCTACAACCCCATGGTGCACGAGACGGTGCGTTCGCTTGCCCGCGCGGAAGCGAGACGGACCGACCTGGTGAGCGGGTTCGCCCATTGGTGCGGCATCGCACCGTGAATCAGCTCAGTCCGGCAAGCCCTTGTGAGCGGTCGGCGTCAGAAATTCCACGCGCACACTGCTGATGTACTTCTCTCGCTCAATAAGGAAACGCACTGTGTGTGGCTGATTTTCATGCTCATCGAACGCATCCCGGTCGCGGTAGACCTCATAGAAAACCCGTGCAAGCGGCTCGCCCTCGACAGTGTGCGTCGCGTAGAGCAATGTGCCGGGCTCGCCCTTGCGGATCGCGACGACGGTCTCAGCGACCAGTGCATCGAACTCGGCTGCCTTGTCGGCGTCGGCCAGATCGAAACGGACGACCAGAGCGAACATCGGAATCCCTTCGTGTCGGCTGCCCGACATTGTTGTGAGCCAGGCTGTCTCACGGTACCGATGCGGTCCGCCAGGCGCTCGGCGAAAACAGCCTGTGGCCAGGGGCTGATCCTCTAG
>CBJNFW010000312.1:0-9676 GCA_966435935.1 uncultured Nocardia sp.
GCGCGCTATTTCGATGTGGAGATCCGGCAGGTTCCGCTGCGCGGGGACCGGCTGACCCTGCATCCGGACGATATCGCCGCCCACTGCGACGAGAACACCATCATGGTGGTACCGACCTTCGGCCAGACCTTCACCGGCCTGTTCGAGGACGTCGCGGGCATCAGCCGGGCGCTGGACGAGTTGCAGGAACGCACCGGCCTCGACATCCCGATCCACGTGGACGCGGCCAGCGGCGGGTTCATGGCGCCGTTCACCGCACCCGATCTGGTGTGGGATTTCCGGCTGCCGCGGGTCAAGTCGATCAACGCCTCCGGGCACAAGACGGGCTTGGCGCCGCTCGGCGTGGGCTGGGCGATCTGGCGCGAGGCCGCGGACCTGCCGGACGAACTGGTCTTCAACGTCGACTACCTCGGCGGCAATATGGCCACGTTCAACCTCAACTTCTCCCGCCCCGGCGGTCAGGTCATCACCTCGTACTACGGCTTCATCCGGCTCGGCCGCGACGGGTACACCCGGGTGCAGTCCACGGCCTACGCGGTAGCCCAGCATGTGGCCGAGGGGGTGCGCAAACTCGGGCCGTTCGAACTCATCCACGACGGCGATCCGCTGCGCGGTATCGCGGCGGTGTCGTGGCGGCTGGCCGGCGAGCAGAGCTTCAACCTCTACGACCTGTCCGACCGGCTGCGCACCCGCGGCTGGCTGGTCGCCGCCTATCCGCTGCCCGCCGACCGCCAGGACGAGACGATCATGCGCGTTCTGGTCCGGCACGGCTTCAGCCACGATATGGCCGACCTGCTGCTGGCGGATATGGACCGCGCCCTGGCGCAACTGGACAAGCACCCGCCCAGCAGCTCGCTGACTCGGGAGGAGTCCGGCGGGTTCACCCACAACGCGACGGCCGAGGTGTCCAGCGGTGAACTGCGGCGTCGGCAGGCCGCGACGCGGTAGCGAACCGGATCAGGCGGCGCGGGCAGCGCCCGTGGCGTACGGCTCCCAGCGGTACACCTCGGGCCGGGCGTTGTGGAACAACGCCAGATCGACCGCGTCGATCACGGCCTGGTGCGGGCCGGGACGGCCGAGTTGAGTGGCCGAGACCGCGAGTCGCAGCACGCCGCCGCGGCGCGCGGTGCGGGCCGCGCTCATCACCAGCGCGTGGCACCACCAGGGTTCGGCGCGGAAGCCCTCGCCCATTCCGTGCACCCAAGACCGTTGTGCCACATCGCGTTCCAGATCGTGCACGGTCGTCAGGCTCAGCGCGAGGCGGAAGCCGACGTCCGGCAGTGCGGCCATCGCACCCTCGGACGCGTTCCAGCGCGGCGCGGCGAAGAGCCGGGTGCGCAGGCCCACCTGCTCCATCACGCGATCGGCGGCCATCAACCGCAACCGCGCCTCGTGCCGGGGCAGCGTGGCGAATTCCGCGCGGCGGCGCTTGGTGGCGGCCTGGTCGTACCCGTGCAGCACGATCGCGTCACCTCCCTCGCGACGCTCTCGCAGCCACTCCTGGGTGCGGGCGTCGTCGGTGAGCCGGTACTTGCCCTTCAGCCGCGGGGCGACCAGCAGGGACAGCGGAATTCCGCGCTTGTCCATCTCCGCGGCGAAATCCTGTGCCTGCGCGCGGGTGGTATCCCGGATGCCGGACACCGAGACGATCAATTGTGCACGCATATCCGCGCCCCTCTGCCGATGTCGCTGATAGCCCTACGATGCGCGCGGGAGGTGTCCGCACCGTGCAGTCCCGGTGACGCGCCGACGAATTCGCGCTACCGAATCGGACCATCATCGGATGACCGGCGCGCGGACCGATTCGGGCGAATACCGTCCGGTCACGTGACATACCGTCCGGTCTTCGCGGCTGCCCGCCGCCGCCTGGCTTAGGATCGACCGGGTGAAAGCAGCCTTACTGACCGCCCTGGCAGTTCCGTTGTTCATCGCCATACCTGTTGTGGCACAAGCAGATCCGCCGCCGCACATCTTCACTCCGCAGCAGGAGTGCGAGGCGACCAAGGCGGTGGTCGACATGGAGCGCAAGCAGAACCCGCACGCGACTCCGCAGCAGATCACCGACGGCTATATGACGTTCCTCGATCAGAAGGGAGCGTTCAAGAATCTCCCGGCGAGTGCCCGCGAGCGGCAGCGCCAGTACATCCTGGACCACATCACCAGCTGCCATCTGGCCTAGCCGGCGGAGGTGACGGAGCGCACATTCTTTGATGACAACCGATCCACACCAGCTCCGTCACCTCAATAGGCTCCGCCCCTGTGAAAGCCGCAGCACTCACCGCACTGACAGCCTCCCTTTTGTTCTTCGCCCCCGCGTTCGCGCAGGCCGCGCCCCCGCTCCCGAACCTGAACCCGTCGCCGGACCAGATGTGCGACAGCACCCAGCAGATCGTGAACACGGTGCGCGCACAGCATCCGAACGCCACCCCTGATCAGATCGCCGACAGCTACGACCAGATGATGGCCGCCAAGGTGCCCGGCTACCAGCTCGTCCAGGGGCAGCAGCACCAGCAGTTGCTACAGCTGATCCACGCCTGCGGAATCCGCTGAGCCCGTCGGCTCGGCGCCGCTACCTCAGCGGTCGCCGAGGCCGAGCGTGTCCAGTACCCAGGCGTATTCGAACGCCACTTCCTTCCACTTCTCGTACTTTCCGCTGACGCCGCCGTGACCGGCACTCATCTCGGTTTTCAGCATCAACCGCGAGTGGCCGGTCGCGGTGGCCCGCAGCCTGGCGATCCACTTCGCCGGTTCGACATACAGCACGCGGGTGTCGTTCAGGCCGGTGGTGGCCAGAATCGCCGGATAGTCCACCGCCCGGACGTTCTCGTACGGCGAGTACGACTTCATGTACTCGTACACCGCCGGATCCTCCAGCGGATTGCCCCACTCGTCCCATTCGGTCACGGTCAGCGGCAGGGACGGATCCAGGATCGAGGTCAGCGGGTCCACGAACGGCACGGCAGCCAGAATGCCTGCGAACAGCTCGGGCGCGAGATTGGCGGCCGCGCCGACCAGCAGGCCGCCCGCACTGCCGCCGTCGGCGACCAGGCGATCCGGCGCGGTGACGCCGGCATCGATCAGATGCCTTGCGCAGGAGACGAAATCGGTGAAGGTGTTCTTCTTGCGCAGCGTCTTGCCGTGCTCGTACCACAGCCGGCCCATCTCACCGCCGCCGCGCACGTGCGCGACCGCGAACACCATGCCGCGATCCAGCAGTGACAGCCGCGCCACCGAGAAACCGGGGTCCATGCTGGCCTCGTAGGAGCCGTACCCGTAGAGCAGCAACGGTTTCGGCCCGTCCGCCGGAAGATCCTTGCGGCGCACCAGCGAGATCGGAATCCGGGTGCCGTCCTCGGCGACCGCCCAATCACGGTGCTGCTCATAGTCGTTCGGGTCGTAGCCGCCCAGTACCGCCTGCTCCTTGCGCAACAGCAGCTCGCCGGTCGCGGGCAGGTAGTCGAAAACCCGCACGGGTGTGATGTACGAGGTCACGCCGAGCCGCAGCGTCGGCTGCGCCCACTCCGGATTGCCCAGCACGCCCGCGGAGAACAGTTCGAGCCCGAACTCCAGCTCGCGAAGTTCGCCGTAACCGTCGGAGGTCAACGGCCACACCGCGACTCGCGGCAGCGCGCCGCGGCGATAGGACAGCGCCAGATGGTCGGCGAAACAGTCCACGCCGTCCAGCCGCACATCCTCGCGGTGATCGATCAGAATGGTCATGGCGGCCGGATCGTCCACCGGCGCCTCGGCGAGGACGAAATTCTCCGCCTTGACCGTTCCGCCGCCGGGCGCGGGCACCTCGCCGTTGTGCAGGATCAGGAATCGGTCCCGCCCGCCGATGACCGCGTGCTCGGCCACGTACTCCACGCCCTCCCGGCGCGGCAGCAGCACCCGGAACTCGCCCTCGGGATCGTCGGATTCCAGGATCCGGATCTCGGTGGTGATCTTCGAATGCACCCCGATCATCAGGTACTTCTCCGAACGGGTGGTGTCCATGCCCACCGAGAAACGCTCGTCCGGCTCGTGGAATACCCGCACGTCCTGCTCGTTCGGCGTGCCCAGCCGATGCCGCCAGACGGTGTCCGAGCGCCAGGCCTCGTCGTAGGTTTGATAGAACACGTGCGTGCCGTCCAGCGACCAGGTCGCGTCGGGTACGGTGCCCGCGATCTCGTCGGCCAGGTCGACGCCGGTGCGCAGATCCTTGAACCGCAGCACATATCGCTCGTCGCCGACGGTGTCCACCGAATAGGCCAGCAGAGTGCCGTCGTGGCTGATCGAGTACGCGCCGACGGCGAAATACTCGTGCCCCTCGGCCAGTACATTGCTGTCCAGCAGCACCTGCTCGCCGGGGACCTCGGTGTCGACGTCGAGCGTGGGCGGGGTCCAGTCGTCCGCCGAGCCGATCGGGCATCGGCAGTGCGCGCCGTACTGTTTACCCTCGAAGCTTCGCGAGTAATACCAGAAATCGCCCATCCGGACCGGGACCGACAGATCGGTCTCCTGGGTGCGCGATTTGATCTCGCCGAAGATCTTCTCCCGCAATGGCTGCAACTGCGCCGTGCAGGCCTCGGTGTAGGCGTTCTCGGCCTCGAGGTAGGCGATGACCTCCGGATCCTCCTTGTCGCGCAGCCACTCGTACTCGTCGACGACGACGTCGCCGTGGTGCACGCGCTGTGCCGGAACCCGCTTCGCGATCGGCGGCGTCACCACGGACGGATCGGCGGCGTTGCGGATCGGGCCGGTACCAGTGTCGAGAGCCATACGCTCCACCGTAGTGTGCCGGTCCGACAGGGCTGGTCGGACCCGCTGCGGCCGGCCGCCGCCGCATCCGGAAGCGGTGCGCCGGCGACGGAACCACCCTGCGCTAGGACAACCCCTGGGCGCGCGGCGTCGGTCCCGGGAGGCGCGGCCCGACAACGCCGCGGGTCGCGCGGCGGGACTCCATCAGAAAGTACAGGGCTGCCTTCCGACGCAGGCACTGGTCGGCGGGGCAGGTGTTGTGGATACGCAAGATGTTGTGAGCCTGCTCGACGGTAAGGTGCCGGGGCACTACCGCGCAACTGTCGAAGACGGGTGCCATGCGGTGCTCCATCCATTGTCGTGCCGTGCTGTGCAGCGGCGCGGGCGCCGGTCCTGCCGAGGGCCGGTGGACGCTGTATTCCCGCCACAAAGTTCGGGGTTTCCGCTCAGCTTGCCGGATAAACCAAACGAGCCGGACAACACAGGAGAAATGCCCGTTGTCCACCGAATGCCGTCGTAAACGACCCAAAATTCCGTCCTGATACCAGTTCGACCGTCCGGTTTGCCGCGAATCCGGCGCGAATCGCAGCCGTCCCGCCACGCGCCGCGCAGCGCGCCGATCACCTTGCGGACACCACCGACTACCACCTGGATGATCAGCTAAACCTGCCGTCACCTGCTCCAATCGCGGCCTTCGGATGCCGGCCGCCGGTTCACCGGATTCGGGCCCGGCCGCCGCCGGCGCGGCCGGACCGAGCGACGTGCGCCTCCGGGCGCACGCGGGCGTACCGGTATTCCGGAAGGTACGGGTCCACATCGGAATAACGCCAATCCGATGTAGTTCAAACCAACACGACCGGATATTCGCATCGGAATTACGCTTTTGTCTCAGGTGTTGAACATCACTATTTTCCTGCGGTTCATATCGGTTCGTTTCACGATGCGTCGCGCCGCCGCTAGTGTCTAGGAGATCCGGCCCGACCGGCCGGACACCGCGAAAACGATTAGCAGCGGTCACCTTTCACCGCGTCACGAACCAGCACAGGAGCATCCGTGGAAGCGAAGAACCGTGAGATCAACCCCGACGCCGTCTGGCACCGCAGCAGCGAGACCGGGGGCGTGGAGGTGGCGTTCCTGGCCACCGGCAACGTCGGCCTGCGCGATGCCAAGAATCCCGATGGCCCGGTGCTGATCTTCACCCCCGGCGAGTGGCGGGCCTTCGTGGCCGGCGCCAAGGACGGGGAATTCAACCGGCCCGGAGCCTGAAAGTCGCCGCGCCGTTCACACGCCCAGCGCCCGCGACACCGCGGGCCAGGAGCTGTGCAGATCGTCCTTCCAGTAGGCCCAGGAATGCGTGCCCACCGGACTCTGGACGATATTCGCCGGAATGTTCAACGCGCGCAAGCGTTGTGCGAACGAGGTGACGCAGGTGTCCACGGCGGCCTCGATCGGCACGCCGGTCAGGATGTTCTCCGCCAGTTCGGGTTTCAGCTCGCTCTCGTGCGGTCCGGGCACACCCGAACCAGCGGACAGGTAGATGGTCTTGCCGCGCAAGCGATTCGCGAGCAGCGCCGGATCGTGCGCACCCCAGTCCGGGCTGCCGGGCGCGCCCCACATATTGCCCGGGTCACCGCCGCGATTGGCGATGGAGAACATGATCGGCCCCTGCGCCATCCCCATGTCCGGGCACGCACTGTAGCCGACGACCGCGCGGTACAGCGCCGGATTGCGCACGGCCAGTACGAAAGCCGCCATTCCGCCCATCGACAGTCCGCCGATCCCGTTGACGCCGTTACCCGCGAACGTGTCGTCGATGATCGGCGGCAGCTCCCGGGTCAGAAAGGTCTCCCACTGATAGCGGCCCAGATAGGGGTCGTCGCGTTGCCAGTTCGTGTAGTAGCCGGCCTCGCCGCCCATCGGCAGCACCACGTTGACGTTCTTGTCGGCGAAGAACGGTTCGGCGTCGGTGGCATTGGTCCAGGTGCTCTGGTCCCGGCCCGGATCCAGGCCGTCGAGCAGATAGTACGAGGGGCGGGAGCGTGATCCGGCCGGATGCAGCACCTGTACCTGCATGACCTGGCCCATCGCCGGCGAGTCGATGAGCAGCGCGGACCTGGTCGGTCCCAGCCGCGTGAGCCCCACCACCCGCGCCGCGGTGGCACGCGGCTGTCCGATCAGCGTCGCCGAAACTCCGACAACCACGGCCAGCACCACGACAGCTATCGAACCGCGCCGCATATCCCCACCTCCATCGGCCCAATGAACCAGAACATCCACGATAACCTCGCAGAACACGCGCAGGGGTGGTTTGACCGTGCGGCTTCCCACGAGCAATCGGTCCGAGCGGATCACCCAGCCGAACGGGGACCTAATCGGATGCCGAACGCCGCATCGCGCCGCGAATGGATCCGGCCAGATAGTCCAGATCGGCTCGCGGCGGCGTGCGCGGCCGCCCGCGCAGCCCGAACCCGTCGCCGGGAGTGCGCGGAATGACGTGCAGATGCACGTGGAAGACCTCCTGTCCGGCGGTGACCCCGTCGGCGAGAAAGAAATTCACCCCGTCGCAGTTCACCTCGCTGGCCCGCAGCGCCGCCGCAAGGCGCTGCCCCACCTGGAACAGCTTGCCGCCGATCTCGGGATCCAACTCGGCCAGGGACCGCGCGGGCACCTTCGGCACCACCAGCAGATGCCCGGGCGTCATCGGGCGAATATCCATGAACGCCAGCACATCCGGGTCCTCGTGCACCACGGACGCGGGAGCGCGCCCGGCGATGATGTCGGCGAAGATCGTGTAGGGATCCATCATCCGTTTATAGGGCATCCGGGACCGGTGCGGCGACCGGCTCGCAACCTCGGCCACGGCCCCGGCTCGGCGTACGGGACAACCGCACCGGGACCGCGCACCCATCAGCGGCTGCGATGCCGCGGGCGGGAACGACCTCGATCGCTCGCGACCGGCGCCGAGGCCGGACCGCACCGATCTCGCTGCGCGCGAAGGGGTTCGGCTACAGAATCGGCGCGGGAACGTAGTGCGCGGCTTCCGGATTCGCCTCGACCAGCTTCTCGACCTGCGCGATGACGTCGGCGACCTGGGCCTGGGCCGCGCCGACGAAAGCCGAGCGGTCGGCCAGGGCAGCATCGAGGGCGGCACGGTCCAGCGGCATGCGATCGTCGGCGGCCAGCCGGTCCAGCAGATCGGGTTCGCGCCCCTGTTCACGCATGGCCAGCGCCACCGCGACGGCGTGTTCCTTGATCACCTCGTGCGCGCTCTCGCGGCCGACCCCGGCGCGCACGGCGGCCATCAGGATGCGGGTGGTGGCCAGGAACGGCAGGTAGCGGTTCAGCTCACGATCGATCACCGCGGGATACGCGCCGAATTCCGCGAGCACGGTCAGGAAGGTCTCCATCATGCCGTCGACGGCGAAGAACGCGTCCGGCAGCGCGACGCGGCGCACCACCGAACAGAACACATCCCCCTCGTTCCATTGCGCCCCAGCCAGTTCCGCGGCCATGGAGGCGTAGCCGCGCAGCACCACCTGCAGGCCGTTGACGCGCTCGCAGGACCGGGTGTTCATCTTGTGCGGCATCGCCGAGGAGCCCACCTGGCCCGGTGCGAACCCCTCGGTGACCAGTTCGTGCCCGGCCATCAGCCGCACGGTGTGCGCGAAAGACGAAGGGCCCGAGCCGATCTGGACCAGCGCGGAGAGCACGTCGTGATCCAGCGAGCGCGGATACACCTGCCCGACGCTGGTGAGCACCGTCGCGAAACCCAGGTGCCGCGCGACCTTCTGCTCCAGTTGCGCGAGTTTGCCCGCGTCGCCGCCGAGCAGGTCGAGCATGTCCTGCGCGGTGCCCATCGGACCTTTGATGCCGCGCAACGGATATCGGTCGATCAGCTCCCGCACGCGGGTCAGCGCGATCAGCACTTCGTCTGCGGCGGAAGCGAATCGCTTACCGAGTGTGGTGGCCTGCGCGGCCACGTTGTGCGAACGGCCGGCCATCACCAGCGTCTGATACTCCGCGGCCCGCTCGGCAAGCCGGGCCGCCACGGCGACACCGTGCGCGTGCACGTGCTCGAGCGACAGGCGGATCTGCAACTGCTCGACGTTCTCGGTGAGGTCGCGGCTGGTCATGCCCTTGTGGATGTGCTCGTGCCCGGCGAGGGCGTTGAACTCCTCGATTCGCGCCTTCACGTCGTGCCGGGTGACCCGCTCACGTTCGGCGATCGAAGCCAGGTCGACCTGCTCGAGCACCCGCTCGTAGTCGGTGAGCACCCCGTCGGGCAGCTCGATGCCCAGCTCGGACTGCGCCCGCAACACCTCGAGCCACAGGCGGCGCTCCAGCACGACCTTGTGCTCGGGCGACCACAGCCGCACCAGTTGCGGGCCGGCATAGCGGGTGGCGAGGACGTTCGGAACGATGGTCACGGACGTCCAGTCTAATGTTCGCCGTCAGTCCAGCTGTCGGTGCCTGTCCAGTTGCTGGGGCTCGGTCCGATGCTGCGGGACCTGGTGTTGCGGAACCTGATGCGGCCCGATCGTGTGCGCGGCCATCGGATGCGGCGCGATCGGGTGCTGCGGCGCGGGCGGGGCGATCACATCGATCAGCTCGAGCAGGGCGCTGCGGGCCGTGCGCCGCGGCTGCGGATCCAGTTCGGTCAGCGCCGCGACGACCGCGCCGTCCACCATGGCGACCAGCCGTCGCAGCTGTTCGGCGCGCACCACCCGATCGGATCGGCGCAGCGCCTCGGCGAGCAGCTCCTCGAGCTGCGCGCGTAGTCGTAGCTGCACCTCGCGCAGTTCCGGATGCCGTGCCGAGGCCACCGCACGCTCGTAGCGGGCGATCAGCCGGCCCCGAGCCGATTCGTCGGACACCTCCGCACCGACCAGCAGGTCCAGGATCAGGTCGACCGTCGCGTCGGTGCCGCGGCGGCGGT
>CBJNFW010000313.1:0-9631 GCA_966435935.1 uncultured Nocardia sp.
CCCACCGGGATCCCCGTTCGCGGCGTCGTGTACCTGCTGGCGGCGATCGCCCTGTTGCCCTCTTTCCGGCCCCGGCCGGCCTGGCTCTTCTATGTCCTCTCTCTTCTTTTGTCTCTTCCCTTTCTTTCTCTCTTTCCCCTCTCCTTCTCTCCCCCTTTCTCCCCCCTTTCTTTCTGTCCCTGTCCCCCCGCCCCCGGGCCGATCAGACCGAGTCGGATCGTCCGGGGATGGGTGAATCCGGCTCGTACGGTTCGGGTGTCGAATAGTACAACTCGGCGTGCATCCAGCCGTCCTCCTCCACCCCCGAAGGGTCGATTCCCCTGGCGGACAAGGTGTTCAGCACCTGGGTCCGCTCGGCATCGGAGGCGAACCGGCGCTGGTGGAAGGTCCCCGGCATCTTCCGGGTGTGGTAACCGAGCCGGGCCAGCCGCCGCGCGATCGGCTCGTAGTCGTACATCCGCAACACGAAATGCGCCATCCAGGGCAGGCGGTCGCCGTGCGCGTGCACCACCTGCAGCAGCGTGCGATCGGTGACGTAGCCGATACAGCCGGTGGATATCACCATGTCCGTGGACGCGAGCACCGTGCGCTGCGCCGCGGTCGGCGGGCCCGACTCCAGGTCGGCGTGGACCGCGTCGTGCAGCAATCCGGCCGCGGTCGCGTACGCCAGCGCGGGCGCGGAGGCGTCCATACCCACGAAACGCACCTGCGGCTGCCGGTCGCGCGCCGCGAGCCGGGCACGGTCCCGCTCGATCCGGGCCGCGGTGTCGCCGCCGCGGTAGTGCTCGGCGAGCTGGGCGACGCTGGTGTCGAAACGCAACAGCGCGGCGTTCACCCCGTAGGAGCACCCGATGTCCAGAACGGTCGGCGCGGCACCGGCGGCCGCGCGGTAGTCGGCGATGAATCTCTCGAAGTGCGGTTTGGCCAATTCCGGTATCCGATAGTCCAATTCGGACATTCGGAGGTAGTAATCCCGAGGGTCGGTTCGGTCGTAGATGTCGTCGAACGAGGCTTTTCCAGTGCTGTGCAAGGAAACCGGCACTCCGCACTCCTCTCAATCGAGTAATCGGTCACCGCGCACGGATCGGCCCGCCGCGGCCAGATGGTCCGGCAGGACCCGCCCGAACAACTGCCTGGTGCGCTCGGCTGTACCGATCACTCCGGGACGCTCGTTGTAGGCGAAAATCGCGGTGTGCCGCTGTCGATCTCCCGCGACCGGCGACACCCGGTGCAGCGAGAACCGGCCCTGGAACAGCTGCAGATCTCCTGGACGCAGCTCGAGCCGCCGGACGAGTCGATCCCCCGCGCCGGTCAGCACCGCGCGCACGTCGTCGAGATTCTCCGCCCGCGGCGACCGAATCCCCGGGCAGTACTCGAAGATTCCGCCCTCGTCCGGCGACTGGGTCAGCATCGATACGGTGAATTCGTTGGTATCGAAATGCCACGGATGGGACATGCCCGGCGAGACCACGTTGAGGCAGAGCCCGGCCAGCGGGTCGGCGAACTCGTGGAGTTCGGGCAGTTCGAAACAGTCGGCGAGGAATCGCCGGAACAGCGGACTGCTGTACAGGACCTGGATCAGCGCCTCGGGCGGGATGAGATCGCGTGCGACGAAAGCGTTTCCGCGCTCCAGCACAATCCGGCCCGGATGGTCCGGCGGCAGGTCCGCGTCCAGCGGGATGTTGTACGCGTTCACCCGCTCGACGCGGTAGTAGGCCTGCGGGGCGAGCGCGACGCCCTCGGTGCGCAGCGCCTCGAGCAACTCCGGCCGGATGAAACCCCGGAGCACACAGCAGCCGTCCCGGCCGAGTTCGGCACGCGCCGTGCCGACTACCTCGTCCCATGCCGCGGACCGCGGCTCCCGCAACGGATACCGGATGGTATCGATGACCGCTTCCAGGGTTCCCGAGTCGTCCTGTCCTGAACCGTTTTCCGATTCATGCACTTGCGCCCCCTGTCGCCGTCATGGCGACCATTGTGACCCGGGGACGCCTCGCCCACGGCAATTCGGACAGATCGTTGGCATAAATCACAAACCGGCGAGTAGCCGTGCGCAACAGCGCAGTTCATGATCACAAGCGATCGGACCGACCGGCCCGTATGTACCGGCGACGGTCCGCGCACCGGAATGCCTGTCGCACCGGATGATTCACCAACCATCGAGTACGAAAACGGGTTTCGCAGACGTCGCGCGACGGCTCAGACGAGCACGTGGAGATCGGCGACGGTCAATCCGATCAGGGAATCGCGGAAGGTGTAGCCGGGCGCGGGCGGGACCGGAATCTCACACGGGATCACCAGCACCGCACAGCCCGCGGCGGCCGCGGATGCCGAGCCGGTCGGTGAATCCTCCACCGCCACACAGTGTTCGGGGGCGATATCGAGCAGCTCGGTGGCGCGCCGATAGGGGTCCGGGGCAGGTTTGCCGTGCACCACCTCGTCGCCGCAGACCGAGACGTCGAAGTACTCGCGGCCGAGCGTGTTCAGGCACACCTCGGCGACCGCGCGCTGAGTGTTGGTGACCAGCGCCGTCCGCAATCCCGCCGCACGGACCATGCGCAATGCCTCCTGCGCGCCGGGACGCCACGGAATCGGGCCGGCCATCAGCTGCGTCACCCGCCGCTCGAGCCACTCCCCCGCCTCGGCCATCCGCACCGGATCGAGCTCGAGTCCCAGACCGGCGAAGATGATCCGCAGTGTGTTCGCCGCGGCGGAGCCGATCAGCGCGTGCCTGGTCGCATCGGTCATCTCACCGCCGAGTTCCACCGACAGCTCGCGCACCGCGATATCCCAGAGCTTCTCCGAATCCAGCAGAGTGCCGTCCATATCCCACAGCACGGCCTTCGCGGCGGGTGCGGACATCCGGCGGCTCCCTTCCTCGTATCTGAATTCCGGCGCCGATGATCGGCTTTCCGGTGCACCACCCCTGAATTCGCTACTTTCCGAGGTCGTCACGCCGTCGACACACTATCGGCCCGGCACCTGTGACCCGGATCCGCCCCGGCAAGGGCAACCGGGCCGGAACAGCGCTCACCCCACCTGGGAGTCGAGGATCACCGTCTGGCCGTTGACCGATCCGACGCGGCACCACCGCTGCTCCGAGGTGACCTGCCCGTTCTTGTAGTGATACGTGACCGTACCGGTAGCCGTATCGCCGTTCTCGGTGACACCGCTCACCGTCACAGAACTGAATTCGCCCCAGAACTGCAGGTAGTTGTCGTATCCGCCGGACGAGGACTGATATCCGGAGGACAGCAGCGGCCACGCGGCCGCCGCATTGCCCGGCAGCATGCCGTAGTAGCTGGTCATGAACCCGGCGGGGTCCGCGGGCACGGCCGCGGTGGTGGTCGCGGACGTCGTCGTGGTGGTCGTCCTCGATGACGCCGGGGTCGTGGTGCTGGTCGGCTGGGTGCTGCCGGTGCTCTGCTCGCGTGCGGGCGGCAGGGCCGCGGCCGAGGTGGACCGAGTCGCCGACGCCGCCGCGGCCGGGTGGTCCTGTCCACCGCTGCCACCTCGCACCATCACGACCAGCCCGACGATCACGAGCACGACGACCACACCGGCCGCGGCGAGGATCAGCACGCGGCGATCGGCCGTCGACTCGGCAGGCTTCGACTCGGCCATCGGCGTCGCACCGGGAGCCGTCCCGCCGGGAGCCGCAGCACCGATGTGCAATGTCGGATCGGCGGCATTGCCTGCCGCCGCGCCTCCGGCCAGGACGGTCGTCGCGGCCGTGGCATCGGCCGGACCGGATGTCGGCAGGATCTTCGTGGCCGAAGGCGGCAGCACCGGCGCTCGCCCCTCGGCGACGGCCTCGAGTTCCTTGCGGGCCTCGGTCATGGTCGGCCGGTCGCCGGGGGCGGCGGCCAGCAGTCGCATCAGAACCGGGCCGAGCGCGCCCGCGTGCTGCGGGCTTGGCACCTCGGCTCGCACCACCGCGTGCAGTACGGCCAGCGGATTGTCGCCCTCACCGAACGGCGGCTGCCCCTCCACCGCCGCGTACAGCGTGGAGCCCAGGGCGAACACATCCGACGGTGATTCCGGATTTTCTCCGCGCGCCACTTCGGGAGCCAGATACGCCGGCGTGCCCGCGAGAAATCCGGTGGAGGTCACCGTGACGTCGCCGACCGCGCGGGAGATGCCGAAATCGGTGATCTTCACCGCGCCGTTGTCCGCGACCAGGATATTGGCCGGTTTCACGTCGCGGTGCACGATTCCGGCGTCGTGCGCGGCGGCCAGCGCGGCGGCGACCCGGGCGCCGATCCGGGCCACCTCCGCGGGGTCCAGACGGCCCTTGTCCCGCAGCAGCGTCGCCAGGCTCGGCGCGTCGACGAATTCCATGACCAGCCACGGCTGGCCGTCCTCCTCCGCGACATCGAAGACCGTGACCGCGTTCTGATGATGCAGCCGCGCGGCGATGCGCCCCTCGCGCATCGCCCGCATCTTCGCCTCCAGCGCCTGCGACCGCGTCAGGCCGGGGGCGAGCAGAAGCTGCTTCACCGCCACCGTACGCCGCAGCCGGACGTCACTGGCCCGCCAGACGACCCCCATTGCCCCCGAGCCGATGGGATCGCCCAGCCGGTAACGTCCCGCGATCAGCCGGTCTGATGTCATGTTCTCGTGCCCCTCCTACGCTTGCACGCCGAGCCACCCTGCCACTCTGCGTGAAGCCCGGAAACTCAAACAGCTTACGCGTTAAAATATTTCGCTTCGGGATGCAGTAGGACGAACGCATCCGTCGACTGCTCCGGATGCAGTTGCAACTCGTCGGACAGTGTGACACCGATCCGCTCGGCTTCCAGAATCGATACCAGTTTCGCGCGGTCCTCGAGATCGGGGCAGGCGCCGTAGCCGAATGAGTAACGCGCGCCGCGGTATCCGAGCTTGAAGTACTCCTGCACGTCGGCGGGGTCGTCGTCGGCCACCGCATGCCCGCCGAGCACCAGTTCCTCGCGAATCCGGCGGTGCCAGTATTCGGCCAGCGCCTCGGTCAACTGGACACCGATACCGTGCACCTCGAGGTAATCGCGGTAATTGTTCTGCGCGAACAACTCGTTGGCGAAATCCGCGATCGGCGATCCCATAGTGACGAGCTGGAACGGCAGCACATCCACCTGTCCGCTTCGTGCCGCGAGTTCGCGCGAACGGACGAAATCGGCGATACACAGGAAACGGTCGCGTTGCTGGCGCGGAAATGCGAACCGATAGCGTTCCGGCGCACCGGGATCCGGCTCGGACAGCACGATCACCTCATCGCCCTCGGAGACCGCTGGGAAGTACCCGTAGACGACCGCGGCGTGAGCGAGCACGCCGTCGGCGGTGAGCCGGTCGAGCCAGTACCGCAGCCGCGGGCGTCCCTCCGATTCGACCAATTCCTCATAGCTCGGGCCGTCGCCGCCACGCTGACCGCGCAGGCCCCACTGGCCCAGGAACAGCGCGCGCTCGTCCAGCAGGCCCGAATACTCCTGCAGCGAAAGGCCCTTCACCACCCGGCTGCCCCAGAACGGCGGCACGGGGACGGGCAGATCGGCGGCCACATCGGAGCGGGCAGGCACCTGCACGGGCACCTCGGCCGCCTTGCGTTCGGCGGCAATGCGTTTGGAGCGTTCGTGCCGGGCCTTGCGCTCGGCGGCCTTCTCTCGCGCGGCGATCGCCTCCGGGCTGTCGGCATCGATACCGCCGCCGCGCTTGATCGTCATGATCTCGTCCATCAGGCGCAGACCCTCGAACGCGTCGCGCGCGTAGTGCACATCGCCCTGGTAGACATCGGTCAGATCGTTCTCGACATACGAGCGGGTCAGCGCGGCCCCGCCCAGCAGCACCGGGAACTGATCGGCGATCCCGCGGGTGTTGAGCTCCTCGAGGTTCTCCTTCATCACCACGGTCGACTTGACCAGCAGGCCGGACATGCCGATCACATCGGCCTTCTTGTCCATCGCGGCGTCCAGGATCGTCGCGATCGGCTGTTTGATGCCCAGGTTGACGACCTCGTAGCCGTTGTTGGACAGGATGATGTCGACCAGGTTCTTGCCGATGTCGTGCACATCGCCCTTGACCGTGGCCAGGACGATGCGGCCCTTGCCCGAATCGTCGGTGGCCTCCATATGCGGTTCCAGATACGCGACCGCGGCCTTCATCACCTCCGCGGACTGCAGTACGAACGGCAGCTGCATCTGGCCCGAGCCGAACAGCTCGCCGACCGTCTTCATCCCGGACAGCAGCGTCTCGTTGATGATCTGCAGCGGCGGCACCTCGGCCATGGCCGCGTCCAGATCGGCCTCGATATCGTTGCGCTCGCCGTCGACGATGCGCCGCTCGAGCCGGTCGAACAGCGGCAGCGCGGCGAGCTCCTGCGCGCGCGAGGCCTTCGAGGAGGCCGTGGAGACGCCCTCGAACAGCGCCATCAGCTTCTGCAGCGGGTCGTAGCCGTCGCTGCGCCGGTCGTACACCAGATCCAGCGCCGTCTCGCGCTGCTCGTCGGGGATCCGGCTGATCGGCAGGATCTTCGAGGCGTGCACGATGGCCGAATCCAGTCCGGCTTCGACGCATTCGTGCATGAAGACCGAGTTGAGCACCTGCCGCGCGGCCGGATTCAGGCCGAAGGAGATGTTCGACAGGCCCAGGGTGGTCTGCACGTCCGGATGGCGGCGCTTGAGTTCGCGGATCGCCTCGATGGTCTCCAGACCGTCGCGCCGGGACTCCTCCTGGCCGGTACCCAGAGTGAAGGTGAGCGTATCGATGATGATGTCGCTCTCGGCCAGACCCCAGTTGCCGGTGATGTCGGCGATCAGGCGTTCGGCGATCTCGACCTTGTGCTGTGCGGTGCGGGCCTGCCCCTGCTCGTCGATGGTCAGCGCGACCACCGCCGCACCGTGCTCGGCGACCAGCGCCATCGTCTTCTGGAAGCGCGAATCCGGTCCCGCGCCGTCCTCGTAGTTCACCGAGTTGACCGCGCAGCGGCCGCCCAGATGTTCCAAACCCGCTCGCAGTACCGGGGTTTCGGTGGAGTCGAGCATGATCGGCAGGGTCGAGGCGGTGGCCAGCCGGCTCGCCAGCGCCTCCATATCCTTGGTGCCGTCGCGGCCGACGTAGTCGACACACAGATCCAGCATGTGCGCGCCGTCGCGGGTCTGGTCCTTGGCGATGTCCAGGCACTTCTGCCAGTCCTCGGCCAGCATCGCCTCGCGGAACGCCTTGGAGCCGTTGGCATTCGTGCGCTCACCGATCATCAGCACCGAGGCGTCCTGCTCGAACGGGACCGCGGTGTACATACTCGACACGCTCGGTTCGTGCACCGGCTCGCGCCTGCCCGGGGCGACGCCGCGCACCGCCTCGGCGACCTGGCGGATGTGCTCCGGGGTGGTGCCGCAGCAGCCGCCGACCAGGGCCAGGCCGAATTCGGTGACGAAACCGCTCAGCGCGGCCGCCAATTCCTCCGGCGTCAACGGATATTCGGCGCCGTTGGGACCCAGCACCGGCAGGCCCGCGTTCGGCATCACCGACACCGGCAGTTGCGCGTGCTTGGACAGGTGCCGCAGATGTTCGCTCATCTCGGCCGGGCCGGTGGCGCAGTTCAGGCCGATCATGTCGACCCCGAGCGGTTCGATCGCGGTCAGCGCCGCGCCGATCTCGCTGCCGACCAGCATCGTCCCGGTGGTCTCCACGGTGACGTGGGTGATGATCGGGATCCGGCGGCCCGCCTGCGACATCGCCCGCCGCGAACCGGTCACCGCGGCCTTGACCTGCAACAGGTCCTGGCACGTCTCGATCAGGATCGCGTCGGCGCCGCCGTCGAGCATGCCCAGCGCGGCCTCGGTGTACGCATCGCGCAGGGCCGCGAACGGCGCATGGCCGAGGGTGGGCAGTTTGGTGCCGGGTCCCATGGAACCGAGCACGTATCGCGCGGAACCGTCGGCGCCCGGCCCCATCTCGTCGGCGACCTCGCGGGCGAGACGGGTGCCGCGCTCGGACAGGTCCCGGATGCGGTCGGCGATATCGTAATCGGCGAGATTGGGCAGGTTGCAGCCGAAGGTGTTGGTCTCCACCGCATCCGCGCCGGCCTCGAAATAGGCGCGGTGGATGTGCCGCAGCACGTCCGGACGTGTCTCGTTCAGGATCTCGTTGCAACCCTCGAGGCCGCGGAAGTCGTCCAGCGACAGATCCGCAGCCTGCAGCATGGTGCCCATCGCACCGTCTCCGATAACGACACGCCGGGCGAGCGTGTCGAGCAAGGTGGTATCGAACTCGGCGCGGGGGGACACAGGCATGTACTAGAGGGTAATGGGAAGCAGGGACAAGTCCGACGACAGCGCCGGGTCACCAGCACGGGAAGTGGCCCGCGCCACACTCGGGCCGACCGGCCGGTCGGCCGCCACACGGTATGCCCGGAATTCGCGATCCACCCCGGGCCGACCGGACACGCTGTCGGCAATATGCCATGAACAGCGGGGCCGGTACGCCGTAGGCTGACCGGGTGAACGCCAGTGCATCACCCGATCCGGACCTGCCGACGTTGCGCGATCCGGTGCTCGTGGCCGCCTTCGAGGGCTGGAACGACGCCGCCGACGCCGCCAGCGGCGCCATCGAGCATCTGGAACTGATTTGGGACGCCGAACCTCTCGCCGAACTCGATTCCGAGGACTACTACGACTACCAGGTGAATCGGCCCACGGTCCGCCAGGTCGACGGCGTGACCCGCGAGATCCAGTGGCCCGCCACGACGCTGTCGGTGTGCTCGCCCCCGGGCAGCGAACGTGACGTGGTGCTGTTACACGGCATCGAACCGAATATGCGGTGGCGCAGTTTCTGTGACGACATCCTCGAACTCGTCGAGCAGTTGCGGGTGAGCACCGTGGTCATCCTCGGCGCGCTGCTCGCCGACACCCCGCACACCCGGCCCGTCCCGGTCACCGGAACCGCTTACAACAAGGAGGCGGCCGAGCAGTTCAGCCTGGAGCAGACCCGATACGAAGGCCCGACCGGGATCACCGGCGTGCTGCAGGACGCCTGCGTTCGCGCGGGCGTGCCGGCCGTGTCGTTCTGGGCGGCGGTGCCGCACTACGTCTCGCAACCGCCCAACCCCAAGGCCACGATCGCCTTGCTGCACCGCGTGGAAGAGGTGCTCGACATCGAGGTTCCACTCGGTGAGCTGCCCTCCCAGTCCGAGGACTGGGAATCCGCCGTCGACGAGATGACCGAGGGAGACGAAGAGGTCAGCGAGTACGTGCGTTCGCTCGAGGAGCGCGGTGACGCGGCCGTCGACCTGAACGAGGCGATGGCCAAGATCGACGGCGACGCCATCGCCGCGGAATTCGAGAAATACCTACGCCGCAGAGGCGGCCCAGGCGGCTTCGGGCTGTAATTTTGGCAATTTTGGCCTCCGCTTCGCCCGCGCCGAAAACCTTGCAGGTCTTCTTGCTGAGCCTTTCGCTTCGCGGGCGACTCCCAGCGGGACAGAGACGCTTCGCCGCTGGGTGCGTTGGGATTTCGCCTCGCTTCGCTTCGGCCGGCTGCTGCTGGGCTCGTCCCGCGGGCGAAGCGTCTCTGTGTCTTCAGAACTGTCAGGCAAGGAAGGTCGACCCCAAAGGTTTCGGCGCGGGCTCGTCGTTGCGCGGTCGAAGCGCATGGCCGA
>CBJNFW010000314.1:0-9547 GCA_966435935.1 uncultured Nocardia sp.
CAGGCCAGGCCCTGATCCGGTCGAGTGACTCCCCGCCAGCCGGTCGAAGCTGGTGAACGCCCCCGCGGGAGGCGGCTCGGCACCGGCGAGAACCGAGCGGTCTGCCCTGTTGGTCTCTTGACGTGCTGGTGGAGCGCCTTGGCCGGTCGGTGTCCAGGCTTGCTGCTCGAGCATTCCGAGACGCGAGCATTCTGATGATGACAAGGGGCCGCACTCGTATGGCGAAGAAGGTCATCGTCGAGTTGATCGACGACTACGACGGGAAGTCCACGGCGCAAGAGACTGTCGTGTTGGGTATCGACGGGGTCGAGTACGAGATCGACTTGTCGGTGAAGAACGCCGGCGAACTCCGCAAGGTGTTCGAGCAGTGGATCGAGTCCGGCCGCAAGGTCGGCCGGATCCCCAAGGCGCAGAGCAAGGTTGGTGCCCGCACTGCGGTGGATCGGGAGCGGACCGAGGCGGTGCGCGAATGGGCGCGCCGGAACGGCTGTGCGGTGTCCGGTCGAGGGCGGCTTCATGCGAGCGTCATCGAGGCGTACAACAAGGCGAGCTGAGCGGTAGGTCCCACAGCGGTCGTGCGGAAACCGGCGCTGTGACGAATTGATGTCTCTTCTCGTGATCCGCTCTGCGGCAGCCGTATTCGCAATTTCGTCCGTTTCGGGTGTTTTGCGTGTAGTGCCTTGTCCGCGGCCGGATTGTGGCTGGGAACAATGCTTTTGACAGGGGTAATGGACCCCCTGTACGGCCGGGTGTGTGGTCGGTAGATTTCGGGGGCGTGAGACTTTCCATGGATAGGTTTCGGCAGTTCGCTGATCTCACAAAGACCGATACGCCCTATTCGATCAAGGCGCCGTCTGATGTCGTGTACGCCTTGGCGGTGCTGGCCGGCGAGCATGAAATCGAGGCGAAGCATGTCCGCTACACCTCCCACGGTCGGGAAACCACGTGGTTCGGGCTGTGGCTGCTCTCGCCTGGGCTGATCCACATCGCGGCCACCTACCACGAACCGAACTGGACGGCGAACCGGGAGGGCAGCACTGGCCCGCGCCCGCCGTCTGCCTTCACCAGCTGGTACCGCCGGATCGCGGACGTCGAGGCGATCGGCATCAGTTCTGTCGACGGCGTCGGCGAGGGCTCGGGGGAACAGGTCGCGCTGCACGGACAGGCCACTCTCGAACTGGCGGGCGTACCGCAGAAGCTGACGATCGCGTTCGGCGAACCGGCGTCGGGTGCCTGCGACCTGCTGGCGAGGCTCCGCGACCGCCTGTAATCCATTGCGTGGTCAGGTTTTGCGGCCCACAAGGGCAAGCTCCTCGAACGGCCCCGCGAAATGACCCCAGGGCCACCAACTGGCACCACCACAACGGACGTCGCCTGAAAACCGCAGCAACTGGCCGGCCTTGCCGAGCCTGGCACCGGGAACAGCTCCCACTCGTAAATCGCCTGGGCCGAGGCGGTTTTCGTTGTTCTGGGGGTTTACGCACGTGGGGAAATCATCGGGTATGGAAGGGTGCCGACCCGCATGAGGTTACGAGAAAGGCCCGAAGGGCATCGGGCGCAACCTATTTGGACGGCAAATGCTTGTGATGTGTGGCCATGTGGAACTGCTCGACGAGTTTGTCGTGTATCGCTTGCGCTGATTGGGGGCTGCCGTAGTGGTAGCCCTGGACCAGGGAGAAGCCGAGGTCGGCGAGTATTGCCGCTTGGTGTGCGTGCTCCACGCCTTCGGCGATGACCTGCATGTCGAGTGCCTTGCTGAGTGCCTTGATCACCCCGAGCAGCGGCGGCGCGGGTGAGTCCGTGGTGATCGCCGAGACGAAGGATCTGTCCACTTTGAGGATGTCCGACGGAATGGCCGCCAGCCGGCTGAAGGATGAGTAACCGGTGCCGAAGTCGTCGATGGCGATGCGTACGCCGGTGTCGCGCAGAGCGTTCAGGTTGGCGATCGCATCCTGTGACTCGGCCACCAACTGCGTCTCGGTGATCTCGAGTACGAGCCGCCCGGCATGCCAGCCGGTGCTGCGCAGAATGTTCCGTACCCGATTGACGTAATCGGCGTCGGCCAGTTCCAGACCGCTGACATTGACGTTCAGCATGAGGTCGAGATCGGCTACCGTTCGCTGCAGGCAGGCAGCGTCCATACAAGCTCTGCGCAGCACCACCCGGTCCAGGTCGGCAATCAGGTTGTGCTCCTCCGCGGCGCGGATCACCTCGTTCGGGCTGAGGCCGGGTTCGGTGGCCGAGGACCAGCGCAGCAGCGCCTCCATGCCGACCACCTTGCCATCGAGAGGCAGGCTGACGATCGGCTGGTACCGGACTTCCAGGTTGTCTTCCGCGATGGCTCGGCGCAGCTCCTCGGCCAGGGCGATGCGCTGCCCGGATTCCAGCCTGGTCAGGTTGCGGCCTGCCTGCTTGGCCCGATACCGGCCCACATCGGCGCGGCTGACCAGCATCGACGCCGGTTCGCCCGGCTGCCATGACGTGACGCCCGCGCAGCAGCCGGTGGTTGTCACCGCGCGCATGCGGTCGGTGAACTCGACCGCGGCCCGTTCGGTGGTGTCCGGCAGCAGTACCGCGAACAGGTCGCCGCCGAGCCGGGCCAGCGTCTGCTCCGGCTCCAGCAGGTCGCCCCAGGCGTCGGCGACCTGCTGCAGCACCGCATCGCTCGTGGGCTGGTCGGGGTGGCTGTTGATCGTCTGGAAGCGGTCCAGGTCGGCCAGCACCAGCGCGGGGCGTTGGTCGAGCCGGCCGGCCTTGGCGATCTCCGCGTTCAGCAGCCGATCGAAGCCGCGCCGGTTGAGCAGGCCGGTGAGCACGTCGATATCGGCTTCCGCGGCCATGCGAGCCAGGATCGTGACGACCACGCCGACCACCACGGTGACCCCGGCCGGGATCAGTCCGATCCACCATCGCGGCTGGTCGCGAGTGCCCAGCGCCCCCATGCAGCACGCCACGGCGAACGCGATCTCCAGGCCGGTGACGGGTGTGCTGAAGAAGAACGCGGCGTCGCACGCGATGAAGACGTACAGCGACGACAGCGTGACCGCGGCGGTTATGCCGGGGAGGCAAAGGATGGCCACGGTGATCAGCACGGTCCCGAGCAGCACCAAGATCGGGTGCGCGCGCACCGGCATCCGTTCACCCATCAGATACAGCACGATGCCGGTGAGCACCGCGACCAGCGCCACGCCGAACACGACCGCGCGATTGCCCGGCCCGTCGCCCGTCAGTGCGGTCACCGCGGCAGCCAGCAGTCCGCCGACAAAAAAGAACGCCCCGGTAGTCCAGGACATGAGACTCGCTGTCGCTACCGCCGATGCTGCCCGTGCCCGAGTGCGGGAACCACCGCGGGCTCCGACTCCTCGCATCTCTCCAGACTAGCCAGGATTACCCGCACCGAGCGTTAACCGGATACTCCTCGGGCGAGTGCCGCGAACAGCGAGTTCCGCCGGCTGCCGGCTGTAGCGGCCGGCTTGTCGGTGCTTGCCGCTACGGTACGGCAATGGCACTTTCCAGAGAAGAACGAGAGCTGTTCCTGGCCGAGCCACACATCGCCGCACTGTCGGTTTCGGCGGGGCCGGATCGGGGCCCGCTGACGGTGCCGATCTGGTACCAGTACACACCGGGTGGCCTGCCGTGGGTGCTCACCGGCCGTGACTCCCGCAAGGCCGAGCTGATAGCGGCGGCCGGGCGATTTTCTCTGATGGTGGACCGGCTTTCACCGACGGTGCGGTACGTCAGCGTGGAGGGAACGGTCGCCCGCACCGAACCGATGACCGAGGAGTTGCATCTGGAGCTGGTGCATCGCTACCTGCCATCCGACCAAGCCGCCGCTTATCTGCGCAAGGCGGAGGCGTTCGGCGAGCAGGTCGTGATCTACCTGCGACCGGAGCACTGGGTGTCCGCCGATCTCGGCTCGGTATGACCGCGGCGACGGCAAGCGTCTCGGACCGTCCGTACGGGCCGGCTGA
Organism: uncultured Nocardia sp.; assembly: GCA_966435935.1. Classification (GTDB taxonomy): domain Bacteria; phylum Actinomycetota; class Actinomycetes; order Mycobacteriales; family Mycobacteriaceae; genus Nocardia. The sequence continues at coordinate 3,972 of CBJNFW010000314.1, forward strand.
CAACACTGCGTCTTGATCACGGCTTCGGGCACCGATGTAGCGGGAATCGTTTTCCACGGCAGCTGACATGGATGCTGGACGTAGGCTGCGGGCTTGTCGCCCGGATGATCGGCGGGCCCCGGGCACCCGAGGCCCCGGCGAGATCAGACCGTGAGGACGAGCTTGCCTCGGAGGTGGCCGGCGTCGAGCAGCCGGTGGGCGTCGGCGACGCGCTCGAACGGGAACGTTTTCTCGACGTGGACCCGGAGTTCGCCCCGTTCGACGAGTTCGGCCAGCCCTCGCAGGGCGACCGGGTCGGGATCCACCGCGACGCCGCTGAAGCGCATGCCCGCCGCTTCGTATGCGGCGGCGAGTTCAGGAACGTCCTCGGCTACTGCCGTGACGAGGTGACCGCCCGCGGCCAGGGGCCACGGCAACCACGGACCTGTCGCAGTCTGGTGCCATCGGTGAACACACCGCCTCGTGGCCGCCGCGAACTCGCCCTGGCGGTCGGCCAGGATGGGGACGGTCGAGCATCGCGGCATGTCGACTGCGTTCTCAGCGGCGAAGGAGCAGTCTGTAGGTATCGGTTCCCTCCCGCGCAAGACTGGCGACACCAGGTCCGTGCTGCTGCATCGCCGAACTCAGGGGGAGCCGTGTCCGAGCTGTTCCACTGGATCAGCCATCGTGACAGGAGGCCGGTCTCACCGGCCGAGCGTCCCTGCGCAGACGGGAGGCAGGAGATCATGCGGTACGGCACTGCGTTGCGCGAGGAGATCCGCCGTTCGGGGGTGACCCCGTTGGTCGGGATTTTCGACATGTATTCGGCATCGATCGCCGCGCAGTACTTCGCGGGAATGTTCGTGTCCGGTTTCGGGTTCGCTGCTTCCTACTACGGGCTCCCTGACATCGGGTTCATCGCCTGGCCCGACATGGTCGGGTTCGTGCAGCGGTTGCGTCTGGCGTTTCCGGACCGGCATCTGCTGGTCGACATCGACGACGGGTATGCCGACGTGGAGGTCGCCTGCCATGTGGTCGAGCAGTTGCAGATGCTGGGCGCCTCGGGGGTGATCTTGGAGGACCAGCAGCGTCCACGCCGGTGCGGCCACTTGGCGGGTAAACGGATCCTGCCGCTCGAGCAGTATCTCGAGAAGCTGAACCTGGTATTGGCCACGCGCACCGACCTGGTGGTGGTCGCGCGGACCGACGCCACCGACGAGGAGGAGATCCTGCGACGTGCGCAAGCACTGGCCGCAACCGACACCGATGCTGTACTGGTCGACGGTGTGCGCAGCGTGGAGCGGATCCGGCAGGTCCGCGGCGTGATCGGTGCGAAACCGCTCTTGTTCAACCAGATCGCCGGCGGCCTCTCGCCGCGGCTGTCGTTGACCGAGCTCGGGGCACTGGGAGTCGATGCGGCGATCTACTCCACGCCGTGCCTGTTCGCGGCGCACGCGGCGATGACCGAGGCGCTGGCCAAGCTGCGTTCCGAGGATGGCCGCTTGCCCGAGATCGGCTCCCGCGATATCGATGTGGCCTCGTCGACTGCCCTGCTGGGGGCCAACATCTCCCGCCATCACCACCGGCCCACCGACCTCGCATAGTCGCGGTGACGAGGCTGCGGCGACGGCCGGCTCGCCGCACGGCACGACTGCGTCTGCCAACCGCGCGGCAGCCCGATCACCTCCACACTGCACCTTCGTGGTCGGAACACCCGACCCCGACAGCGACGAATCTCCCTGCCATACCGCGCAACTCCCGCGCTGAGAGACCGAGTACGAGCCAACCGAGGATTCACCGCAGATAAGCCCAGGCTGCGACGCCGTTGGCGCATCGGCCGTGGGGCAACGTGTCCGTGCCTGGTGAAACCACCGGGGCCAGACCGACCTTCATGGCGACACGCGGTGGTCTCCAAGCTCTGTCGCGCCGGTGAGGATGAATTCGACGGCGACCGAACACGTTTGGCGTCTCCCAGAGTCCTGGTGATCCGAGGTGGAGCCGGTCGGGTGCTGACGGAGCGATCGGCCCGGCGGTGCATTGTCCGGCGCGGCCGGGCCGATCGAGCGGGTTCTGCGCAGGCGGATACGGCTACAGCGCCACCTGGTGCGGGCGCAGCGGCGCGAAGACCACCGGCATCGCGGTCAGGGCGCGGTGGAACGGGCCGGGACGCCAGGTCAGCTGATCGGGCCGGACTGCCAGCTGGATTTCACCGATGCGGTCGAAGAGTTGATCGATGGCGCTCTCGACGGTCCGGTAGGCCACGTCCTTGGCGGGGCACACGTGCGGGCCGGTGCTCCAGGCCAGATGTGAGCGGTTGCCGATGCTGCTGGTGGCCTCACCCCGGATGCGTGGATCGTTGTTGCACGCGGCCAGGCTGATGAGTACCGGTTGATCGGCTGGCAGCCATACGCCATCGATCTGGATCGGTTGCCGGGGATACGTGGTGCAGAAGTTCGCCATCGGCGGGTTGTTGAACAGAACCTCGTCCAGCGCGTCCGTGGTCGACAGGTTGCGGCCGCTGTCGGGCTGGAATCGCGGGTCGGTGAGGATCAGCAGCAGCGCGTTGGCCATGAACGTGCGCTGGGCCTCGAATCCCGCGCCGTAGAAGCTCATCAGCTGTGCGAAGACCTCCATGTCGTCGAGGCCGTTGGGGTGATGGGCCAGATGCGAGGTGACGTCGTCACCGGGCTGCTCGCGCTTGAGCGCGATCAATTCCATGAGCGCCCCCCGCAGGTCCATCATGCCCTGTTTGGCCTTGACCTTGTCGGAATCGAAGCGGTCGGCCATACCGAGGGCCACCCGGGTGCCGATATCGGCGGGGCAGCCGCACATCTGGTTGAGCACCTCGAGTACCAGCGGGAACGCGTACTGCATCACCAGATCGGCGGACCCGCTCTCGCAGAACGAGGTGATCAGCGGGATCGCCGCATTCTCGACCATGTCGAGGATGGCGTTCTGGTCGATGTTGTCGATCGCGACCACCGAGGGGTCGCGATAACGCCGGTGGGCGGCGCCGGTGTTGTAGCGGGCCGCCGGCAACCACTCCATCATCGGCCGGACCGGCGAATCCGCGGGAATGGTCTTCTGCCAGACGCGCGGATCCGACGGGAAGTGGTCGGGATCGTTGAGGATCTGGACCGCGGTGCTGTAGCCGATGACCAGCGTGGCCGGGACGTCGGGGGCCAGCTCTACGGGCACCAGGGTGGAATGCGCTTGGCGCATCCGGTTGTACGTGTCGTCCGGCCTGCTGACGAAATCGGGGGTGTACATCGGAAATCGGAAGTCCGAGTCGGCATCCGGGGATGGGCCGCGGTGGACGACGGGACATACTCCGGAAGCCGTGGTGTAAGGGTCGGGGGCGGGCGATTGCGGTGTGGTCAAAGACGTGACTCCGGGCGAATAACGGGAATACGGCGATAACTCCGGTGAGCGCGACGGTTCGGCGCGCTCACGTGGGTAGCGCGAGGGCTACCGCATACCCCCACCGATCGACAGCAGTGCTGAAACATTGTGCGGTACTCGGCGCTTCGTCCACCCAAGCAACATAGCAGCGAAGGCGACGTCGGGCTTGCCAACGCGGCAACGGAATCCGCGATCGGCCCGCACCCGCACACCGCCGGGGCGGCCGCGCCGGGGTCCGAAATTTGTCCGAATAGGGTTGTGTCGCAGCGCATTACGCAGTAAGACCACGCGGTGTTTCACCGGACCGGGTGAGGGCGGGCAGCCGGTCCACGCTCGTTGACGAGTCGGCGGCGCGGCGGGTAAGACAGTGCTGTGCAATAAGTTACGGGGAAGTAGGTGTCTCGACGGCAGCTACCGCCGGTGCGGTATCGGCGGGACCGCGGGCGGTGCCGAGCAACCGCAGAATCGGCGCGGTCGACGCGGTTGTGACCAGCGCCATCACCACCAGCAGCGAGTACAGACGCGGCCCGATCAGTCCGGTGCTCAGGCCCACGGACAGGATCACCAGCTCGGTCAGTCCGCGGGTGTTGAGCAGCGCCGCCACCGCGGCCGCCGGCCGTGCCGACATACCGGTCAGGCGACCAGCGACATAGACGCTACCTACCTTCCCCAGCACCGCGGCGGCGATGATGACGACGAGTTCGCCGATCGCGGTCGAGTCGATCGAACTCAGGTCGACGGCCAGGCCCGCCACGACGAAGAACCCGGGCAACAGCACCGCGCTGAGCACCCGGACCCCGGATTCCACCGCCTGGCGGCGTTCGCGCGGGAAGATCACCCCGAACGCGAAAGCGCCGAAGATCAGGTGCAATCCGATCCATTCGGTGACCGCCGCGACGGCCAGCGCGCCGCCGACGCCGAGCACGATCATCGTCTGGGCGGTGCCGGCCTGGGAGATCCGTCCCAGCATCGGCCGCAGGCCCCACCACATCACGCCGACGAGCGGGATCAGCAGGATCAGCCGCCATTGGGCGCCGCCCGGGTGGGCCAGCGCCAGGATCGCCGCCAGCACGATCCAGGCCATGATGTCCACCAGGGCCGCGCACGCCAGGCTGAGCTGGCCGATCTCGGTGTGCACCAGATCGCGGTCGTGCAGGATTCGCGCCAGCACCGGGAAGGCGGTCACCGCCAGCGCGCAGCCGATGTAGAGGGCGAAGTGCAGTCTGTTGCCGGTCTGGTAGCGCGCCAGCACGGTGACCGCGATGCCGCTGCCCAGCGCGAACGGCGCCATGTAGGCCGCCGCCGACACCGCGGGAATCGAGCGACGCGCACCGGTGAAGATGCCGCGATCGAGTTCCAGGCCCGCGACGAACATGAACACGGCCACCCCGATATCGGCCAGCAGTTCGAGGGAGGGGCGGGCGGCCTGCGGGAACAGCGTCGAGGACAAGTGATGCCCGATCACGGTGGGACCGGCCAGGATTCCGGCCGCGATCTCGCCAATCACCGGCGGTTGGCCGAGCTTCTCGGCCAACCAGCCCAGCAGGTGGGCCGCCACCATGATCAGGACCAGATCCAACAGGATCGTGACGATGACGCCGTTCACTCTCGTATCTCCTGAGGCCGCGATGGCGTGCGAATTTCGGGTTCGTCGTGCAACTCGGGTTCGGGCAGCCACACCATGGCGCGTTCGGCCGGAACGATGTCCGGGTTGAACGCCTCGCGGATCCAGCACACCGGGCGGCCGCCGAGCGACATCACGTATGCCCTTGCCGCGCAGGCACGTCCGTCCGGCCAGATTCGGGTGCCCGCCCACATGACCCGGCGGCGCTGGCTCAGGCCGCGGGCGATCAGCCCGTGGCCGATCGGGGTGCGCGGATCGGCCAGTCCGCTCTCGGAGGCCGTTCGGGCCACGGCGGCAACGTAATTGATCGACACCGTCCGTTCGGCGCCGACCAGGCGCGAGTACCGGATCAGGGCCCGGTCGGCTGCGCGCAACCGCAGCACGTCGACGATGAGCGCCGGCAGCGTGCCGGCCGCGATCTCGTCCTGGCGCATCACGCGTACGTTCAGGTCGCTTGCCAGGTGGTGTTCGAGCGCTGTGGTCGTGATGCCCTCGCTCGCGAGCAGCGCCCGGGTCATCGGATGGTGGAATCGCTCGATCAATGCGGCGGGGTGGATCCGGGATCCCGGCC
>CBJNFW010000315.1:0-9547 GCA_966435935.1 uncultured Nocardia sp.
TCGGGCACAACACCACAACAAAGGACAAGCCACCCACTGGCACCGGGGAGGTCCGGGGGGAGCTCTTCCCTTTCCCGCGGCGCATCCGTGAGACGCGAACGGCTCACGGACATCCTTCACGCGGCCGTCAACACCGCGCCGAATCGCCGCCGCTGCGCACCGGGCCGCGGGGCGATTGTTTTGTGCGCTGGGCGGATAGCGTGCTGACAAGCCTTCGCGTCGATGTTGTTGCGGATCGCGTAGTACGCGATCGCCCCCGACCGCATCTGCTGAGCGGTCGCCATCGCGACGCGCGGGTCTATACCGAACCGCGGCATATCCAGGCCGACCAGCGTTCGCAGCCGTGAGAACTGCCAGGAGCTCAGCTCCGCGACCAGGCTCGCCGCTCGCTTGGCGGTGTCCAAGTCCGCGATCAACACCGGACGCTTTTCCCGGCCCTTGTCGTGCACGAACAGCTCGAACCCGCCGTTCTCGGCGGGCCGGATTACGGCAAAGTGGCGGGTCTGCGGCGCGCACACACCGGGCTTCATGCCCAGCGCCCAATCCGCCGGGAATCGAGCCTCGTGCCGACCGCAGGTATAGACGAACTTCAGCATGGTTGTGCACCTTTCATCGAGGGGTTGTGGCAGAAGCGAAAACGAGTCGTTGTGCTGATTGCGGAAGCGTTTTCGCACGCGATGCGGGCGGAGCCACATGGTGTATGCGGGCAGCCCCGAGCTCGTGGAGCGAACTGGCGAGGCGGCGTTGATGCCGCAGCCGTCGCACAGCACGGTGATGCCCGTTGCGGGACGGGGCGCTGTCGACGTGTTGCGCCGGGTAGATTCTGTGTTGCGGCAGTTCTGGACACCCGACCCGCAGTGGCTGAACCGCAGGGCTGCAAGCGCTTTCGAATCAAACTGTGCGACGGGATGCGCGCCTACCGCTGAGTCGTGTCGGTAAGCTGTGATCGCAGCACAGCATCGAAAGCATCGAGCGGGTCCAGTCCGTTGTCGTAGTGCTCGCGCCACGGCGCGTCGGGCACGACGAATGCCGGTGGGCGGACCCTGATGTAGTACGCGCTGACCGCGACCAACAGCCAGCGTCCGAATTCGGTGTCATCCCCGGCATATTCACGGATCGGCGCGGCGAGTTCGTGGTCGAGCCCGGCACCCAGCGTCGAGCGCTTCTCGGTGGGCAAGCTATCGAACGACGTCATGCGAACTCCAGCTTCGTGATAATGGCGTGCCCGAGGTATGAGGGCAGCGCATCCGCAATGGCTGGATGCTCAGCACGGCTGCACACACCGGACAAGGGACAGGGGCTAGAAAGGGGCCTCATCGTCGATACCGTCGTCCCGGGTATCGCCATAGGAGGCGATAAGGTAGTCGGCGATGTCCTCGGCATGCGCGGTGACAACGCCGGTGAGCCAGGTCCGGAGTTCGGGCCCGGTGGCAGGAGTGTCGCCCACGAGCGCGTCGAGGCTGTACCTCCCGGCACCGGACATCCTGATCTCGACGGTGTGGGGGTAGGGGCTCAGGTCGATGATCACATCGCGCTGAGGGACGGGGGAAGGCATAGGTATCTCATTTCGACGGCGGCGCACTCGGTGACATGCGCAGCGGTGCGAGAGCGGCCGCGCGGTGAGGGATACCGCGACACAGGGTGATTCGCGCCGACCTGCACCGTCACGCGCGATCGTCGGTGCTAAACCCGCGTCCGGGCGTGCGATTGTTGGACGGCACTCAAAGTTCCGACGTAGCGGGCGGATTCGGGGCATTGTGTGTGCCGACGAATCTTGGTGTGTGCCGGGCTCGGGGTGGTGTTGATTGGCGGCGGCACCGTGCCGATGAGGGCATGCGAAGGCCCTCCCGGCGACTTCTTGGCGGTGTCTGCCCGGGAGGGCCGTGATGCGCGTGGAGGCGCAGTGCTCACGGTAGGCGTGGACAGGACCGGAGTCGAATCCCGGTTGGCTGGTGGAGGGTTGGAGTGTCCGGGGTGTGGGGGTGTGCTGCGGCCGTGGGGGTGGGCCAGGCCGCGGACGTTGCGTGAGCGCGACGGTGTGGTGGTGTTGCGGCCGAGGCGGTCGCGGTGCTCGGCGTGTGGGGGCTCGCATGTTCTTCTTCCTGTGTTTGCGCTGGTGCGGCGAGCGGATGTGGTGTCGGTGATCGGTGCTGCGCTGGCAGCGAAAGCCGCGGGGTCGGGGGCGCGTTCGATCGCTGCGGTGCTGGGCAGGCCGGTGGAGACCGTGCGCGGTTGGTTGCGCCGGTTCGCACAGCGGGCCGAGGCGGTGCGGGTGTGGTTCACCAGGCTGCTGGTCGATGTCGGGTGTGATCCGGTGCCGCCGGCGGCGGCGCGATCGGTGTTCGCCGACGCGGTGTCGGCGGTGGTGGGCGCGGCGCGGCAGATCTCGCCGCGGTGGCCGCAGATCGGCGCGGTGTCGCCGTGGTGGCTTGCCGCGGCGGCCTCTTCAGGCAGGTTGCTGGGGCCCAGGTGGCCCTGATCGGGCTGCAACACGAGTTCGCTCTGCCGGAATCTGTTGCGGCACGGCATTTTCAGCGGGTCTGTCGATAGACCTGAAGGAGGTGCCGGGGACTGATGTCCAAGGCCGAACGAGAAGACAAGGCCCGCCTCGAGCGGGCGCGGGCGATCGGGTTGTTCCGTTACATGCTGATCCGCGAGGCGGCTGATCCGTCGCTGACCGGCCGTCAGCGCGGGGCGCTGGTGCGGGCGTTGGCGGCGCAGACGCATACCGATCCGGACGGGCGCAGCATCCGCATCACGCGGTGGACGATCGACCGCTGGATCCAGCAGTGGCGCCGCCACGGGTTCGACGCGCTGGTGCCCTCGCCGCGCCAGTCGCAGCCGCGGACTCCGCCGGAGGTGTTCGAGCTGGCGTCGGCGTTGAAGAAGGAGAAGCCCTCGCGCTCGGCGGCGCAGATCCAGCGGATCCTGCACGCCCAGCACGGGTGGGCACCGGATGAGCGCACCCTGCAGCGGATGTTCGTGCGCACCGGCCTGACCGCGTTGCATGCCCCGGCCGAGCCGGCGGCGTTCGGCCGGTTCGAGGCCGATCGGCCGAACGAAATGTGGATCGGCGACGCCCTGCACGGACTGCGGATCAACGGCCGCAAAACCTACCTGTTCGCATTCATCGACGACCACAGCAGGGCGGTGGTCGGGCATCGGTGGGGGTTCGCCGAGGACACCGTCCGCCTGGCCGCCGCGCTGCGACCCGCGTTGGCGGCCAGGGGAATTCCGCAATACGTCTACGTCGACAACGGCTCGGCTTTCGTCGACTCGTGGCTGCTGCGGGCCTGCGCGAAACTCGGGATCAAGCTCATCCACTCCCAGCCCGGCCGACCCCAGGGCAGAGGCAAAATCGAACGTTTCTTTCGCACCGTGAACGGCGAGTTCACCGTCGAACTCGCTACCGGCGACGGCGAAGCCGGACGCCAGGTTCAGGACCTGGCGGAGATGAACCGGCTGTTCACCGCGTGGGTCGAAACGGTTTACCACCGCCGGACACATTCCGAGACCGGGGTCGCGCCGCTGGCGCGATGGATGCAAGGCGCGCCATTCGGAGTCCCGGCTCCGGCCGATCTGGCCGAGGCGTTCCGCTGGTCGGAGTATCGCAGCGTGTCCAAGACGGCATTGGTGTCATTGCAAGGCAACCGATATCAGGTCGACCCCGGTTTGGTCGGGCGTCGGGTCGAGCTGGTGTTCGACCCGTTCGACATGACCTTCCTGCGCGTGAGGGTCGATGGCGCCGACGCCGGGACGGCGTTGCCGTTCCAGATCAACCGCCACGCCCACCCCAAGGCCAAACCCGAAATCCCCGCCGAGCCACCGACACCGACCACCGGCATCGATTACCTCGGGCTGATCGACCACCAGCACACCGACGAACTCGCCGCGAAGGTCAACTACGCCGCGTTCGGCTACGACCCGCCCGAGGCGCAGTTCTTCGACGAAGCCTTCCCCGACGGCCGGATCCCCGACCCCGAATAACTGTTCCCGCAACAACTTCCGAAAGACGACAACATAGTCATGATCGAGAAATTGCAGGCCCACTACGGTTTCACCCGCACCCCGTTCGGCCGCGACCTCGCCCCCGGGATGCTGCATCGGCACGCTTCGCACAACGAGGCCGTTGCCCGCATCGCCTGGTGCATCGCCGAGCGTTCCATCGGCGTGGTCACCGGCGAGGTCGGGGCCGGAAAGACCGTGTCCGTCCGCACCGTGTTGGCCGGTTTGGATCCGTCCAAGCACACCGTGATCTATCTGCCGAACCCGATGATCGGGGTCCGTGGCATCCATGAGGAGATCGTCAACGCCTTCGGCCAGCCGGTCGCTCACCTCGGCTCCCGGTTGATGGTCCAAGCCTCCAAATCCCTTGTCGCAGAACGCGAGGAACGCGGCCGCACACCCGTGCTCGTGATCGACGAAGCCCATCTGATGACCTACGAGCAACTCGAAGCGGTCAGGATGCTGACCAACACCAACCTCGACCAGGACTCGCCGCTGGCGTGTCTGCTGGTCGGGCAGCCGACCTTGCGGCGCACCATGAAACTCGCCGTTCTCGCCGCGCTGGAACAGCGAACCGCGTTGCGTTACACCATGCCCGGGATGAGCGCGGCCGAGACCACCAGCTATATCGCTCACCACCTGAAACTGTCCGGGCGGGCGGACCCGTTGTTCACCGAGGACGCGGTCGGCCTGATCCACACGACCTCCCGCGGGTTCCCGCGCGCGGTCAACAACCTCGCCCTGCAATCCCTCGTCGCCGCGTTCGCCGCGGGCAAGAACCTCGTCGACGAGGTCGCGGCCCGCTCCGCGGTCACCGAGGTCGTCGGAGACTGACATCCGGCACCTCGCCCACGACCGGCGACACCTCACCGACGAAAACCCCGCCGCGGCAACGCCCGGCGGGGTTTTCCCGCCCCACACCATCGGCACCGTCAACGCCCGCTTCATCGGCATCCTGAACGCCGGGCAACAGTGCGATCCGCCCTCGATTGCTGAGACTCAAGGACTGGGGCGCGGCGTGAGTGTGGTTGTGGTGCAACCGAAAACAAGATGTGCCCGGCACGTGGCCGGGCACATCGGTCGAGCAGAAGTCTTGCGACTCACCATCGTTGGATGGTTCAAGGCCATGACTGCCGACAGCGTCAGGTCTGCGACCAGGACCGTCGAAGACGCGACAGCGGCCAGTATATCGGGTCCCGCCACCGCGGTCGTTGTCCGCGGTGGCGAGAGTCGCCGGGGCAGAACACCGGGTCGTCCGACTGCCCACCGAATGATCCGGTGTGGGCCCAGGGGTCGTCGGATCCGTTGGCGGCCCAGGCGTCGTTGCTGGGTGCTCCCACCGTGGCCAATTCCCGGGCGGGGCCGCTGCTGTTCCCGCGGGTGGTCCTGTGGACCTTGGCTGTCGCGTAACGCAGGGATGCGCCGATCTCATCGACATCGAGTTCCACGACCGTGCGCTTCTCACCTTCGCGGGTCTCGTAGGAGCGCTGTTTCAGTCTGCCGGACACGATGACCCGGCTCCCGCGGGGGAGCGTTATGAGGATCTGCTAGCAGGATGTCTTCGACGTCCACGGCGAGTGACTCAGGCCGGAAAATCCTGCGACTTGAACACATCGTCCGCCGATGTCCTGGTGGCAGAAGAGATCTCTAGCGTCCGGCATGGCCGCGGCCGCAGGCGTGGTACCGTGCCTTCGGGCGAAGTCGCGTCGCCCGCGCCCGAAGGGCCCACACCCTTCATTGAGAGGCCAAGGTTCTCAGAATCCGCGTCCTACTGCTATGTCGTTGACTAGCGGTCAGGATGTGGGGCGTGGCCGCGGAATGTGGGAATAGTGCGACGACCTGTCACCGGTGTTGTAGTGGCTATTTCGGCGGTTGCAGTCACCAACCAGATGGTTGGGGCAATCGCCGCGTTGGTATCTCTCGCGGTCATATGCGCATCGGTATTTGTGGTCCTCTTCACTGGCACAACCGCCGAACGAAGGTCCGCAGCGCGTCAGCTTCTCAAGCAACTTCTTGGAGACCCTTCGGAACGACGGCCGCTTGACAGGCGCAGCCGATGAGCCGTCGCTGTCAATGGCACGCGAATCCAGGGAGCCGTGTGTCGTCATAACCGCAGCTCGAAACAGTATGCAGGAGTCCGCGACTAACGTTTATAACGTACGTACGGTTTGATTTAGGGTGGTGGTTCCTGCTACACAGACACCTCGTTGTGTTGTGTCGTTGTGGAGGAGGGTGGCCGGTGCCGCTTCGGGTGCAGCGGTTGCGGTCACCGGTTTCGGGGCGGCGTTCGGTCACGGTGGTCGACGGGGCCGGTGTGCCGGTGCGGCCGGTCGAGGAGTTTCTGTCGCATCTGGTTGCGGTGGGCAAGGCTCCGAACACGGTGGAGGGGTATGCCTACGATCTGCGTGATCTGTTCGATTGGCTCGGTCAGCGGGGTTGGGATTTCCGGGAATTGAGCCTGGAGCAGTTGTCGGAGTTCTTCTCGTGGTTGCAGCGTCCGAAACCGGCTCGGCATCCGGGGGTGTTCGTGTTGCCGGGGACGCCGGTGGCGGTGGAGCGAACGACGTTGGTGCGCAAGCGTTCTGCGGTGGCGTCGTTTTACCGGTTCCACGCCAGGCGAGACGATTCGATTCCCGCGTTGCTGGGCGAGCTGGTGGGGCCACGCCCAACGGGTCGCTATGTGCCGTTGCTGGTGCACACTCGACGGGGCGCGGCGCAGGCCGAGTCCTACAGTCCGATCAGGATGGCTGTGCATCGCAAGCCTGCCCGGACGGTGACCGTCGAGCAGCAGGCGGCGCTGATGGATGCGTGCGTGCGGCTGCGGGATCGGTTCCTGCTGTTGCTGTGGTTCGAGACCGGGCTCCGGTTGGGTGAGACGCTGGGGTTGCGGCATTCGGATCTGCGGCTGCGCGCTGGTGAAGTGCACGTGGTGCCTCGTGAGGACAACCCCAATGACGCGCGCGTGAAGCGGCTCAAGCCTCGGGTCGTGCCGGGCGCCGCCAGGGTGTTCGACCTTTACGCGGAGTACATGGAGGCCGAATACGGGTGTCTGGACAGTGATTTCGTGTTCGTGAACTTGTTCCGGCCGCCGGTGGGCGCGCCGATGACCGAGGCGAATGTTCACAAGTTGGTCGAGCGACTGCGGGTACGTTCGGGGGTCGGGTTCTTCGCGCCCCATATCGCCCGGCACTCCTATGCGACCCGGCTGTTGCGGGCTGGGGTCCGCATCGAGATCGTCGCGGAATTGCTGGGCCACTCGAGTTCGCAGACGACCGAGATGACGTACTCGCACCTGACGGTCGAGGACCATCGCAATGCTCTGGTGGCCGCGGGGATTCTGCCGGAAGGAAGAGAACAGCGTTGAGCGCACCGCACGAGTTGCCGGCGACGTCGGGGTTGCTGGAGCGGCTGATGCAGACTGTCGATCCGATGTTCCGTGGTGAGGTGTTCTTCCCGCCGACCGGGAGCCGGGTGTTCGTGCAGGACACCTGCCGGATCCGATCGTGTGGCATCGCGCTGAGCTATGCGTCGCGGCGTTTGTGTCAGGGGCACTACCACCGATGGAAGGCGGCCGGGCGACCCGACCTGGACGAGTGGACTCCGATCGAGGAGGTCGCGACCGAGCAGCGGCGAATCGTGGCCTGTTGCGCCGTTCGTGACTGCAATCGGGCGTCGAAGTCGAACGGGTTGTGTCATCGTCACGCCAACCAGTGGCTTCATCACGGACGCCCCGATCTCGACGGCTGGTTGGCTCGGACTCTGTATCACCCGCCACGCGGCTCGGTCGAGACCGATTGCGAGTTCCCCGGCTGCGCCCGTTGGAACGATGGCCCCGGCCAACGGTTGTGCCGTGCGCATTATGAAAGCTGGCGTTATGCCGGTCGTATGCCGTTGGCCGAGTGGTTCGTTCATCTCGAGCGACTGCGCCATCCCCACGTGAAGCTGCACGGGCTCGGTGGGCAGCTGCGGTTGGAGATCGGTTACGGGTTGCAACGCCGCCACGAGTTGGGGCATCAGCACACCGCACCGCGGATCGTGACCAGAGCTGTCGGGTGGGTTCGCTGCGCGGGCGTGCACAGTCTGCTGGACTGGGACGACGCGCAGTGGAAGGCGTTCTGCTTGCCAAGGGAAGCCCACTACGACACGCTGTCGCTGGCGTTCATCAAGGACACACGGTTCGAGCTGCGGGCGCTGCTCATCGACGCGGACCCCTGGGCCGACCAATATCCGCGCGACACCTGGGATCTCAAACATCTGGGCCTGAACACCAGCGACGTTCGGTTTCTGCGGTTCGGTGATATCGCACTGCGGTGGCTCAAAGAGCTGGTCAAGCGGTGGTGCCGATGGCGATTGAGCCGGAAGCTGAACCCGTCCACGATCGCCGTCAACATCCGAGCCTGCGTCCGGCTCGCGGAATACCTTCACCACACCCTCGGCCCGGACATGGACGCGACCGAGCTGACGCGCGTCCGCTTGGAGGGGTGGCTGGCCGAGTTGCAGACCAAGGTGCCCGACCCGAGGACCCGAGGCCCGGTGATCGCTTCGATCAGCGGATTCCTGAAGGACGTTCATCGGCATGAGTGGCAACCAGACCTGCCGCGCACGGCGTTCATCTACGAGGACATGCCCAAGCGGCCTCACGCGCGGCCCAGGTTCATCCCCGAACAGGTGATGAGGCAGATGGAAACCCCGCATGCGTTGGCGCAGTTCCCGTCACCGGACGGAAAACTGATCGTGGAGATCCTCATCGCCTGCGGACTGCGCCTCAAGGACGCTCGCACTCTGCCGTTCGACTGCCTCGTGCGCGACGTCGACGGCAATCCCTACCTGGCCTGGCTCAATCGCAAGATGGCCGATCGCCCGGCGTTCTTCCCCCTCGCCGAAGAACTCGCCGAGAAGATTCTCACCCAGCAGGCAGCGGTGCTCGCCCGGTTCCCCGGCGGATCACCGTGGTTGTTCCCCGCGATCCACAGCAACATCGACGGCAGCCGCTACGCCAACGGCACCCGGCTGCGTCAACAGGAGTGAACCTGAGCTCAGGATCCGCTGTTAGATTACCGATCACGGTAATGACTGTGTCTCCGGACATTTCGGCTCTCTTTCGATGAATACTAGTGGGAGGGAACAGCTCTCGCTCGGATGAGAGTGAGAGACGCTGGTGGAAGACCGGGACACTCCCGGTCTGTGGGTTGGGGTGTGAATCAGGCGCGCGGCAACGCGAGGGTTGCAGTGCTGATGCCGGGCACGAACTCGGGCTAGGTGGGCTGGTGTTGCGCCATCAGCTCGGCGAGCATCGCGGCCAGCTTCTTCTCTTCGTTCTGGTAGCCCTCGCATGTGGCGTGGCACCGCCCATAGATGGTCGCGGTGCCGTGGCAATACGCGCAGTGCCAGTCGTAACATGTTTCGCTCGTCGTGCCGTCAGTGTGTTGCAAGACCGCTCTTGTGCAGAACTGGTTGGTGCATTCGGGGTTGCCGAGATATCCGATCACTAGACGAGTAAGTCCGAACCAGTTCAGTGGTCGTACGCGATCAGCGAGCGGGT
>CBJNFW010000316.1:0-9522 GCA_966435935.1 uncultured Nocardia sp.
CCGCGGCCGTGGCCGTTCCCGCTGGCCCGATACCTGATCCGGCTGCTGCTGGACCGCGCCGAGCTCGCCGCGGCCCGTCCCGGCGCGCCGGGCCTGTCCCCGGCCTCCTACCGCACCCTGTTCCGCACCGCCGCCGCGCACTTCCCGGTCGAGGCCGTCGCGGCGGTCGAGGTCGCCGCCCGCCGCTGCGGTGACCCCTACTGGGAAACCTGTTTCAACGAACTGGCCCACGACCTGATCCAGCGCACGACCATGCTCGAGGAGTTGCGATGACCACGACGAATACGACCGATTCGGCGCCGGCCGGCCTGCTGCGTCCACACGCCGAACAGGCCTTCGCCGACGAACTGCGCGCGCTGGCCGCGGCCGACGACCGTCCCCGCCCGCCCTCGTGGCGGCTGTCGCCGTGGGGCGTGGTCACCTATCTGCTCGGTGGCACCCTGTCCGACGGCACCGTGGTGAGCCCGAAGTACGTCGGGCCGCGCAGACTGATGGAGGTCGCGGTCGCGACCCTCGCGACCGACCGCGCACTGTTGCTGCTCGGCGTCCCCGGCACCGCGAAAACGTGGGTGTCCGAACATCTTTCGGCGGCGGTGTGCGGTGCGTCGACCCTGCTCGTACAGGGCACCTCCGGAACCGCCGAGGAGGCGATCCGCTACGGCTGGAACTACGCCAGGCTGCTCGCCGAGGGGCCCAGCGAGGGCGCGCTGGTCCCGTCCCCGGTCATGACGGCCATGCGCCGGGGTTCCATCGCCCGCGTCGAGGAGCTCACCCGCATTCCCTCGGATGTGCAGGACGCGCTGATCACGGTGTTGTCGGAGAAGACACTGCCGGTCCCCGAACTGGGGGTGGAGGTGCAGGCAGCCAAGGGCTTCAACGTCATCGCCACGGCCAACGACCGCGACCGCGGGGTCAACGAGCTGTCCTCGGCGCTGCGGCGGCGCTTCAACACCGTCGTGCTGCCGTTGCCCGCCGACGAGGACGAGGAGGTCGCGATCGTGACCCGCCGCGTCGAACAGCTCGGCGCCGCATTGGAGTTGCCCGCGGTCCCCGCCGCCGCGCAGGAGGTGCGCCGGGTGGTGCAGGTCTTCCGCGAGCTGCGGTCCGGCATCACCGCCGACGGCCGGACCAAACTCAAATCACCCTCCGGAACGCTGTCCACCGCCGAAGCCATCTCGGTGATCACCAACGGGCTCGCGCTCTCGGCGCATTTCGGTGACGGTGTGCTGCGCGCCGCCGATATCGCGGGTGCGGTACTCGGTGCGGTGGTGAAGGATCCCGTCGCCGACGCGGTGGTGTGGACCGAATATCTGGAAGCCGTCGTCCGCGAACGGGAGGACTGGGCCGACTTCTACCGGGCATGCCGCGAGGTCCACGCATGAGCCCGGACAGATCCGAACCGCCGCAGACCCGGGTGTTCGGCATCCGGCACCACGGCCCCGGATCCGCACGCTCACTTCGCTTGGCACTGGAGCGGTTTCGTCCCGACGCCATCCTGATCGAGGGTCCGGCCGATGCCGACCCCCTGATCGCCCATATCGCCTCCGCGAATATGGAACCACCGGTCGCACTGCTGGCCTACGTCCCGGAAACCCCGTCCCGCGCGGCCTTCTGGCCCTTCGCGGTGTTCTCTCCCGAATGGCAGGCCCTGCGCTACGCGCTCGAGCACGAGGTCACCGTCGGCTTCTGCGACCTGCCCGCCGCCAACGCCCTCGCCGCAACCGGCGAACCCGGCGACCGCACCGACCCTCTGGCCGTGCTCGCCGCCACCGCGGGCTACGACGATCCGGAACGCTGGTGGGACGCGGTCATCGAATCCAGCGCCGACGCGGACGTTTTCGATGCCATCACCGAGGCCATGAGCGCGCTGCGCGAAGCCGCGGCCGAACCGGAGAATCCCGGGACGCAACTGTCTGGATCCGATCATTTTTCTGTGCCGGAAAACATTGCCGCACAGCGTGCTTCAATAGAACAGTGCCCACCGTCGGCCGAAATCGACGACGCGGGCGGCGATCTGCACATCTGCGCTGAAACCCCTGTGGCACAGAATATTCCCGGCTCGACGCACCTTGATCCGCTACATGAACCCACGACCGCCGTGGTCGTGCGCGACGCCGACACCAGCACCGCACCGCACGATCACGGTTCACCGGTGTCCGCCGCGTCGGACGAGGTGGGCGACTCGTCGACTGCGACCGCTCCGGGACACGACGCCGAGGAACTGATCGGATCGCCGGTGGATCCGCATACCTTGCGACGTGAGGCGTACATGCGCCAGACGATGCGTAAGGCGTTGAAGGGCGGGGCCACACGGCTCGCGGTGGTGTGCGGGGCATTTCATGCTCCGGCGCTGACGGGAGCGCTCGGGCCGGCCGCGGCGGATGCGCGGATACTCAAAGGGCTGCCGAAGGTGAAGGCGACCTCGACATGGGTGCCCTGGACGCATTCGCGGCTCGCGGGTTCCTCGGGGTACGGCGCGGGCGTCACCTCACCGGGGTGGTATCACCACCTGTTCACCGAGACCGATCGGCCGATCGCGCGCTGGCTCACCAAGGTCGCCGGCACCTTGCGCGCCCACGACCTGCCGGTATCCAGTGCGCACATCATCGAATCGGTGCGGCTCGCGAATACCCTCGCCGCCCTGCGCGAACGACCGCTGCCGGGGTTGTCGGAGGTCACCGAGGCCACCCGAGCGGTGCTGTGCGAGGGCGACGAGACCATGTTGCGCCTGGTCACCGGGGAATTGGTGGTCGGCGAGGCACTGGGCTCGGTACCGGAGGACGCCCCGGCGGTCCCGCTCGAGGCGGATCTGCGCGCACAGGCGAGGTCGCTGCGGCTGACGCGCCAAGCCCTGTCCCGGCAGTTGGATCTGGACCTGCGCAAGGACCGGGACATCGCGCGTTCGCGGCTGCTGCACCGGCTCCGGCTGCTCGCGATCCATTGGGGCACACCGGCTTCCAGCGAGGCCCGCAATACCGGAACCTTCCGGGAGACGTGGACGCTGGTCTGGGAACCCGAACTCGCCATCGCCGTGATCGAGGCATCCCGCTGGGGCACCACCCTCCTGTCCGCCGCCGAGGCGAAAATTCTGGACTCCGCCGCCGCCCCGCAGGCCACCGTCGCCGACCTCGGCCGCGCCCTCGAACAGGCCCTGCTGGCCGATCTCGGCGGTGCCGTACCGGGACTGGTGACCCGCCTCGAATCCGTGGCCGCGGTGGACCACGACGTCACCCACCTGCTGGCCGCCCTGCCCGGCCTGATCCGCACGCTGCGGTACGGCGATGTGCGCGGTACCGACGTCGCGGCGCTCACTCGCGTCGCCGACGGGATGCTGGTCCGCATCTGCGCCGGATTGCCCAGTGCCGTAACAGGTTTGGACGCCGATGCCGCGGCCGGCCTGCGCGCCCTGCTGGACGACGCCCAGCTTGCCCTGGCCATCCGTGACGATCAGTGGGCGACCCGCACATGGCACAGCGCACTGGGCAAACTCGCCGACCGGAGCGATGTGCACGGCAGTCTGGTCGGCCGTGCGGTCCGGTTGCTGTGCGATGCGGGCATTCTGGACGACGCCGAATCCGCGCGTCGCCTGTCCGCGGCGCTTTCGATCGGCCACGATCCCGCCGAGAAGGCCGCGTGGATCGACGGATTCCTCGGCGGCCGCGGTCTGCTGCTGGTGCACGACCGAAACTTGCTGCACCGCATCGACATCTGGTTCCGCGGTCTGGACGAGGACCAGTTCGTCGCCACTCTCCCCCTGCTCCGCAGAACCTTCGGCGCTTTCGAATCCGGTGAACGCCAGGCGATCGGCCCGGCCGTCCGCGACGGCGGTCCGGTCGCCCCCGCCCCGCCCCGGACCGGTGGCTTCGATCCGGATCGCGGCACCCTCGCCCTGGGCGCCGTCACCCGAATCCTGGCGGTCGCATGATGCCGCCCAGCAATCCCCGGCCGACCTCGCCCGGCGAATCGGCCGGGCAACACCGCGACGGTTCACGCGAGTTCGCGCCGACCGACAGCGGCGACGTACCGACGACGTATTCCAGCTTCACGCCGACCGGCCGCATCGTGACGGCAACTCGCCGCCATCCCGGTGCGGCACCGCGTACGCGCGCCGCCGGCCGCGGACGCGCAATCAGTACGAGCCGGTCGAGGCGCGAAACACGACGAGAACCGCACGGCGCGAATTCCCGCGCCGTCCGCGGGAGAGGCGGTAGGCACCGATGACCGAAATGGATCGAACACAGTCTCGCCGTTGGCTTTTGGCGCTGTGCGCCCCCGCGGAGTCCGGCCTCGGGGGGCGGGGGTCCGGGGGTGACGCGGCGATGGATCGAGCGCCCTCGGCGTTGTACAACGCCGACGAGCTGACCCCGGCGGAGAAGCGCGCGGGCGGATTGGGCGGATCGGCGCCCAAGGTCGCCCGGTGGCTGGGTGATATCCGCAGCTATTTCCCTTCCACCGTGGTGGAGGTGATGCAGCGCGACGCGGTGGAGCGACTCGATCTGACCCGGCTGCTGCTCGAGCCGGAACTACTCGAGGCGGTCGAACCCGATGTGCACCTGGTCGGCACCCTGCTCGGCCTGAACCGGGTGATGCCCGAGACCACCCGGTCCACCGCACGCATGGTGGTGGAGAAGGTGGTTCGCGAAATCGAGCGGCGCATCGCCGCGCGCACCGTGGCCGCCGTCTCCGGCGCGCTGAACCGGGCCGCGCGCACCACCCGCCCCCGGCTGCGCGATATCGACTGGGATCGCACCATCCGCCGCAATCTCGCGCACTACCTGCCCGAACATCGCACGGTGGTGCCCGAACAACTCGTCGGCTACGGCCGCAGGTCGCAGGCGGTGCGGCGCGATGTGGTGCTGGCGATCGATCAATCCGGATCGATGGCGTCGAGCGTGGTGTACGCCTCGGTGTTCGGCGCGGTTCTGGCCTCGATGCGCGCACTGAGGACGTCGGTGGTCGTATTCGATACGGCCGTGGTCGATCTCACCGATCGGCTCGCTGATCCGGTCGATGTCCTGTTCGGCACGCAGCTGGGTGGCGGGACCGATATCAATCGCGCCATCGCCTACAGCCAACAGCTGATCACGCGGCCGGCCGACACGCTGTTCGTGCTGATCTCCGACCTGTACGAGGGCGGAATCCGCGACGAGATGCTGCGCCGGGTCGCGGCGATGCGTGAATCCGGCGTTCAGATACTCGTCCTGCTGGCCCTGTCCGACGACGGCGCACCCGCCTACGACCACGAGAACGCCGCGGCCCTGGCAGGGCTCGGCGTCCCGGCCTTCGCCTGCACCCCGGACAAGTTCCCGGATCTACTGGCGGTGGCTCTGGACCGGGGCGACGTCCGCACCTGGGCGAATACCCATGCGGGCTGAGCCGGACGCTACGTCACCGGCGCGCTGCTCCCGAGCGAGTTCAGGAACCCCAGCACGGATTGCCCGAACCCGAGACCTGCTCCGAAAACCCCCAACGCGCCATTGATTATGCCGAAGAGATCCATCTGCAGACTCCTTCACCGACCGTACGGACAGCGAGCGAACCGGACAGATCATACGGTCCCCAGGCCCGCGAACCCCGCATCTCGCCGCCGCGTCATCCCACCCGGCACGCCGACAGCCCCTCGACTCGGACCGCAGGTACCACCGACGTCACGGTGCGCCGCCGCGTCCGGCGTTCGGACGAACGAACTCGCTCGGGCCGGGACCAGTCCAGGAAGCGCACGCATGCAACAGGGTCACGGCGCACCGCACTACCCCGGACCGGCCTGCCGCGCTCACAGATCGGCGATGGCGGCCAGGGGCGGAGTGCGCGCAGCACGGATTCCCGGCCACACGGCGGCCAGTACACCGACGATCCCGGAGCCGACCAGCATGAGCACGATCTGAATCCACGGCACGGTGATCGTGCTGATGCCCAGGTCGCTCAGTGTCCGCAGGAATCCGACGCCGAGCCCGAGCCCGAGCACCACGCCCACGAGCGCACCGAACACCGCGATCAGCATCGACTCCAGATAGATACTGCGGCGAACCTGCGGCCGTTGCATGCCGACCGCACGCAGCATGCCGATCTCGCGACGGCGTTCGACCACCGACAGCGCGAGCGTGTTGACGATGCCGAGCACCGCGATCACCACCGCCAGAGCCAGCAGCCCGTACAGGATCGCGAGCATGGTGTCGATCTGCCTGCCCTCTGTGCCCTTGAATTCGTCCCGGTTCTCCACCTGCACCACGACGTACTGCTCGGTCGCCTTCACCAGGTTCTGCCGCATGAGCGACAGGTCCGCACCCGGAGCGGCGGTGATCAGCACGACCACATCGGAGCGGAACGCGACGGGCATCACCTGGTCGTACAGCGCCGGCGGCACCACCATGGACCCCAGCAGCTGGGTGTCCTTGTAGATTCCGGAAACCGTGACGGTGAACTTCTTGTTGTCCATACTGGTCAACTGGACCTGTTCACCGGCGTGCCAATTGCGTTTCCCGGCTTCGGTTTCCGAGACCTGGATATCGTTGTCGCCGAGTGTGTAACCGCCGCTGCGGATCTCGTAGTTCAGCACCGGACTCATCGGCGCGTCGGGCGAGACGCCGTACACCGCGTCCTCGCCGAGCTTCATCTGCACACCGCGGAAGGCGACCACATCCCGCACTCCCGCAACCGATCTCGCGGCCGGTCCCGCGCCGACGGGCACGCCGATCAACTGCGGCCCGGTCAGTATGTAGTCCGCCTTGACGCCCCGGTCGACCACATCGCTCACACTCGCCTTCGCCGAGGAGCCGAGCATGCCGATCGCCGAGACCAGCATCAGCCCGAGGGTCAGGGCGAAGGCGGTCGCGGCGGTGCGCCGCGGATTGCGCACCGCGTTGTTGCGCGCCATATGCCCGATCGGCCCGAACGGCCGCACCAGCACACCCAGCGCCGCGAGCACCGGCCGCGACAACGACGGCGAGGCGAACAGCACCGCGAAAATCAGTGCCGCGGCGCCGATTCCGACCGTCAGCGCGGCATTCCCGCCGGTGTGGCGGGCTCCGAGAACGACCAGTACCATGCCGAGCACCGCCAGCACGACGCCGATGCCCGTACGCAGCCGCAGCGAATCGCCGATCGAGGCGAACTCCTCGCGCATGGCCTCGACCGGCGGAATCTTGGCCGCCCGGCGCGCGGGAGCATAGGCGCTGCCCACCGTCACCACCAGGCCGATGCCCAGCGCCGCGAGCACGGTGCGCGGCTGCACCTGCATCGCCCCGGTCGGCAGCCCCAGATCGAAGGCGTTGAGCAGCCCGGACAGGCCGAACGCCAGCGCGATGCCGCAGGCCAGGCCCAGTGCGCTGCCGATCAATCCGATGATCGCCGCCTCGGCCACCACCGACAGCCCCACCTGCCGTCTGCTCGCACCCACGGCGCGCAGCAGCGCCAGTTCGCGCAGCCGCTGCGCCACGATCATCGAGAAGGTGTTGTAGATGATGAACGTGCCCACCAGCAGCGCGATCGCACCGAAGGCGAGCAGGAAGTAGTTCACGAATTTGAGCGCGTTGCCGACCTGGGCCTTCAGATCCGCCCGCACCTGATCGCCGTCGAGCACCTTGTAGTCCGGCAGGACCCGGGAAAGCCTGTCGCGCACGGTATCCGCCGCGACACCCGGCGACGCGGCCACGTCGACATAGCCCACATGCTGTCCGTCGGTGAACAACTCGCGCGCTTGCGCGTCGTCGAACAGCACTTGGATGAATCCGCCGGAATCGGAAGCCACGGTGTAGATCCCGCTGACGGTCACCACGATATTGCCCTTGGCCGGCACGAGGATCTCGGTGCGATCCCCGACCGACAGCCCGGCGCGTTGCGCCCCACCTGAATTGATCGCGATCTGCCCGGGTTGGGTGGGCGCGGCGCCCGCGACCATCTTCGGCGGATCCGCGACGGCCTTGGCCGGCGGCAGATACGACTGCCCGAGACTCGGCGCACCACCGGTCTGCACGGCGTGACCGTCCTTCAGCAGTACGATCGGCCCCTGCACCGCGGGGGCGACCGCGCGGACGCCCGGGGTGGCGCCGACCTTGTCGACAACGTCGAGCGGAACACCCAGCGACGCGCGTTCCTTGGGTTGCACTCGTACGTCGACGCCCTTGGCCTGATCGGCGAAGATACCGTTGAAGGTGCTCTGCAGGGTATCGGTGAACACGAAAGACCCTGCGATGAAGGCGGTTCCGAGGATCACCGACAGCACGGTGAGCGCGAGGCGTACCTTGTGCGCGGCGAGATTGCGCAAGGCCACCTTGCGCATCGGGCTCCCGGCCATCAGGCGTTCTCCAGCTTCTTCATCCGGTCCAGCACGGATTCGGCTGTGGGATCACGCAATTCGTCGACTATGCGACCGTCGGCCAGGAAGATCACCCGGTCGGCATAGGATGCGGCGTGCGGCTCGTGGGTGACGATGACGACCGTCTGCCCGAATTCGTCGACCGCCGCGCGCAGGATCGACAGCACCTCCCCGGAGGAGCGCGAGTCCAGATTTCCGGTGGGCTCGTCGCCGAAGATGATGTCGGGTTTCCCGGCCAGCGCGCGGGCGCACGCCACCCGCTGCTGCTGCCCGCCGGACAGTTCGCTGGGCCGGTGGTCGAGCCGGTCGTTCAGGCCCAGGCGTTCGATCACCGTGTCCAGCCAGTCCTGATCGGCGCGACGGCCGGCGATATCCAGCGGCAACGTGATGTTCTCCAACGCCGTCAGCGTCGGCACCAGGTTGAAAGCCTGGAATACGAACCCGATTCGGTCCCGGCGCAGTGCGGTCATCTCCTTGTCCGAGAGCCCGGTCAGGTCGGTTCCGCCGATGCGCACCGCGCCGGTGGTGGCCGCGTCGAGCCCGGCCAGGCAGTGCATCAGGGTGGATTTGCCCGAACCCGAAGGGCCCATGATGGCGGTGAACTCACCCGCGGCGAATTCCGCGCTCACCCCGTCCAGGGCACGGACCTGGGTATCTCCCGTTCCGTACAGCTTGACCAGGTCGGTGGCGCGGGCCGCGATCGAGGTATCGGCAGTGGTCTCGGTGCCCAGGGCATCGGCAGTCATGCCCTCCAGTGTTGCGTGAGCGGCACCTGCGCGCCATCGGGAATACCCCCCAATACTTCGGAGGTAGGCCGAACCGGCTCAGCCCAGCGAACCGATGATCGCCAGCACGACCAGCAGGATGATCACCGCACCGACGATGATCCCGATGATCAGGCCGGTATTCGAT
This sequence comes from uncultured Nocardia sp., assembly GCA_966435935.1. GTDB lineage: Bacteria > Actinomycetota > Actinomycetes > Mycobacteriales > Mycobacteriaceae > Nocardia. The sequence continues at coordinate 9,227 of CBJNFW010000316.1, forward strand.
TTGCGCTGCTGCGGCATCTGCGCGGGTTGATATCCGTAGCCGGTCTGCTGCGGGTACGGCGAATTCTGCGGATACATCGGTTGCGGAGGCGGCGTCGCCGCGCGCACCGACATCGGCATTGGGGCCGGCCCCGCGGTCGGCATCGGCCCGGCGTTGGGCATCCCGATACCGGTGCGCGGCGGCGCCACCGGATTTCCGGGGCCGGTCCCGGTGAGGCCCATCTGCGGGCCGACGGTCTGCATCCCCGGCCCGGTGAACTGCCGCTGCGGCTCCACCGGCACCGCGGGGGAACTGGG
>CBJNFW010000317.1:0-9467 GCA_966435935.1 uncultured Nocardia sp.
CCGCGCCGCAAACCAGGTCGACGTGGTCAGCGGTTGGCGTAGCGAGGTGTGTCAGTAGGTGTTGTCCTGAGCTGAGCTGAGCTGGGCTGCTGAGCTGCTGGGCTGAGCCGGGCTGCTGGGCTGAGCTGCTGGGCTCGGCTGGGTTGAGCAGGCAGCGTAGGGGCAGTGGGGCGGTGAGGGGGTGGTTGTTCGGCGGTAATGCGGGTAAAGGTTGGGTCTCGTAATGGTCACGGGGCGTGTCAGGAGTGGACACCGAATCGTGTAGGTGCTCGTCCGACATGTCGATTGACCCTCAGTTTCGACTCACGAGTGTTTTGATTGCGACTTTTGCCCGTACGTCCGCTATTGTCTGGCGGCCTGATTCGAATCGACCGAGGTGAATCAGGTGTGCGTTATCGGGAACAACCAGGGCACGTCCTGCGTTTACCGAGCGCGATCCGGAACGGATTCCGCAGATCCGGACCGGTGTGCGACCGGTGTACACGTGACGTACACCACCGGCGGGGCGGTACTCGCCGAGCCGATTCCGAGAGGGATCGACGCGGAGGGAACCGGTCCGGGATATACGAAGTAAGGACGAGGGGATACGACATGGCAACCGACTATGACGCACCTAGGCGCACCGAATCCGACGAGGTTTCCGAGGACTCGCTCGAGGAGCTGAAGGCTCGGCGCAACGAGGCCGCGTCCGCCGTCGTGGATATCGACGAATCCGATACCGCGGAGTCGTTCGAGCTTCCCGGGGCGGACCTGTCCGAGGAAGTGCTCTCCGTACGGGTGATCCCGAAGCAGGCCGACGAGTTCACCTGTTCGAGCTGCTTCCTGGTTCATCACCGCAGCCGACTCGCCAGTGAGGCCGGCGGACAGCTCATCTGCATGGACTGCGCCGCCTGAACCGGGCGCAGACGCACCACGGGGCGGTGCCCCGCGTGAGGGCCCACGGCCACGCGAACTGCCGTCCACGAACTACGCAGCCCCCGCACAGCCCACGGGATCCACATCCGCCAGCCCGCGCTCGGCTCGCCGAGCGCGGCATCCACCTGCGCGGGGTTAGCCCGGCCGCGCGACAGGCCGTCGCTAGGCCTTGCGTGGCTCGATGCCCAGCGCGGCCAGGACCTTGTCCGGGTGTCGCGCACTGATCAGCCAGTACGGCGTCGGGTCGTCCGGGTCGTCGAGGACGAGCAGCACCATGGGCCCGATCCAGGGTCGATGCTGCACGAAGGCGGCGGGGTCGAGCTGGCGGCCCATCGCGGCGCTCTTGGCGCTGGTCGGTACGACCGCTGCCCGGGAGATATACGTTACCGGTAGATGAGCCTTGTCCGTGCGTAATTCGAGAGTTCCGTTCGCATCGTGCGCGACTTCCACGCGGTGGCGGCCCATCCACAGCAATACCCACACCGGCACCGGAGTCAGCAGGACGTACGGCAGCCAGGCGTGGATTCCCGGCGCGCCCATGTGCAGGGTGGCCGCCAGCAGGGCCACGATGCCCAGTCCGACGGGCCACCACCACAACGGCGCCCACTGGCGTTCGGAGTACACGGGAGCGGCGCTCTGTTCGTTCGGCATGGCTACCTGCGAAGGCTGGTCGGACACCACATCAGACTAGGTCAGTCGGTGACCGGGTGACCGCGTAGGCTCCCAGGATGTGACCGGTACTCCATCCATCCCTGTGCTGCGGCTCGATCCCGGCATCCCCGTGCCCACCCGTGCGCACCCGGACGACGCGGGCGTGGACCTGTGCACCACCGAGGACGTGATCCTGGAACCGGGCGAGCGGGTGCTCGTGGGAACCGGCATCGCGATCGCCCTGCCGGTCGGCACGGTGGGCCTGATCCATCCGCGTTCGGGACTGGCCGCCAAGACCGGACTGTCGATCGTCAACACCCCCGGCACGATCGATGCGGGATACCGCGGTGAGATCAAGGTCTGTCTGATCAACCACGACCCCCGCACGGCGATCGAACTGCGCCGCGGGGACCGCATCGCGCAGCTGCTGGTGCAGCGGGTGGAACTTGTCGACTTCGTGGCCGTGGACCGGCTCGACGACACCGCGCGCGGCGCGGGGGGATACGGGTCCAGCGGCGGTCACGCCAGCCTCGATAATGGGAGTAGTGCCGGTGGGGAAGGCCCGGCCGGCGAGGAGGCATGAGGATGTTCGGACGAAGTAAGCGCTCCAGGGGGGATGCCCGCGGCGCGGGCGAATACGACGACTACGCCTACGACGACGAGTACGACGAGGCGGAGTACTACGCCGAGGACGACGACTACGAGGGCCCGCTCGACGAGCCGGTGTACGACGAACCGGCCTACCGTGAAAGGCCCTACGCGGCAACGTATTACGAGGACGATGTCGAGGAGGCGGACGAAGGGCCGCGTACCGGCCCCTACGATTTCGACGACGTGGCCGATCTGCTCGAGGGCGTGACCGAGCAGCGCCTGGATCTCGGCTCGGTCATCGTGCCGGTGCCGCCGGGCGGTCAGCTGCAGGTGGAGATGACCCCCGACGGCACCCCGCAGGCGGTCCATCTGGCCACCGAGTACGGCCGGCTTACCGTGGCCGCCTACGCCGCGCCCAAATCGGCCGGTCAGTGGCGTATGGTCGCCGCCGACCTGGCCGAATCACTGCGCAACGACGGCGCTCAGGTGTCGGTGCAGACCGGTCCGTGGGGTCGTGAGCTGCACGCGGTCACCGATGGCGCCGATCTGCGGTTCATCGGTGTCGACGGGTATCGGTGGATGGTGCGTCTGGTCGCGGCCGGGCCGTCCGGGGCGGTGGACGAGGGGAAGCCGCTGGTCGCCGCGGCCCGCAGCGTTCTGAGTGAAACCGTGGTCCGGCGCGGTGACGATCCGCTGCCGGTGCGCGATCCGCTGCCGGTGGTGCTGCCGCAGGAATTGGCCGACCAGTTGCAGGCCGCACATCAGCAGCAGATGCAGGCTCAGCAGCAGGCGCTCGCGGCGCAGGCCGCGGCCGCGCAGGCCCACGCGACGGGCAGTTACCCGGCGGTCACGCCCGAACCCGAGCGGCCGCGGCGTGGTTCGGAGGGGTCGGCCATGCAGCAACTCGGCCTGAACTAGCTGTCCCGGGCGGCCCCGGCCCGGCGGTTCGACAGGCCGTCGAGGCCGAGGGCGCCCAGCACCGCCGGATCCGCACCCAGCTCGGCCAGGGTGATGTGACGCGATTCGGCGCGCGGAATCAGCTCGGCCCACTCCTCGGCGACCGTGGCCGGATGGACCGGATCGTCCAGAGCCGAGACGATCACGGTCGGAACTTCCAGTCCCGCAAGGGTTTCCGCGGTCGGCCAGGCGTACCCGGCGGCCTCCTCGAGCGCCTGGGGCAGATCCGGCCACTGCCCGCGCCAGGACTGCGTCAGCGCCTGCGCCAGCCAAGCCGGACTGCTGAGACGCATGCGCTCGACCACGGCCTCCAGGCCGTCCGCGCGCAACTGGGCGGCAGTGGCCGCGGCGCTCAGGGCGGCCGGGCATCCGGTGGTGTCGGCCCCGGTCCAGGCCGGCAGCGCAGCGATCACACCGAACGCGGATTCGGCTCGCGCGCAAGCCCATTCGACCGCGATGGCCGCGCCCAGCGAGATCCCCGCCGCCAGCACCGGGCCCGAGCGGGCGGCCTCGTCCAGCGCGGCCCGATAGCTCGCTACCACATCCCGCGGATCGGGCTGCACCGCGATGAACGGCAGATCCCTTGCGGCACAGGCGGGTTCGAACGCGCGGCGGGCGAAGTCGGCGTCGGAGCCGGTTCCGGGCAGGCCGACGACGATCGCCGGGCGGGACAGATCGGGCATCGGCTGAGCGTAATCGGTGGCATCTCGGCCGATGCCGGGCACGTCGGTGGGAGACGGCTCGCCGAGTTGGCTCGTGCCGGACGTCGGGACTGGCCCGCGGTGATACCGAGCACGTTCGGACGCTGCTCGCCGACCGAGGGGCGAGCGTCCGAACAGGGCGTCCGAGCAGGCATTCGAGCGACCGGAGCCGCCGATGACCACCTGGACCGGCCGGGGTGCGGGCTCGTCGAAGCGGATCCTTTCGGGGTGGGTTGACCGGTTCGGGCCCGGGGTACCACTGGGGGGACCACATCGCCGATGCAATGGCCGTCACATGAGGGCCGGGCACCGTGGCGGGCCTGGTCGGCCCGTTCTACAGTGGCGGTGTACGGCCAACCGGCCGGTCGTATGGAAACAAAGATGGTGCGCGCCCGCGCCGTCAGCAGTGCAGGAAGTGACGCGACATGCCTTTCTCCGGCAGAAACAGGGCGGGCTCCGGCGCCGTAGTGCGCAAGGACGGACCCGACAGCGGATACTTCCGGCGTCTGGGCTACCGGCTGACCGCCGATCTGGACCGGCTCGACGCTCAGGAACTGGCCGAGACCTCCGAAGCGTCGGGAGCCTGTCAGGCCGCCGAATGCCGCCGCGGTGAAGAGGTCACCATGCTGGGGCGGTTGCGCAGCGTGGAGGCCTGTCCGAAGACGGCCAACGCCAGTCTCGAGGCCGAGTTCTTCGACGGCACAGATGCGATCGCCCTGGTGTGGATCGGCCGACGTCGCATTCCCGGGATCGAGCCGGGACGCCGTATCCTGGTTCGCGGCCGCATCGGCGAACGCGATGGCGCCAAGGTGATCTTCAACCCCTACTACGAACTCCGTGGGAATTCCTGACGCATGCCGACACCCAGTAACGACGAGGGCGCTCTCGTCGCCGACAACGAGCGCCACGCCGTGACCCCCGACGAGCCCGGCTCGTCCCGCGCCCCCGCCGACCGCGGGCCGCGCCACGCCCTTCGCGGCGACCCCGCCCGAGGCGCGCGGTCCGACGCCGCGGCCGACTTCCGTGCGCAGGGCGCGGATCCCGGCGACGCGGACGCGCAAGCCGCCGAAGATCGCGAAGACACGCTGCTCGAGCAACTCGGCGGGGTCAGCGGTCTGATCTATTCGACCTTGCCGGTCGTGGTGTTCGTTCCGGCGAACGCGCTGTGGGGCCTGACCGCGGCCATCTGGACGGCCCTGGGCGTCGCGGCGGCGATCCTGGTCTGGCGGCTGGTGCGCCGCAACCCCGTGCAGCCCGCGATATCCGGATTCCTGGGCGTGGGCGTCTGCGCGTTCATCGCCTTCCGGATGGGTGCGGCCAAGGGCTTCTTCCTGTTCGGTATCTGGGCCAGCCTGCTCTACGCCGGCGTGTTCCTGGCCTCGCTGGTGGTGCGCTGGCCGTTGGCCGGGGTGATCTGGGGCGTGCTGAACGGCCATGGCACGCAATGGCGTTCGGATCGCCGGGCGCTGCGGCTCTACGATCTCGCGACACTGGTGTGGGTACTCGTCTTCGGGGCCCGCTACCTGGTCCAATCGCATTTCTACAACGACAACAGCACCGGTCTGCTCGCGGTCACCCGCATCGTCATGGGCTGGCCGCTGACCGCTGTCGCGTTGCTGGTCACGGTGTGGGCGGTGCGTCGCGCGGGGCACGCTCCGGTCGAGCGCGACTGAGCTAACTCCCTGCGGCGCAGGAGATTTCGGCCCGCGTGGAGTGTTCAACCTCGTTGCGGCCGATACCGGCGCGGCCCGCTGCCAGCGGCCGCGATGTGATCGCGTGACGGGTCTGTGCCGCGGCGGACGGGTTCGCGCCGCGGGGCCGGCTCGGACGAATACGTCGAACGTCATCGGGTACCGGCGAGGTATCGGTGGGCTGCGCGATTGTCCGGAGTCTGCGGGAGACTTGTCGAGAAGTCGTTCGGGGTGATCGCCCGCCTGCGGCACGCTCGGGTGTTCCACCCCCGCGGTGTGTGGTTCAGCGGGCGTTTGCGGGCGGCTCCGGAATTCGAACCGTACTTCGGTGGCCGGGAGTGCGCGGTTCACGTCCGCATGTCCAAAGCGCTGGGTATCCCTGGGCGGCTGCCCGATGGCGTCGGACTGGGCCTGCGGATCGACACGGCGTCCCCGACCGTTCACCATCCCGCGGGGGTCGCGCTTGCACCGGCGATTCTGACTGCCCTGCGGGCGACCGCCTACCGGGGCAGCCGCGAAGGACGAGGTGCCGAACCGTCGGCGGGATCCGACTGAAAGGTCCGGTCGGTCGAATTGATTGGCGGGCAGGCGATCACCGACTGTCGGGCGGTGTTTCTCGCTGACGCGGCAGTGCGGCGAGACGGTGGCGCTGTGAAAGTCGGGTGAGGCGAATCCACCCCTGGGGTGCCTTACCGTTCGGTCCGGATCGCAGCAGGATTCTCGGTGAGGCATGGAGAATCGGCGAAAGGGATGATCCGAGTGATCGCGCAGGAGAACCCGGCGGTATCGACGACGCGGACGGCCGGGTCGTCGCGGCCCGGCGCCACGACGCCCATTCGTTCGGAGAGCCGGCGGATCGCCGCGGAGCTGGATCGGCTGATCGGGGCGGCCGCGGCCGGCGACGACCGGGCCGTGACCGATATCGTTCGGATCGTGCATCCGCTGGTGCGGCGCTACTGTGCGGCGCGGCTGGGTTCGGATGGGAACCTGCAGGTCACCGCCGCCGACGTCGCTCAGGAGATCTGCCTGGCTACCGTGCAGGCGATTCCCCGCTACCGCGATCAGGGCAAATCGTTTCTCGCGTTCGTCTACGGCATCTCGGCGAACAAGGTCGCCGACGCCTTCCGCCGGGCCGCGCAGCACACGGCCTATCCGGTGGCCGACTTCCCGGATCAGCCCTCGACCGCACCGGGCCCGGAGGAGATGGCCCTGGTGGCCGAGCGGCGAAACGCCACCTTCGAGCTCATGCAGGTGCTCGCGCCCGCGCATCGTGAGGTGCTGGTGATGCGTCTGATCCTGGGCTGGACCGCGGCACAGACCGCCGAGGCGATCGGCACCAGTCCGGGAGTGGTGCGAGTCATGCAGCATCGCGCGCTGAACAAACTGCGCGCGCGGCTGCAGGACAGCGAACTGCTGCCGGAAACTCCCTGAGCGCTCAGGAGACCGCCGGAGCGCGAAAACCGTTGACGCCCAAGGCTCTACGCAGTTCGTCCTCGGCCTCCACCGATGCCACGAACAACAGTTCGTCCTCGCCTTCGAGCGGATCGTCCGGCTGCGGCACGATGACCCGGCCGCCGCGCAGAATCGTCACCAGGGCAGCGTCGCGCGGCAAGGTCAGGGTCCGCACCGCACGTCCGGCCAGGGGAGTGTCCACCGGCAGCGTGATCTCCACCAGATTGGCCTGCCCCTGCCGCAGCGTCATCAGCCGGACCAGATCGCCCACCGAGACGGCCTCCTCGGCCAGTGAGGCCAGCAGTCGCGGCGTCGAGACGGCGACATCCACGCCCCAGGACCCATCGAAGAGCCATTCGTTACGCGGGTCGTTGACCCGGGCCACGACTCGCCGGATTCCGAATTCGGTCTTGGCGAGCAGACTGAACACCAGATTGGCCTTGTCGTCACCCGTGGCAGAGATCACCACCTCGTAATCCTGCAGCCCCGCCTCCTCGAGCAGCTCCAGCTCGCAGGCGTCGCCGTGCACCCAGACCGCGGCCGGGACGGCGCTGGAATCGATGTGATCGACCCGGCGTTCGATGAGCATCACCTCGTGGCCGCCGCGCAACAGCTCCTGGGCGATGGAGCGCCCCACCGCGCCCGCTCCCGCGATGACTACCTTCACGACTCCTCCTCGTTCGAGGGTGCGGTGGCGGCGAGGGCGACCGCCTCGCCGACGCGGCCGGACGTGGCGGCGACGAAGACGGTGTCGTCGGCCTGCAGCAGCGTCTTGGCGGTGGGCAGCATCCCCTGGCCGAAACGGATGACGAACGCGACCCGGGCGCCGATGGCGTCCTCCAGAGCCTGCACCGTGCGGCCGAACCAGTCCTCGTGCAGGGGCAGTTCGGTGATCGCGACCGTGCCGGTGGGGTCACGCCAGGTGGAGGATGCGTTGTCGTCGCCGATCAGGGTGCGCAGGAACCGGTCCGTGGTCCACGGCACCGTGGCGATGGTGGGTATGCCGAGACGTTCGTAGACCGCGGCGCGCTTGGCGTCGTAGATGCGCGCCACCACCCGCTCCACGCCGAACGTCTCCCGCGCGACCCGCGCCGCGATGATGTTGGAGTTGTCGCCGGAGGAGACCGCGGCGAAGGCGCCCGCGTTCTCGATGCCCGCGCGCCGGAGCACGTCCCGGTCGAAACCGACGCCGGTCACCTGCTCGCCCGGGAAATCCTTGCCGAGGCGTAGGAATGCGCTGGGGTCGCGATCGATCACGGCCACCTGATGGCCGATCCGGACCAGTGCGCGTGCGAGGGCTGAGCCCACGCGGCCACACCCCATGATCACTACGTACACCGTGCCAACCCCATTCCGGAAACCGTGGTGTGCGGTCTGATTCGTTCAGCAGGAACCGTACCCGCTGCTGGCCCTCGCACCGACGTTCCCCTTGACGCGCCCGGTGAAACCCCGGCACGCTGCGGGCCGGGGTTCTCACCGCTTTATGCTGACCGGAATGTTCCCCTCGACGCGGACCACCGCCTCCGGGTGCGCTCCGGGTGCGCTCGGCCGCCGTAGCGGGCTGCCCGGCTTCCGAGCTCGCGGAGCGTCTTCCATCCGGCGTGGGCGAGCTTCGCCGGCTGCGAGCGGGCCCGCTCGGGGCGGGAGATCTTCGGGGCGTGGGACAGGTCATTCGATGGATGACCCGGGTCGCGGACGGCCTCGACCCGGGGCGCGGTCCGGTCGCGTGCTGGTGTGTTCGGCGAGCGGGCGGGGCGGCAGATGTGGTTGCGAGGGACGTATCGATGCGTAGGCGCGGTGAAACAAGCTGGGAGGGTTCGCTTTTCGAGGTGCGGCTGGGGCCTCCCGGGCACGGGGGTTTCTGTGTCGCACGGCACGAGGGGCGGGTGCTGTTCGTGCGGCACGGGTTGCCCGGGGAACTGGTGCGCGCTCGGGTGAGCGAGGATCGTGGCGGGTCGTTCTGCCGGGCGGAGGCGGTGGAGATCCTCGAGGCGTCCTCGGACCGGATTCCGGCGACGTGCCCGGTGTCGGGACCTGGCGGCGCGGGATGTTGCGATTTCGCCTTCGCCACGCCCGCGGCGCAGCGCGAGTTGAAGGCCGCGGTGGTGCGTGAGCAGTTGCGGCGGTTGGCGGGGTGGGAGACCGATGTCGAGGTGGAGCCCTTTCCTGTCGAAGGCGCGGATGTCGGGTGGCGCACCCGGATCCGGCTGGCGGTGGACGCGCGGGGACGTGCCGGTGTGCACGGCTTCCGCAGTACCGCGATCATCACGGATCTGCGCTGCCCCCAACCGGTTTCGGGCGCGATGACCGGGATAGCCGAGCGGAGTTGGACTCCGGGGGCTGATCTCGTGGTGGCGGTGGACGGCGACGGGATCCGGCATATCGTCGAACTGGCTCCCGCGGAGCGCATGCCCGATCGCGACGAGATCGGGCGAGCGGCACATCCGGCCGCGGGCGACCGGCGGACACGTGACCGGGCCGGTGGGCGCGCGCACGGTGCCGCGCGGCA
>CBJNFW010000318.1:0-9444 GCA_966435935.1 uncultured Nocardia sp.
AATTTGGCACTGACATTCATCGACACACTATTGAGTTCTCAAAGAACACACGCACCAGAATCTCACCGGAGTGAACCGGGTCGATCGGCTGGGCAACTTTTACAGCTTAGCTCAACTCGAGCAGCGAAACCAAATCCGCACTCTCGGTTGATCCAGTGTGATCGTCAGACGCTCTGCGTACATCCTCGTGTCCCGGGCCTCTCGGCTCCGGGTCGGTGTCCGCGTCGCTGACTCGGAATAAGTTACGTGTTGCCGCTGACCATGTCAAATCCCCTGGTCAGGAGGCCTTTCCGACGCGCTCGACGTCGGCGCCGAGGGAACGCAGGTTCTCCACGAACTTCGGATAGCCCCGATCGATGTGGAAGACGTCGTGCACCTCGGTGACCCCGTCGGCGACCAGACCCGCGAGCACCAGACCCGCGCCGGCGCGGATGTCCGAGGACCACACCGGCGCACTCGACAACCGCGGGATTCCGCGGACGACCGCGTGGTGACCGTCGGTCCGGGCATCGGCGCCGAGCCGGATCATCTCCTCGACGAAACGGAACCGCGCCTCGAATACGTTCTCGGTGATCATCGAGGTGCCATCGGCGATCGCGGCCAGGCCGATGGCCATCGGCTGCAGGTCGGTCGGGAAACCCGGAAAGGGCAGGGTCGCGAAGTTCACCGCCCGCGGCCGCTCGGGCTGTACGACGCGAAAACCGTCCGGCTCGAAGGAGATTCGCGCACCCGCGGACCGCAGCTTGTCCAGCACCAGCGACAGGTGCTTGGGATTGATCCCCTGGACGCGCACATCGCCGAGCGTCATGGCCGCGGCGATTCCCCAGGTGGCGGCCACGATTCGGTCGCCGATCACCTGATGCGTCGTCGGCGAGAGCTTGCGCACGCCCTCGATGGTGAGGACAGAGGTGCCCGCACCGTCGATCCGCGCGCCCATCCTGGCCAACATCGTGCACAGGTCGACGATGTCGGGCTCGCGAGCGGCATTGTCGATGACCGTCTCACCCTCGGCCAACACCGCGGCCATCAGGATGTTCTCGGTCGCGCCGACCGAGGGGAAGTCCAGCCGGATCCGGGCTCCCTGCAGCTCGTCGGCGCGGGCGACCACACAGCCGTGCTCGATCTCGCTGGTCGCGCCGAGCAGGCGCAAGCCCGTCTGATGCATGTCCAGCGGCCGCGAACCGATCGCATCACCGCCGGGCAGTGCGACCACGGCTCGGCGGCATCGCGCCATCAGCGGACCCAGCACGCAGACCGAGGCGCGGAACTGGGTCACCGCGGGGAAGTCGGCGTGATATTTCGGCTCGGCCGGAGTGTCGATGGTGACGACCGATCCCGCGACCGTGACATCGCAGCCCAGGCCGCGCAGCACCTCGGCCATCAACGGCACGTCGAGGATGTCAGGGCAGTTCGTGATCGTCGTCGTGCCCTCGGCGAGCAGCGCGGCGGCCATCAGCTTCAGGACGCTGTTCTTGGCGCCGCCGACCGCGACCTCACCGACGAGCCGACTGCCTCCCGTCACCAGAAACCGTTCACTCACAGCGCCCCCTCGACGGGGCTGGCCTGCGCCGTGCGTGCCGCACGCTGTGTCGGTGGTTGACTCACGGGGGCCAGCCTAACGGGCGGGGCCATCGGTCGTGGCGTCTCCGTCCGTCTCCGATTGCCCGGCGGCACCAGGACGCCACAGGATGTCACCGTCCGGATTGGCCACCCGGCCGAGGATGAACAGTAGGTCCGACAGTCGATTCAGGTATTTCGCGGGCAGCACGCTGATCTCGTCGGAGTGCTCCCGCACCGCCGACCACGCCGAACGCTCGGCCCGGCGCACCACCGTGCGGGCCGTGTGCAGCAGTGCGGCCAAGGGCGTGCCACCAGGCAGGATGAACGAATTCAACGGCGCCAGTTCGGAATTGAACTCGTCGCAGTATCGCTCGAGGCGATCGATGTAGGACTGGGTGATGCGCAACGGCGGATACTTCGGCTCGGCCACAACCGGCGTGGACAGATCCGCGCCCGCGTCGAACAAATCGTTCTGCACCTGCCGCAGCACCTCGACCACCTTCGGCTCGGGCTGCCCCAGCGCAATTGCGACACCGATCGCGGCATTGGCCTCGTCACAGTCGGCGTAGGCGATCAGCCGGGGGTCGGTCTTGTCCACTCGCGAGAAATCGCTCAATCCGGTGGTGCCGTCGTCGCCGGTCCGCGTGTAGATCCGCGTCAGATGCACACTCATGCTCCCCCGCCTCTCCGGGTGTTCTGGCCGACCATTGGGTGTTGTTCCTCCACTATCCCGGACGACGTCGAACCCGCTCGGAGGGACGGGACTCGACCCAGGACAGGAATGCCGCGAGCGCGCCGCGATCGAGCGCCAGCTCATAGCTGCCGTCACCGTCGGAGACCGCGATCACGATGATGTCGTCGGTCATGATGTCGTACTCGTCGCCGACCGGACCGCGTCGATCGACCACCTCGATACCGAGGCGCCGAATCGTCGAGTCCGCACCGAATCTGAGGCTGGTCAGTTTGTAGAAGACCAGCTGATCCTCGCCGTACCGGATCAAGCCGTGCCGCCAACCCTGACCGCCCTTGGCCGGGAGTACCCGCAGAATCGCCGCTGTGCCGCCACGACGCAACATCACCAGGCGATAGAGCGAGGCCAACCCCAGACCGACAAGCACCAACACCAGAATGATCAGCAACGCCATTCCGGTCCGCAATCCAGGTCCGTCCCTTCGCTAAAGCCCCTGATGCCGGTGCGAGTGGCGTGCCATCCCATACAACGTCACTGTGTGGGCGAGTCTACAAACACCCCCGCACCGGAAATCGGCCGGTCCACCCCAGCCGCGGAGCCTTTCCGGCGGCGCCCGGGGCGAATTCGGCGCACTCGCGAAAGCCGCACGCGCACAAGGTGTTCCGAAATCTTTCGCACGACAATGGCGACCGGGTCACCAGCGCACACGCACCGGCGCACGGTCGCGTGCGGTGATCCGCGGGGCTCAGCCCATGGTGAACGGCACTCCCCAAAACCGAGATGACGTCTCCCCCGCTTTGGTCGAGACATCGGCGAAGGCCAACGCCCGCACCTGGCGTATCCGCCGCACCCGTTGACCGCGAAGGCGTCATCGGTCCAGCTCACACCGGCGTGCGGGCCGGTCACCGTCGGGTGCGCCTTGTGACTGTCGTTGCCGTAATCGTCCGGCTGATGGTCAGCTCGACCTGGCATCCCACCACGTAGCCCGGGTTCAGCTCGATGGAAGCCGAGGATGCGCCGGGACCGGAGACGTCGGCGACGACTCGCGCGGAGGTCCATACATTGCGATGCGGCGGCGTCGCGCCCATCCAACCGCTGACCTTGGCCGACTGATCCGGCAGGGATATGTGTACGACGGTGCCGTCGCCGAGGGTGCGCATGATCACGGTGTTCGGCTGCTATATGAAAGCGTCGGCATTCACTGTGCCCGAGGTGGACATCCCGAACCGGCGGCCACCGCCGCCAGCGGACCGATCACGCGGCCACATCGCACAGATTTGCGGAGAATCATGTGTTTCCTCGCGAAAAATGACGGTGTGATCAGCCGATGCTGAACGACTGGCCGTAGAGAGTGACCTTGTGAAAATTGGCGCAGACGACCGCGAACTGGCGGGCCTGCGCATATCCGGCGCAACCCTGAATATCCATCGGAACATCCTGGTAATTCAGGTAATACCGGCCGGACTCGGTCATGTCCTTGTTATCGATCTGCACCCCTTCGACCTCGCCGGGGCTGATCGGCGAGGACAGGCCGGCGGCGACCGTCGGGCTCGTGGACAGCGACGGACCGAACGATCCCAGCGCGCTACCTGGCATCCGGCGAGATAGCTCGACTGTCAGCCCGGACGCGCCGTGAGCGAAAAGTCGTTCGTGCCCGGTTTGTTTCGCGCGCCGTTGTTCGGACCGACCACACCGTTCGCAGTTTGCAGATCGACCGCCACATCACCGCTGATCAGGTGGTACGTCCGGCGCCGTTGGCGGCCGGCGATGGTGAAACCGCCGCGTGCTCACCGGTACTGGTGATTTTCGCTCCGGAGCCTTCGATATGTCCGTTGGGCACTGGTACGAACGTGTCCGCTCGCGCGGCGCCCGGAGAGCACGTAGCGGCCGAGCCGCGCCAACCAATTGGGTGATCAGGTGAAGCCGAAGTGTCACGAAAGAAAAACCGCGCGGCGGCCCGGGAATGTCCGGAACCGCCGCGCGGTTCATCGAATTCGGTTGTCGTGAAGAACTTCTCAGGGGCGAGCGCTCAGCTCCACCGCCCGCAGACGACCTTCCGCGGCGTTCTTGTCCTGTTCGGAGGCATTCGGATCGGCGATAACCGCACGCGCGGCCTCGACGTCCACATCGTCCGCGAAATCCGCCGTCTCGGCCAGAATTCGCACGGTCGACCCCGTTACGGAGAAGAATCCGCCGTTCACCGCCGCGACGATGCGCTCGCCCTCGGAGCTGACGATGGTGACGATCCCGCCCTCGACCAGCTGGCCCAGGACCGGCTCGTGGCCGTGCAGAATACCGATCTGCCCCTCGGTGGTCTGGGCGCTGACGAAACTCGCCTGCCCCGACCACAGCCGTCGCTCGATGGCAACCATATCCACTGACATATCCGCCATGATGGGCTACTTCCCGGCGATCTTCTTCGCAGCCGCCTCGACGTCGTCCAGGCCACCGCAGGAGTTGAACGCCTGCTCGGGGAAGTGGTCGAACTCGCCCTTGCAGACGCGCTCGAAGTCGTCGATGGTCTGCTCCAGCGGGACGACCGAACCCGGCTGACCGGTGAACTTCTCGGCGACGATGAAGTTCTGGCCCAGGAACTTCTCCAGGCGACGGGCGCGGCCGACGAGGACCTTGTCCTCCTCGGAGAGTTCGTCCATGCCCAGAATGGCGATGATGTCCTGAAGTTCCTTGTACTTCTGCAGGATTCGCTTGACCTCGTTGGCCACCGCGAAGTGCCGATCACCCAGGATCGAGGCCTCCAGGATGCGGGAGGTCGAGGTCAGCGGGTCGACGGCGGGGTAGATACCCTTCTGCGAAATCGGGCGGGAGAGCTCGGTGGTCGCGTCCAGGTGGGCGAAGGTGGTCGCCGGGGCGGGGTCGGTGTAGTCGTCCGCGGGAACGTAGATCGCCTGCATCGAGGTGATCGAACGACCACGGGTCGAGGTGATCCGCTCCTGCAGCTGACCCATCTCGTCGGCCAGGGTCGGCTGGTAACCGACGGCCGAGGGCATCCGGCCCAGCAGGGTCGAGACCTCGGAACCGGCCTGGGTGAACCGGAAGATGTTGTCGATGAACAGCAGCACGTCCTGGTTCTGCACATCGCGGAAGTACTCCGCCATGGTCAGCGCCGAGAGGGCCACGCGCATACGGGTGCCCGGCGGCTCGTCCATCTGGCCGAAGACGAGGGCGGTGTCCTGCAACACGCCCATCTCTTCCATTTCCAGGTGCAGGTCGGTGCCCTCACGGGTGCGCTCACCGACGCCCGCGAACACGGACGTACCGGAGAACTCACGCGCGATACGGGTGATCATCTCCTGGATCAGAACGGTCTTGCCGACGCCGGCGCCACCGAACAGACCGATCTTGCCGCCCTTCACGTACGGGGTCAGCAGGTCGATGACCTTGATGCCGGTCTCCAGGATCTCGGTCTTACCCTCGAGCTGGTCGAACGGCGGCGGCTCGCGGTGGATGCCCCACTGCTCGCCGTCCCGGCCCAGGCCGGGGGTGTCCAGGCAGTCGCCGAGGGCGTTGAAGACGTGGCCCTTGACCACGTCGCCCACGGGAACCGAGATCGGCTTGCCGGTGTCCTCGACCTCCACGCCGCGGACCAGGCCGTCGGTGGGCTGCATCGAGATGGTGCGCACGATGTTGTCGCCCAGGTGCTGCGCGACCTCGAGGGTCAGCGTCTTGGCCACCGAGGGCAGGGTGACCTGCGCGTGCAGGGCGTTGTAGAGCTCGGGGATGGAACCCCGGGGGAACTCGACGTCGACGACGGGGCCGATGACTCGGGCGACGCGGCCTGTACCAGCGCCCGCCCGGCTCTTGTTGTCTTGAGTGACAGCTGCGGTCATTTTTCTCTCTCTGGGGTGGGCAGTGGGCTAGTCGCGATCCGACGCCGCCGCCAGCGCGTTCGCGCCACCGACGATCTCGCTGATTTCCTGCGTGATGTTGGCCTGCCGGATCGAGTTCGCCTGCCGGGTCAGATTGTTGACCAGGTCGTTGGCGTTATCGGTGGCCGCCTTCATCGCGGTGCGGCGCGCGGCCGACTCCGAGGCCGCGGCTTCGAGCAACGACGAGTAGATGCGGGTGTTGATGTACTTCGGCAGCAGTGCGCCGAGCAACCGGTCCGCATCCGGCTCGAACTCGTACAGCGAGGAAATCTGCGCGGTCGGCGAATCGGACATCATGTCCTCGCCGAGGTCGTAGGTCTCCTCGATGATGTCCACGTGGATCGGCGCGAGCCGGCGCACTTCGGGCGTCTGCGACAGCATCGACACGAACCGGGTGTAGACGATGTGCAACTCGTCCACACCGGCGATGGTGCCTTCGCCGTTCGGCGCGGGCACCTCGCCCTGCGCACCCGCCATGAACGCTTCCACCAGGTGGTTGCACGCGGCGGAGGCGTCGGTGTAGTGCGGCTGCTGGGAGAATCCGGTCCACGAGCCCATCGGGCGGCGGTTGCGGAAGGTGTAGTACGACAGGCCCTTGGCGCCCATCACGTAGATCACCGGCTCCTTGCCCTCGGAGCGCAGCGTCGTCATGAGTTCCTCGGCGCGCTTGAGCACGTTCGAGTTGTACCCACCACACATACCGCGGTCGCTGGTGATCACCAGGATCGCGGCCCGAGTGGGTTCGGCCCGCTCGGTCAGCAGCGGATGCGAGAGATTCTGCGAGGCGCCGGCGAGTTCGCCGAGCACCTTGGTGATCTCCTCCGCATACGGCTTGGCCGCGGCCACCCGGGCCTGGGCCCGGCTGATCCGCGAGGTGGCGATCAGCTCCTGGGCCTTGGTGATCTTCTTGATCGAACTCACACTACGAATGCGGGAGCGCAGTTCGCGAATATTGGCCATCGGCTATTCACTCCCTTCATTCTGTGTACGGCTGTCCGACAATCGCATTGGCTGCTCGCGCTTACTTCTCGACGTGCTTGCGGTGGACGGACACGGACTCGACCTCTTCGTGGTCCAGCTGACCTGCCGCGGCCTCGTTCACCACGCGGCTGCCGTCGGAGGCGATGAAGCCCTGCTTGAACTTGTCGGTCTCGGCCTTGAGCAGATCGGCGGTCTCGCCCTCGATCTTCTTGCCGCCCTCGATCGCCTTGAACGCGGCGGCCGCACCGCGGTGCAGGCTCTCGAGCAGTTCGGCGTTGAACCGGCGGACGTCGCCGACCGGCACCGTGTCGTAGTAGCCGGCGTCGACCAGGAAGATCGAGACGATCTGGTCCTCGACCGCGACCGGGGAGTACTGGTCCTGCTTGAGCAGCTCGACCCAGCGCGCACCGCGCTCGAGCTGAGCCAGCGAAGCGGCGTCCAGGTCGGAGGCGAAGGCGGAGAACGCCTCCAGCTCGCGGTACTGGGCCAGCTCCAGACGCAGCGAACCGGCGACCTGCTTCATGCCCTTGGTCTGCGCGGCGCCACCGACACGGGAGACGGAGGTACCGACGTTGATCGCCGGGCGCACACCCTTGTTGAACAGGTCCGACTCCAGGAAGACCTGGCCGTCGGTGATGGAGATGACGTTGGTCGGGATGAACGCGGAGACGTCACCGGCCTTGGTCTCGATGATCGGCAGACCGGTCATCGAACCGGCGCCCATCTCGTCGGACAGCTTTGCGCAACGCTCGAGCAGACGCGAGTGCAGGTAGAAGACGTCACCCGGGTACGCCTCGCGGCCCGGCGGGCGACGCAGCAGCAGCGAGATCGCGCGGTACGCCTCGGCCTGCTTGGACAGGTCGTCGAACACGATCAGCACGTGCTTGCCCTGGTACATCCAGTGCTGGCCGATGGCCGAACCGGTGTACGGCGCAAGCCATTTGAAGCCGGCCGAGTCCGACGCGGGCGCCGCGACGATGGTGGTGTACTCCATCGCGCCGTGCGCTTCCAGCGCGGCCTTCACGCCCGCGATGGTGGAACCCTTCTGACCGATGGCGACGTAGATGCAGCGCATCTGCTTGGTCGGGTCGCCCGACTCCCAGTTCGCCTTCTGGTTCAGGATGGCGTCGATGCAGACCGCGGTCTTACCGGTCTTGCGGTCGCCGATGACCAGCTGACGCTGGCCGCGGCCGATCGCGGTCAGCGCGTCGATGGCGGTGATGCCGGTCGCCATCGGCTCGCCGACGGGCTGACGCTGGAGCACCGTGGCGGCCTGCAGCTCCAGCACGCGGCGGTCGTCGGCCTCGATATCGCCGAGGCCGTCGATCGGCGCGCCGAGCGGGTCGACCACGCGGCCGAGGAATTTGTCGCCGACCGGCACCGACAGCACGTCGCCGGTACGCCGGACGGTCTGGCCCTCCTCGATGGAGTCGAACTCACCCAGGATGACCGCACCGATCTCGGTGTCCTCCAGGTTCAGCGCGACGCCCTGCACGCCACCCGGGAATTCGAGCAGCTCGTTCGCCATCGCCGAAGGCAGGCCACTGACGTGGGCGATACCGTCGCTGGTGTCGGTGACCGTACCGACCTCCTCGATGGAGGTCTCGGGGGTGTAGGCCTGGGTGTAGCTCTGGATCGCGCTACGGATCTCGTCGGGGGAGATCGTCAGCTCCGCCATGTTCTTCCTGCTCTCGCTGTGTTGGATTCTGCCTGTGCGGGGCGGCCTCCGTGGCTACGCTACGCTGCCGCCTCCGGCCGCTGACCCGCCCAGGCGGCCTGGTCTCGAATGTCGGGTGGGGTGGCCGCCGCTTCCGTCAGCGCCCTCTAGGTCAGGGACTGACGCAGCCGCTGTAGCCGGCCCACGGCACTGCCGTCGATCACATCGTCGCCGACGTGCACGACGACACCGGCCAGAAGGCTCGGATCGACCTGCACATGCACCGTGATCGGCTTGTCGTAGATGCGCTGCAGCGAGGCCGCCAATTGCTCGCGCTGCTGCGGCGTCAGTTCGGTCGCCGCACGCACATGGGCCACGATCTGCTTACGCAGCGACGCGGCCAGATCGGACAACTCGTCGAAGACCCCGCCCACGTCGCCGCGCGAGCGGCTGACCGCCTGCTCGGCCAGCTGCAGGGTGATGTCCTCGACCTTGCCGGTGAGCAGGCGCGCGACCAGCTCACGCTTGGCCTGCGCCGACTTACCGCGGTCGGCCAGCGCCTGCTCGAGTTCCGGATTGTCCTCGACGACCCGGCCGAGCCGGAACAGCTCGTCCTCGACCGCGTCGATGCGCCCGCGATCGGCGGCCGCGCGCAGCAGCGCCTCCCG
>CBJNFW010000319.1:0-9439 GCA_966435935.1 uncultured Nocardia sp.
GCGCACCCGCGCAGGCCCGGTGGTCTTACGGTGGCAGGTCGCGAGGTTCCGGCTGCAGTACCGGGTGCGTGCTCGACGAGTGCTTGTCCTGCCCTCCGTACGGGCCGCTACCAGCATCGCCTCGAATTCACCGGCCTCGCCACCGCGATTTCCTTGAAGGAAGGATTTCATTGATGGAAACGGCGGTGTACGAATTTCGATCATACTTTCTGCAATGAAAGAAAGTTCGACCGATGTAAATAGTGACTCGAGCTACCGTTCGGGACGGTGCGTGTTCGGCGGATTGCGAATTCGAAGGCGTAACCGTCCACGTGCCACACGATTGCCGCGCCTGTGCGGGGCATACCGATGAAGGTAGTGAGGGACAAAGATGAGGGAATATTGTGGTGTCGGCGCCCGGATTTTCCGGGCCGCCGGCACGGCCGCGGCGGTCAGCGCCGCGATCGGCTTCCTATCCACGGGAGCCGCGAACGCAGACACGTTTGTGCCGTTGCCGGACGGACACATCGTGGACCCGGGTGTTTCCATCGACAGTGTCGGGAACAGCGTGAACATCTCGCCGTCGCTGGCGGCGAACGGGGCCGGCCGGGTCGCCTGGCTGAGCTCGCACATCACCGCGAATGTGACGACTCCGCCCGGCACGGTCGGCCCTTGGAACGGGCCACACAACGATGCCGGGACGAACAATTCCTCGACCCACGGCGCCTCGACGATGGCCGTCGGCTACCTCGTGGGCTGCCAGGTGTCGCTGGGTAGCTTCTCGGCGGCGCTGTCGGGATCGATCAGCACGTCACCGACCCTGTCCGGGTCGCTGTCGGTGCCGCTCGCGCCCGGACAGGTGAAGTGGGTGAATTTCGACGAGAAGGATATGACCCGGTCGGGTCGATACAACTTCGATCTTCAGGATCAACAGGTCGAGATTCAGGGATGCGGGGGTTACGCCCAGGCGCGCCAGGTGGTGACGGTGGAAATCGTCGGGCCCGATTACGCCAAGACGACCCTCTACGGCCAGCCGTTCAGCCTCGGCTGATTTCGCCTGCAACCCACGGCATTTCGCTCCGGCGAAATCGAATCGAGGAATACTCACATGAATACTGTTCGCATGGGCCTGATGGCCCGGATGGCGGGTATCGGACTCGCGGCCACCGCCGCGTTCGGATACTTCTCCGTGGGTGCGGCCGACGCCGACACCTTCGTCCCGCTGCCGGGCGGGCACATAACCCGGACCATCGGTGACGGGACCGTCGTGAATGTCGACATCACGGGAGAATCGGCGAATATCAATCCGTCGCTGAACGCGACTCCGCTGAGCCGCAACGCGTGGACCAGCGGCCGTGCCGAGGTGAATCTGACCGGCGGCTCGGCGAAGGATCCGCAGACCTCGACCAGATTGGTCGTCGGCTACATCGTCGGCTGCCAGGTCGATCTGAGCGGCGGAATCGTGCCCGGAGTGGATGCCGGCGGCACCGCGGATCTGAGCACGAATCCGGCCACCGTGTCGGCGACCGGCGGTGCCTCTACCACGCTGACGCTCGCGGCGGGGCAGGCCAAGGTGCTGAATCTGCTGGATGTGGAGGTGCCGGACGACTTCGGCGCCGATTCGCACAACCCGTACCAGTCGGTGAAGGGGCCGCACCAGAGCCTGACCTGGCACGACGAGACCTTCGCGGTGGACGGTTGCGGCGGGTACGCCCAGGCCCGCTCGTTCGCGCAGGCGAAGGTGTACACCCCGTCGTCGATCGGATATGTGACGGTTTGGGGCAAGCCGTTCAGCATCGGATAATCCGGACAAAAAGAAAGCAAACCCCCACCTGGTCGTGTTTTCGATCACGGTGGGGGTTTCTTTGTATGAAATTCCGCCGACAATAGCTTTCCTTGGTTACAACGAAGCGCGACGCACAGAAAATTCTAAGCATTCGAGCAGGGGACAGCCAGGGCGATACGACAAAGTCGGGACCCGTCGCGTCCGCAACGCAGCGGATCGATGCTGCGTGTCCCGGATATACCGGAAGGTAAGTCGTAGATGGCCAGATATTCCAACGGTGAGTCCGTCTTTTCTCGATTGGCTCGCCTGCTCGAGGCGTTCGAGGACGACAGTCCGGTCATCACCGTCTCCGAGTTATCGAAGCGGACGGGTCTTTCGTTACCGACGGTTTCGCGGATGGTGTCCGAACTGGTCGAGCGCGGCTGGTTGCAGCGCGATGCCGACCGTCGGGTGTGGATCGGGCTGCGCATGTGGGAGCTGGTCTCCCGGGCGGCGCCCACCCGGGAGCTGGTGCGGACCTCGGTGCCGTACATGACCGAACTCAGCGCGCGGATCGGGCAGAACGTGCATCTGAGCGTCCGGCAGGGTGCGGAGGCGATGTTCATCGAGACGTTGTCCGCGCCGAACGCTGTGCAGACCGTGCTGCGCGGGCCCGGCTCGCGGCTGCCGCTGCATGCCAGTGCGGCCGGGCTGGTGCTGCTGGCCTACGGCCCCCCGGCGGTGCAGGAGAGCGTGCTGGCGGGCCCGCTGCCCGCGCTCTCGGCGCGGACGGTGACCGAGCCGAACGCCCTGCGCGCCTTGCTGAGTGAGATCCGCCGGACCGGTGCGGCGTTCTGTCCAGGACTGATCGATCCCGCGAACGCCGCGATCGCCGTGCCGCTGCGCTCGAACGGGCGCGAGGTGGTGGCCTCGTTGTCGGCGATCGTGCCCAATACCGATGCCGCGCGGGCGATGGTGCCGTTGTTGCGCACCACGGGCGCGCAGATATCGCGTGCGCTCGCGGTGCGGAATACCCCGGCGTGGCAGCCGGATTCGGACGATGCGCCGGAATCGGAGGATTCCCGGCGCAATGCCGGACCGGCGCGGTCGTTACGGAACAATGCGTCGGTGTTCGCGCTCGGCCGGGTGGCGATGCCCTGATCCGCGAGGCCACTCGGTTATTGAAGGAAATAACGCCGGCGTCGGAGAATCCAGCGATTACAGTCTATTTCGGGCGCCCGCCGGAAAGGGAACCTCGGAATTTTTCGTCCGGCGGGTGCCCGTATTCCTCGGCACGATTTCGGTGCGGCCGAGGCTCACAGGGTTCTCCCAGTGCCGGCCCAGAACCCTGGCAGGGTGATCGCGCAGGATTGCTGACCATGACCGAGACTGCCACCGCGGAGCCCGGCGCGGCCGCGCGCCCGGCCCCCGCAACCGCCTCGCCCCGGGCCGGAATCCCACGGGAACGTCTGCTTCTGGCCGTGCTGCTGATCGGCACGGCTGCGGCCTACTGCTGGAATCTCACCGCCGGTGGGTGGGCGAACGAATTCTATGCCGCCGCGGTGCAATCGGGAACGTTGTCGTGGAAGGCGTTCTTCTTCGGGTCGCTGGATCCGGGAAATATCGTGACGGTCGACAAAACGCCGCTGTCCTTGTGGCCGATGGAATTGTCCGGGCGGATCTTCGGATTCAGCAGCGCGAGCATGCTGGCTCCGGAGGTGGTGCTCGGCGTCGGCTCGGTGGCGCTGCTGTGGGCGACGGTACGCCGGGTGTTCGGCCCCGCCGCGGGGCTGCTGGCCGGGCTGGTGCTGGCGTTGACTCCGGTGGCGGTGGTGATGTTCCGGTTCAACAATCCCGATGCGATGCTCACCTTCCTGATCATCGCCGCGGCGTGGGCGATGACGCGGGCGCTGGGCGACGGGCGCTGGCGGTGGCTCGTGCTGTGCGGTGCGTTCGTCGGATTGGGTTTCCTGGCAAAGCAATTGCAGGTGATGCTGGTGGTTCCCGGGCTGGCCGCGGCCTATCTGTTGGCCGGTCCGCCGCGCCTGGGCAAGCGGATCGCGCAATTGTGCGCCGCGGGTGTGGCGCTGTTGGTCGCCGCCGGATGGTGGGTGCTGATCGCGCAGCTGTGGCCGGCCGACGCGCGGCCGTATTTCGGTGGCTCGGAGAACAATTCGATTCTGGATCTGACCGTCGGTTACAACGGGATTCAGCGGCTGGACACCTCCGGATTCGGGCCGCGTGCCGGGGATCCGGGTATCACGCGACTGTTCGGGCCGGAGCTGGCCGGTCAGATCACCTGGCTGGTCCCGGCGGCGCTGGTCCTGCTGGTGGCCGGAATCGTGTTGTGCGGCAGGCGTTCCCGCATTGACGAGGCACGCGGCGCGCTGCTGATGTGGGGTGTGTGGCTGGTGGTCTCCGGCCTGGTGTTCAGCTTCATGAACGGGACGTTCCACCAGTACTACACGCTGACGATGGCCCCGGCGATCGCCGCGCTCGTCGGCGGCGCCGGCGTGCTGGCCTGGCGGGCGCGCGAAACAGGCTGGGTGCGTGGCGTATTCGCGGCGAGTGTGGCGCTCACCGCGGTCATGGCCTGGCTCACGCTCTCGCGCACACCGGATTTCGTGCCGTGGCTGCGGTGGGCGGTGCTGGTCGCCGGGCTGGTGGCCGCGATGGCGCTGGGCCTGTGGTCGCGCGGCAGGATCGCGATGGCGGCCCTCCTCGCGGCGGTGCTGGCCGGGTTGGCCGGGCCGGTCGCGTACACCGTCGACTCCCTGGGGAAGTCGCAGGGTGACGGGGGGATGGCGAGTGCGGGTCCGCAGGTGCCCGGATCGGGATGGGGGCATCCGGGCGGGCGCAAGGGCGGCGGACGTCCGCGGAACAACGCGGGGCCGGGGAACGATTCCGGCCCGGGGAACAACGCGCAGCCCGGAGCCGGTGCGCAACCGGCCGACGGCGCGCAGCCGAAACCCGGAAATGGCGGGCCGGGCTGGGATTCGGGTCCCTCTTCGCAGATCGTCGCCATGCTGAAAGCCGATGCGGGCCGGTTCACCTGGGCCGGTTCGGCGGTCAGTTCGCACGGGGCGAACAGCTATCAGCTCGCCGCGAATGTCCCCGTCATGTCGATCGGCGGATTCAGCGGCGGCGACCCCGCCCCGGCTCTGGCGCAATTCCAGCGGTATGTGGCGCAGGGGCGCATCCACTACTTCATCGGCGGTGACAACCGCGGTCCCGGCGGCGGCGACGACTCCGAGTCGGCGAAGATCACCGCCTGGGTCGAGCAGCACTACACCGCGGCGACGGTCGACGGCACGAGCGTCTACGACCTCACGGCGCCGCGCGGATAGCCGTTGCCGCAGTGCGAGTCGCTTGTCGATATCGCGAGTGCGCGCGAATTACCCGGCGGCAGTGGGAGCCGATCTCGTCGGCGGTATCGATCATGCTGCCGCCCGCCACGGCGAAGGCGTCCAGTGCGGCGAACGACTCGTCGCGATCGGCGGTCCGGCCGAACGCAGGCCGCCGAGAACGAGCGGAAGCGCGCCGACCCGGTGCTCTCGGGACGGGCGCGCGCCCACCGGTAGTGCGATGATCGCCGGGGACGATCACGAGCGGAGGAGGGTGCGTATGACGATCGGAATTGCGGGCATCCGGGTCGGGCACTGGTCGGATCCGGCCGCGCAGACCGGCTGTACCGTGCTGACGTTGCCGGAGCACACCATCGCCTCGTGCGAAGTGCGCGGCGGGGCCCCGGCCAGCCGGGAGCTCGACGCGCTCGCGGTGGACAAGTCCGCGGTCACGATCGATGCGATCGTGCTGACCGGCGGGTCGGCCTTCGGCCTGGCCGCCGCCGACGGTGTGCTGCGCTACCTGGAGGAGCGAGGACGCGGCGTGCCCACCCCGGCCGGGCCGGTGCCCCTGGTGCCGACCATGGCGCTGTTCGATCTCGCCGTGGGCGATCCGTCCGTCCGGCCGAAGCCCGAACACGGCTATGCCGCCGCACAGGCCGGTGCGGGTGAGCAGATCCTGCACGGCCGCGTCGGCGCCGGGACGGGTGCGTACACCTCGCAGTGGCGCGGTGAGCAGCGGCGTCCGGGCGGAATCGGTTATGCCGAGCGAACATCGGGGCCGTTGGTGGTCGGCGCGCTGTGTGCCGTCAACGCGTTCGGTGATATCGACGACGGCCACGCGGACACCCCGCTCGACGCCGTCGCGATCATGGGCGAGCCCTTCGAATTCGACACCGCCCGCACGCACACCACGATCGGCGCGGTCCTCACCAACGCTCGGCTGGACAAGACCGGCTGTCTGATCGCCGCCCAGGGCGCGCACGACGGCCTGGCCCGCGCCCTGATCCCACCGCACACCCGCTACGACGGCGACGGATTCATCGCCGCGGCAACGGGTTCGGTCGAGGCACACGTCGACACCGTGCGGTTGATGGCCGTCGCGGCGGTCGCCGCGGCGATCCGCTCGGTGGCCTCGGCGTGAGGCCGATCGTTGCGCACGGCGTGTTCCATGCGGTCCGGTGCATCTCGGTTGCCGTCGCCGGCTGTGAGCGCACCCCTTGTGGCGGTGCGGTTTTCGACTGCCGCGCGCGGGACAGCTCCGGCTGACGTTCTCGTGGCGATCCGGCCGGGAACGACGGCATCGTCGTCGGCGGTCCAGTTTTCGCTGTGGCAGAGTGGATTCGCGCTCAGCCGACGACGATGGGAACGATGTAGTCGCGGGCGAACGTCTCCAGATCCTCGGTGGTGTCCAGGGGGACCGTGCCGACCGGCTGTAGGATGAGGGAATGCACTATGCGGCAGGAGATTTCGACGCGGGTGCTCAGATCGGGGATCTCCGGCAGGCCGCGATCGCGCAGGGCCTGGCGCAGGATGGTGGTGCTGGCCGTGGAGGCCATGGTGAAAAAGGACGCCCCATCGGTGGTGAGTTGGGGTAGCAGCCGGTCGGGTTCGAGTGCGATCATGCGCTCGACGAGTGGATGGGTGCGCCAGCGCGTGACGACCGTGACGAAGACCGCGGCGATCACGGATTCGATGGTGTCGTGCTGTGCGGGCAGATCGCGCAGTTCGGTCAGGACGGCCTGCACCTCCCGCGCGGTCACCGAACGCACCAGATCCTCCCGGGAGCCGATACGCCGATACACCGTGACCCGATCGACCTCGGCTTGGCGGGCGACGTCCTCGATGGTCGTCTTCTTCACGCCGAGGCGCTGGAACTGGATCAGGGCGGCGTCGAGGATGCGCCCCTCGATGGACTCGGTCTTCGGCGCTTCTTTCGAGGTCCGGGAGGCGGTGGGCATATATCGACGCTAGCAGCTCCGGCTCCGATTGCAACAATCTTCACCAGTTTGTGGCTGCAACATTGCAATACGATTTGTGGTCTTGTACGGTCGGGGCATGGCTGATAACGGTGCTATGCCGCACCCCTACCGGGAAGAAGCGCACGCGATCCACGCGCGAGACGTCCACTTCGACTTCTCGTCCGTACCGATGCACTACATTCCCGGAGAAGTTCTGGCAACCCATGTCACGAATGTGATGCATCTGGTTCTGCCGGAGGGGGAGCGGGCGATGGCCGCCTGCCTCGGCGAGGCACTGCCGTACATCGACGACGAGCGGCTGCGCGAAGAGGTGACCGGATTCATCGGCCAGGAGTCGATGCACGCCAGCAGTCACGAGGGCGCGCGAAAGCATCTGCAGGCCATCGGTCTCGATGTGGAGTCCTACGTGTCCAAGGTCACCTGGCTGGTCGACCGGGTCCTGGGTGATCACGGTCTGAGCGGGCGGGCCAAGGAGCAATGGCTGCGCGAACGTCTCGGCCTGTTCGCCGGGATGGAGCATTTCACCGCCGTCATCGGCGAATGGCTGCTCGAGTCCCGGGTGCTCGAGGATCTGGGCATGCACCCGACGATGCTGGACCTGGTGCGCTGGCACGGCGCGGAGGAGGTGGAACATCGCAGCGTGGTCTTCGACGCCTACATGCACGTCGACGGCGGATACGCGCGCCGGTTCCGCACCGGCCTGCTGGCCTGCGGACTCCTGCTGCCGCTGTTCATCTTCTCGACCGCGTACCTGTACCGCAAGGATCCGAGCCCGGCCAAGGGCCGGTACTGGCTCTGGCAGTTCGCCAGCGCCACCAAGCGGGGCGTGATTCCGAGTTTCACCACGTTCTTCACCGAGATGCCGCGGTATCTGGGCCGCAATTTCCATCCCTCCCAACTGGGCTCGATGGACAGCGCACTGCGTTATCTGGCGCACTCCCCGGCGGCTCGCGGATGAGCGGGTCCGATGCGGCGGCCGAGGCGCCCCGCACGCCGGAGCAGCGCACCGGCACCGGATCGACGCTGACGGCCGAACGTCCGCGCCGGGGCGTGGATATGTCCATGGTCGGCCTGCGGGCGCTGGGCGTGGTGATGGACGTGTACAAGAAGGTCGTCACCGCGCCGGCGGTGTCCAGGCCGAATCCGGTGCGGCGCAGCGGTTTCGATCTGGACGTCCTGGTCGAATCGGTTCGTGACGAGGCCGACGACGTGGTGAGCCTGACATTGATCCGTCCCGGCGGCGCACCGCTGCCGTCGTGGCGGCCCGGATCGCACGTGGATGTCTTCCTGCCTTCTGGGCGGCAACGGCAGTACTCGCTGTGCGGTAGTCCGCGCGATCGGTTCCGCTATCGAATCGCGGTGCGCCGCATCGCCGATGGCGAGGGTGGCTCGCGCGAGATGCACACCCTCGAGCCGGGTGAGCGGCTGCGGCTGCGCGGCCCGCGCAACGCGTTCACCTTCGTCGAGACCGCGCCGTCCTATCTGTTCGTGGCCGCGGGGATCGGCATCACGCCGATCCTGCCGATGGCGCATGCGGCCGGATCACGCGGGCGGCTGGTGTATCTGGGCCGGTCCCGCGCGAGTATGCCGTTCCTGGGCGAACTGCCCGAGGGCGCGGAGGTCCGCACCGACGACGAGCACGGCATTCCCGATATCGCCGCCATCCTCGCCGAGGCCGCACCCAGTGCGGCGGTGTACGTGTGCGGTCCGCCGCCGGTGCTGGACGCCGCGCAGCGCAACCTGTTCGAGCTCAATCCCACGGGATCGCTGCACACCGAGCGCTTTTCGCCGCTGCCGGTGCTCGACGGCCGCGAATTCGATGTGACACTGGCGCGTTCGGGCCGCACCGTCCGGGTGGGCGCGCAGGAGACCACACTCGCGGCGATCCAGCGGGTGAAACCCGATGCGCTGTACTCCTGCCGCCAGGGTTTCTGCGGCACCTGCAAATCCGGTGTGCTCTCCGGCGCGGTCGATCACCGCGACCGGCTGCTCTCCGACGCCGACCGCGCGGACCACATGCTGGTGTGCGTCTCCCGCTGCGACGGCCCCCTCGTACTAGATCTGTAGATCCGAAAGGCTCACGGCCACAATGACTCCACGATTCACGCTGGCGGCCTCGGACGATGCGTTCCTGGCCGGCGCCGCCCGGCGCTACGTGCACACCGTCGACATCGCCGCCGGTCCACAGGACGTCTGGGACATGTTGACCGCCGACGACGCGCTGGTGTTGCGGCACGACCCGTTCACCGCCGCCGGGGACTTCCTGATCGAGCGGGACGCGGCCGACTGTGCGCTGCCTGCGCTGGCGGAGGTCTTCGAGGCGTTGCCGGTCGAGGTCGGGGTCAACCTGGACGTGAAGACGATCCTGG
>CBJNFW010000320.1:0-9297 GCA_966435935.1 uncultured Nocardia sp.
TTCGATGAGCTGCTGCAGCGTGCCGAGCGCGTCCGGGTGATGGACTTCGATGACGCCGGTGTCGACGCGTATGAGGCCGCGAACGAGGTCGTGGTCGGATCGTGTGACCGCCTGTTCGCCGTCTGGGACGGCGAGGCCGGGGAGCGTAGCGGCACAGGCAGTGTGGTCGCGTTGGCGCGTGAACGCGATGTGCCGGTGACGATCGTGTGGCCGGAGGGTTCAGCGCGCGGCTGAACCCTCCTCGCGGGGCGCAAGCGCGGGCGACGGGCACCACTGCATCACCGGCAACCGGCCCTGTCCGTTTGCCCGTCCACAGCACCATTTCCACCAGGCCGGGCCAGCTGCCATCGGCGACGCGCGCCCACGCGTGCAGCAGGCCCGGCGCGCGGCCGGCGAGGTGCAGGTCGCCAGCGTTCGATTTCATGGTGATCTTGTCACGGCCGAATCCGTTCGGCTGCCTGGTGGGTATGCGAAGAGCGAGCAAAACAAGATCAAGAAAGACGGACACCTAAGGCGAGTGGGGCAAGCGCGTCCGTTGTCGGTTGCGCCGATTCGCCGGACGGCTATCCGGCCGGGACAACCACAGACCGTGCGGCCTTGCAGTCCGCGGGCACCGGTTCGGACGACCCAGCCGAATCGGTGGGTGCCCCAGTGGCGTATCCGATCGCTGCTGCGGTGGCATGCCGGCCGGCGAGACGGGCGTGCTCGACGGCGTCCCACGACGGTGATGTCGGCTACCGGCACAGATAGGTACTCGAGGCGGCATGTTCAAGACAGAGGTGCCTGGTGTCCGGCCTCGGTGGACTGGTAATGGCGCGTTCAGCGCTGCTCGAGGCGTGCTGCCAGACCTTGTAGGACTATCGCTGTGCCGCCGCGGAATTCGTCCGCGGGGGACATGGTCCGGGCCTGGGCGGCGGTCTCGGCGAGGAGGGGGAATTGCTCGGCGGACGCCCGGGCCAGGGTCTCGGTGCCGGGGCCGATGAGCGAGGCGTAGTGCTCGTTCTGGAGATAACCGAGCAGGAAGCCGACGATCGTGCGCTGGGCGATGACGCGTTCGGGGCCGGTGAATCCGGCATCGGTGAGCACGGTGAGCATGGCCTCGATCCAGCGCAGGCTCGCGGGTGCGGACTGTCGGTGCCGCAGTGTCAAGGGGATCGCGGCGGGATGTGCCGATGCGGCCGCGCGCAGGCGGTCGAGCAGAAGTGTGGCGCGCTCACGCCAGTCCGTGCCCGGGGGTAGTGATACGTCGACCGGATCGAGAATTCGGTTGGCGACCAGGATTTCCAGCTCGTCGCGGTCCGTGACGTAGCGGTACAGCGCCATCGTCGCCATCCGCAGCTCCTTGGCCACCGCTCGCATGGTCAGGGCGGACAGGCCATCGCGATCGATCACCGCCAGGGCGGCGGCGGCGAGGTCGTGGGTCGTCAGTGAGCGGGGGCGGGGCACGGATTGACAGCGTACGGGATACGCGCATACTGGACGTAAGCGTATGTTGTACGCTTACGAAGGGAGTTTCCATGTCGCTGTCGTCATCGGTGCCCGCTCGCACACTGACAACCATCGCCGGAACCGAGGTCCGCGTCCCGGATCCCGGCCGTCTGGTCCATCTGCAATTCCGCAGGTTCGCCGGATGTCCGGTGTGCAGCCTGCACCTGCGCTCGATCGTGCTGCGCCGCGACGAGATCGCCGCCGCAGGCATTCACGAGGTGGTGGTATTCCATTCCGGCGCAGCGGAATTGCGCGCGCAGACCGCCGCGGTGCCGCTGGACCTGATCGCGGATCCCACCCGTGCGCTGTACCGGGAGTTCGGTGTGGAGTCCGGTGCGCGGGCCCTGCTCGACCCGCGCGGCTGGCCCGCGATCGCGCGTGGTGTCGGTCGCGAGTTGCGGGCGATCCGCCGGCACGAGAAGCCGCCGCCACCGTCGCGTCCGGAAGGCGGCCGTCTCGGCCTGCCCGCCGATTTCCTCATCGCCCCCGACGGTACGGTGCTCGCGGCCAAGCGCGGGGTCCACATCGATGACCAGTGGTCGGTGGACGAGCTGCTCGCGCATGGCGCCCGCACGGCAGGGGTGCCGCGATGACATCCTGCGATGGGGCGGTCGGCATACACGACGACGGCGATCTGACCGAGTTCCTGACCCGCTACCCCGAAGAGATGGCCTTCGGTGATCAGGATCCGGGCCGCGTTCTCGATCGCTGGTTCGCGCCGGGCTTCGTCTTCCGCAACGACGGCGTGGCGCTGGACCGGCAACGCCTGATCGACCACGCCCGCCCGGCGCGTCGCAATGCCCGGGCGATTCATGTCGAGGTGCACTCGAAGATGTTGTCGGGCAATGGAATCGCCGCCCACTACACCCTGACCGCGACGATGCGGACCGCGCACGTCATCGCCACCGAGATCTACCTGGTCGGCAGGCTCGCGCAGGACGCGCGCATCACCGATATCGACCAGTGCACCCGCATTCTGGCCACATGAGCTGTGCCGCCGAGTGTGGTTCCGTGGCTCTGTCGTGCCGCCGGATTGCCTGTGCCGCAAGGGGATTGCGGTCCATGGGGCGGCGGCTCGCAGGTCGCCGCGGGCCCGGTCGGTCGTAGGCGCCGGGGCGGTATCGTTCACGCCGGGTCGCACCCGTAGCAGCTGACCGAGGCGGAGTCCTTCGCGGCGCCCGCGCCTCCGGCGGGACCGAGCGTGGGAGCACCGGCGTCATGACGGTTCGCGCTGCCCGGACACGGACCGTTCGAGGGCCGATGCCCTACTCGAGCAGGGCCCCGCGCAGCCGCTCGAGTTCGGCGGGGCCGAAATCCATTCCGTCGGTGAGGAATCGCTCGAAGGTGCCGTAGCTCGACTCGACGGCGGCGAAGGCTTCGCCGATGTAGGACGGGTCCTGGTAGAGCAGCTCGCGCATGGCGGCGGGGTCCTGGACCTCGCCGGATTCGGCGGCGCGGATGAGCCAGGCCTGGTAGGTGGGCCAAACGTAGTCGTTGGTGGCCAGATAGTCGGCCAGGACCTCGTCGTGCGGGACGCCGAGGGCGGTCAGGACGAGCGCGGCCATCCAGCCGGTGCGGTCCTTGCCCGCGGTGCAGTGGAACAGCAGCGGGTCGCGTGCGGGATCGGCGATCAGGCGCAGGGCGCGGCCGAAGATCGCGCGGTACTCCGGTTCGGTGACGAACTGCCGGTTGATCGAGCGCATCACCTCCGCGGCCCGCCCGCCGCCGAGATCCGGTTTACCACTGGAGAATTCGTCGACGACCGGGCCCAGGGTGGCACTGATGTTCCCGCCGGCGATCGGCAGTTCGACGCGCTCGACGCCGGGCGGCAGGCGATCGGGCCCGTGACTCGTGATCTCCCGCTGACTGCGGAAATCGATCACGGTGCGCAGGCCGAAGCCGGCCAGGACGTCCACGTCGCCGTCGGTGAGTTTGTGCAGCGCGTCGGCGCGGAACAGACGTCCCGCGGCCAGCCTGCGGCCCTCGGCGGTGACGAATCCGCCGAGATCCCGGACGTTGACCGCGCCCTGCAGTTCGATCAGGCTCATACCCTCACGCTAGCCCGGCAGTCCTGTGCGCGCCGACCGGTATCCGCTCAGCGGGCGGTCGCGCGAAAACCGGGACGAACCGTGCGTGCGGGGACATGATCGAGGGCGAACCATACCCCCGACCCGCAGGACGAGCCGATGACCGACACCGAGTCCGATAACGCACAGGTGCGCCGGGCCCGAGCACACGCGCTCGGCGACATTCCCCGGCGAACCGCACGCCGACTCCCGGACAAACTCGCGCTCATCGACGGCGAGGTGCGCCTGACCTTCGCCGAACTGGACGACCGCATCGATCGCACGGCCGCGGCCCTGCTCGCCGCGGGCCTGGACCGCGGTGAGCGGCTGGCGATCCTGGCGCACAACTGCTGGCAGTATCCGGTACTGGTGTTCGCGGCCGCGCGATTGGGCGTCGCGGTGGTGCCGATCAACTTCATGCTGGGCGCGGGGGAGATCGCCTATATTCTCCGGCACAGCCGGGCCGCCGCGCTCGTCGCCGAGGACGTTCTCCTCGCACCGGCCGAACAGGCGATGGGCGAAGCGGGGACCGAGGTCCGGGTCCGGGCGGTGATCGGCGAGCCCCGCGAGGGGTGGACCGCTATCGCCGACTGGACCGGTCACGAGCGCGCCGAGCTGCCGGATCGGGTGATCGAGGACGACGAGGTGCTGCGGTTGATGTACACCAGCGGTACCGAATCCCGGCCCAAGGGCGCGATGCTGTCCAGCCGCAGCCTGATGTGGCAGTACGTGAGCATCCTCGCCGACGGCGGCATGGACGGCCACGACATCGAACTGCACGCGCTGCCGCTGTACCACTGCGCGCAACTGGACTGCTTCCTCGTCCCGGACATCTACCTGGGCTCGACCAGCATCATCGCCGCCCGGCCCGACCCGGACGAACTGCTGGCCACCATCGAGCGCGAGGGCGTCACGAAACTCTTCGCCCCGCCGACGGTCTGGATCGCCCTGCTGCGCTCACCGCATTTCGACACCACCGATCTGAGCGCCCTGCGCAAGGGGTACTACGGAGCGTCGGCCATGCCCCGGGAGGTCCTGCTCGAGTTGCGGCAGCGCCTGCCCGGCGTGCGGCTGTGGAATTTCTACGGCCAGACGGAGATGGCGCCGATGGCCACCGTGCTGCAACCGGAAGATCAACTGGCACATGCCGGTTCGGCCGGACGCGCCTCGCTCAACACCGAGACCGCGGTGGTCGACGATCAGGACCGTCCGGTGCCGCCGGGAACCATCGGCGAGATCGTGCATCGCAGCCCGCACGCCATGTCGGGATATCTGAACGATCCCGAACGCACCGCGGCGGCGTTCACCGGCGGCTGGTTCCACTCCGGCGATCTGGGCTACCTGGACGAGGACGGCTATCTGTACGTGGTCGACCGCAAGAAGGACATGATCAAGACCGGCGGCGAGAACGTCGCCAGCCGCGAGGTCGAGGAGACGCTCTACACCCACCCCGATATCGCCGAGGTCGCGGTGTTCGGCGTCCCGCACCCCAAGTGGATCGAGGCCGTCGTCGCGGCGGTCGTGCCTCGCACGGGCGCCGTCCTGGACACCGAGGACGTGATCGCGCACTGCCGGAAACATCTGGCGGGCTACAAGACACCCAAATATGTGGTGGTCGTCGAGGAGCTGCCCAAGAACCCGAGCGGGAAACTCCTCAAACGCCAACTGCGCGAAGTATTCTCGGAGATCGCCGCCGAGGATGTGAGCGCCTGAGCGAACCGGACTCGGCTGCCGGGCAGTCGGGGTATCGGCGGCGTACGCCGAGCGATCTGATCCTGCCCGGCTGCGGGGATGCGGGTCCTCTGGGCGGGGCCATCTCGTAACTCGTTGTCTACGAGCAAGTTGGAGTGTGTTGATGTCGCGCCAACTGGTCCGGAGCCATGCTCGGGCCGCGATCCGGACGCCGCCGGGCCGCGCAGGTGCGATCCGGCGCCGCATTCGCCGACCGGTATGGGGCCGGCCGGGCGAGCGCGGAATCATCAGCGGTACAGGCACTTTCGAACCAGCTGGGTGGGGGAGCGGTCAGGAGGCCGAACGAGGACCGGTGGCGGCGATCACCCCGTCGACGGCATCGGCGGCCGGGGTGGGGCCGTCGGTGAGTTCGACGATGACGCGGGAAAGCTCGGGCCGGTGCAGGGCCGCGTCGATGAACGCGGCCACGCCGTCGCGGTGCACGTCGCCGTACTCGATCGCCAGACCGGCTGTGACACAGCCGTTCCCGGGCTCGTCACGCAGCGTGCCCGGCCGCACGATGAGCCAGTCCAGATCGGTGTGGGTCAGGTACACATCCGCGGTCTTCTTCACCCGCATGTAGTGCTCGAAGCCCTCGCTGATCTGCCTGCCGCGCCCGGCGTCGGGGAAGACCGAGACCAGCACGAAGCGCGACACCCCGGCGAGGCGGGCGGCCTGCGCCGCCTTCTCCAGCCCGGCGCCGTCGATCGCGCTGGTCTGGTCCTGCCCGGTGCCGTGCGCGCCCGCGGAGAACACCACCGCGTCGTGCCCGCGGAACTTCTCGGCGAGTTCCTCGACGCTGTCGGCGATCAGATCACCCGCGAGCGGTGCCGCACCGGTTTCGGCGATCGCGGCGGCCTGTTCGGGGCGGCGGTGCATGCCGGTCACCTCGTCACCGCGCGCGTGCAGCAGCGCGGCCAGCGGTCGCCCGACGCCGCCGGCGGCGCCGATCTGGAACACCTTCATCGATGTGCCCTCCTTGTCCGGATGATGCGCGAGTGCGGACGGTTCGCACATCAGGCTAGTCACCGCTCAGCGTATTGCGGTTCGTACGGCACATCGCCGAGCGAGAGCGGACGGCGACGCTCTTCCAGTGTCGGCCGTACTGGATCAGTCCCGAACCGGATCGGCAGGTCCGATACCAACGTCGGTTCGGGCGCACATGCCGGAGAATCAGATGAACCACATCGTGCATGCGGCGGAACAGCTTTCACGTATCCGGTATCTCGAGGTGCGTGCCGAATCGCCGGACCGTTTCGACGAGCGGGCGCAGGAGCGCCTGGCCGCCACAATGTGGAGTACCGGCGGCTGCCACAGCCGGTACGTGGCCGATACCGCGACCGGCCCGGTCGATAGCGGCAACTGGCGTGGCTCGATGCGCGGATACCGGCAGCGGACCCGGCGACTGGATCCGGACGATCACCACACGACCCCGCCGCGGTCGCCGAACCGGCCGAATGACCGTATACGGCGGACCGGAAGGCCGGTAGGCTCGGGGCGTGTCCGGCTCGAGAGGAATAGACATGAACACTCGCACCGTCGCACGGCAGTGCAGTCTCTGTGAGGCGCACTGCGGGATTCTGGTCACCGTCGAGGGCGATCGCGTCGCCCGGATCGAGGGCAATCCGGACGACGTACTCTCCCGCGGGTACATCTGCCCGAAAGCGACCGCCATGGGCGGGCTGCACCACGATCCGGACCGCCTGCGCACGCCGGTGCGGCGGGTCGGCGATCGCTTCGAGCCGATCGGCTGGGACGAGGCCTTCGAGGAGATCGGCCGGCGGCTGCGCGCGATCCGCCGCGAACACGGCGCGAGCGCGATCGGGATGTATCTGGGAAACCCTGCGGCACACAGCACTTCGGGGCTGTACGGAATTCTGCTGCGGGTCGCGCTGATGACGCGCAACTTCTATTCCGCGTCGTCGATCGATCAGTTCCCGCAGGAGTTCGCGGCCTGGCAGATGTTCGGCTCCAATGTGCTCATGCCGGTCGCCGACATCGACCGCACCGACCGGCTGGTCATCCTGGGCGCGAATCCGGCGGTGTCCAACGGATCGGTCACCACGATGCCCAATGCCCGCGGGCGCATCAAGGATGTGCGGCAGCGCGGCGGCAAGGTCGTGGTGATCGATCCGCGGCGCACCGAGACCGCGCGCCTGGCCGACGAGCACGTGGCGGTCGTTCCGGGCGGGGATGTGTACCTGCTGCTGGGCATGTTGCACGTGCTGATCGAGGAAAAGCTGTGCGACACCGACGCGGTGCGCGCCCGGTGCACCGGCTGGGACGAACTCGGCGCCCTTGCGGCACAGTGTGATCCGGAATCGGCGGCATCGCGCGCGGGCGTCGACGCGGACGTGATCCGCCGCTTGGCCCGCGAGCACGCCGCCGCGCCGTCGGCGCTGATCTACGCGCGAATCGGGGTGTGCCAGCAGGTGACCGGCACCCTCACGCACTGGCTGGTGAACGCCATCAACGCGGTCACCGGGAATCTGGACCGCCCCGGCGGCCAGATGTTCGCGACCCCGCCCGCCGATGCGGCGCCCTACGCGAAGTACCTGCGGGTGAAACACGGTGCGTGGACCGATCGTTCGGGCCGGTACAAGTCGTTCCGCACCGAACTGCCGGTGGCGGCGCTGGCCGAGGAGATCCTCACCGAGGGCGACGGGCAGATCCGGGCGATGATCACCTACGCCGGGAACCCGGTGCTGTCCACACCGCAGCGCGGAAAGCTCGGCGCGGCACTGGATTCGCTGGAATTCTACGTGGCCGTCGACATGTACGTCACCGAGACCACCCGGCACGCGGACATCATCCTGCCGCCGGTCTCGCCGCTCGAGCGCGCGGATGTGAACCTGCTGTTCCCGGTGTTCAGTGTGCGCAACAACCTGCGCTACGACGCCGCCGTCTTCGAACCGCCGGCCGAGGGGCTGGAGGACTGGGAGATCATGACGCGGCTGATCACCGAGGTGCTGCCGCTGCCCGCGCGCCGGTTCACCGCACCGGCCCTGGACCGAATGTTCGCCCGGCTCAGCCCGATTCGCCTGGCCGGGGCCGCTGTCGCCGCAGGCCCCTACGGCGTGCTGCGGCGTGGACGCAAGGGACTCACGATCGCCAAATTGCGCGCCATGCCCGGCGGTGCGGACCTCGGGCCGCTGCGTCCGCGGCTGGACAAGATCATCGCCACGCGGGACCGGCGGGTGCACCTCGCCCCGCCCGAATTCGTGGCAGCGGCGTGTGCTCAGCTCGAACGCGATCGCGAGGACGGTGCGGACGGCTTCGATCTGCGCCTGATCGGTCGACGTCACCTGCGCAGCAACAACTCCTGGCTGCACAACGTCCCGGCGATGGTGAAGGGGCGCGACCGCTGCACCGCGCTGATGCATCCCACGGACGCCGGTGAGCGCGGCCTGAACAACGGCGAGCAGGTCGCCGTGACCTCGCGCACCGGGTCGATCGTCGTGACGCTCGAGGTCAGCGATGAGATCCGCCGGGGGACAGTCGCGGTGCCGCACGGTTGGGGCCACCGCGAACCCGGCGTCGGCTGGCAGCTGGCGGCGTCGCTCCCCGGTGCGAATGTGAATCTGCTGCACGATCCGGCGCTGGTCGATCCGATCTCGGGTACCGCGGCCGTGAACAACACCTGGGTCAGCATCACGAGCGTGGCCGCGCAGGACGACGCACACAGCGCGGTTGCGGCGGTCCCGACGCCGATTGCCTGAACGCGGGACTCTATTCCGTCAGTGCGGCAACTGCTTTCGCCGCGCTCTGGGCCGCGCTCTCCATCGTCGCGGACCAGTCGGTGCGGGTCCAGTCCCCCGCGAGGACCAGATTCGGGACCGACGTGCGCTGGCCGGGACGCAGGCCGTCGGTCCCGACGGTCTGGGAGAAGGTCGCCCTGGGCATCTTGACCACCTGCGCGTGCACGACGCGGGCCGCGGCGGCGGCCGGATAGTGCTCGCGCAACAGTGCCATCTGCTCGGTGACGATCTCGTCGTTGCTCTTGTGGATCTGC
>CBJNFW010000321.1:0-9259 GCA_966435935.1 uncultured Nocardia sp.
CGTCAGATTTCCGGCTCCAGATCTCGATCACTGTCGCGGCCACTTCATCGGCCGGACCGTCCAGGCTCGGACCGGCCTCGGGCGCCGTCCACGCGCCCGGGTCCTCGACGAGGCGGTGCAACCAGGTCAGGTAGGCGGTGAAGGCAGCGTCGGCGGTCTCGGCGTCGAGCACGGTTTCCAGGACGTCCCACTGCAGTTGCAGGGCTCCGGCGTGCACGAACGCCTGGTGGTCCAGCCACACCTGCGGGGTCTGACTGACTCCGTGCACGATGCGCCCGGCCCACTCCAGATCGGTGTCGCCGACCAGCCCACCGACATCCAGGGCGCTGGTGAACACCACCGGAAGCAATTGTCGCTGACCGGTTTTGGTGGACTTCTCCGCCAACAGGTCAAGGGCCGAGAACTGCCGGTGGTCCATGTCGTCGAACAACCGCTGCTGGGTGGCAGCGGCGCGATCGGTGAACGACTCTCCCGCGTCGTGGTGCACCTGGTGCGCCAGCAGGGTTGTGAAATCCCCGATCGCGCCCTCGATGCCGTGCAGTGCCACCGGCCGATCGACCAGTGTGAGCATGACCGAGAACCGGTCCTGGCCCGACCACGCCGCCAGCACGTCGCCATAGGCGGTGAGCAGCACCGCCGACGGCGTCACACCATGCTCGGCACATGCCGCGCGCAGAGTCGACCACTCGTGCGGGGCGAGAGCGCCGCCGCGTCGCGCGAACCACGGCCGGGTCTGGGTCTTGGCCCGCGTCGGCAGGGCGGGAGGACCGGGAATCTCGTCCATGCGCGCCCGCCAATAGTCCACGGCCCGTTGTTGTTCGGGTGATTGCGCGCGATCGGTGAGACGGTCGACGTAGTCGCAGAAACCGGTTTCGATCGGCGAAAGCTCGGTGGCCGGGTCGTCGTAGTACGCGCGCAGGTCGCGGTCCAGTACCAGGAAGCTGGCGGCGTCGCAGATCAGTGCGTCGATCCCGAGGAATATTCGCGTGGTCTGCTCGTCCAGGACCGCAGCCCGCACATCGAACAACGGCCACCGGTCCGGGCGATGAACCCGATGTGAGAGCTGCCGGCGCAAGTCGGCCAGGGTGTCCCGGCTTTCCTGGGTGGACATCCCGGTGAGATCGTGGCGGCGGATGCGGTAGTCGGGAACCTCGTCGAGCACACGGTTGCGCCCGTCGTCGGTGATCACCGCGCGCAGCATGTCGTGGCGGTCGATCACTCGGTTCCACGCCCGCTGGTAGCGCTCGAGAT
Source organism: uncultured Nocardia sp. (assembly GCA_966435935.1). Classification (GTDB taxonomy): domain Bacteria; phylum Actinomycetota; class Actinomycetes; order Mycobacteriales; family Mycobacteriaceae; genus Nocardia. Next base: position 1,252 of record CBJNFW010000321.1, read on the forward strand.
CGAGAGTGGCACAGTCGTATTCGAGGTAGATGTGGCAGGCTACGTCGCTGAGCCCGAACGCGCCGGAGCGGCCCACCCAGTAGGCGTGCTGGACCCTGGTCAGCGGGAACGGCTCGGGCGCGGCTCGGTTCGGCACCGCTCGAGTACCTGCCGGAGAGGTCTGCTGCGGTGCAGTCGAGTTCGCCGCCGTGCCAGGGACGGGCAAAGGATCCGGCGAGGAGGCGCGTCGATGCCCGAGCAGTTCGGCGAAGGCGGACACCGTCGAGTGGGTGAGCAATTCCCGCAATCTGATGTCGGCCTGTTCCTGCTCGTTGAGCACGTCGAGCATCCGGGTCGCCAGCATGGACGTGCCGCCGAGGGCGAAGAAGTCCGCATCCGGTGCAGTGACCGGCAGACCGAGGAGTCGGCCCCACAGTTCCCCGACGCGCTCCTGGTCACCGGTCGTGAAAGCGGTCGCAGTGTTCGCTGTGAATTGCTCAGGCACCGATTCGGTCACCCTGGTCGGGGCGAACTCTTGGCCGGATGTCGCGAGCGGCCTGTTGATGGGCGGCGTCGGCTCCTCGATCCTGGATTCGGCAGTTGTGCCGTCCCCGTCGGTTGCGACACCGTTCGGCGGGCTCGTGGCCGTTTCCGGGGGATCGATCCACAGTCGGCGGCGCTGGAACGGGTAACCGGGCACGCGGACGCGCCGTGGTCGGCGATGCAGCGCCGCGGCGTCGAGATCGGCTCCCGTGCACCATAACTGACCTGCCGCAGTCAGGAGCGCGGTGCGGTCCGATGCGTTCGCCTCGGTGGTCTCGTCGGCGCCCGGGAAGGTGGTCAGCGCCGTGGTGAGTCCCGCGGGCGCGTTGCGTCGTGCCAGTGACGCCAGCTCGCTGCCCGGGCCGGTCTGCACGATGATCGTGGGATGGGTGCCTGCGGCCGCCCGGATCGCTGCCGCGAACTGGACAGGCTCGCGCAAGTGGCGCACCCAGTGCTCGGCGTCGGCGTGGCGGAGCGTGGCTCCGGTGAGTGTGCTGTAGAGCGGGAACGCCGGCGGCGAGACCGAGATCCGGGACGCCGCCTCGCGGAGTGCACCGGTGGCACCCTCGACGGCGGGTGAGTGCAGCCCGGCACCGATTCGCAGCCTGCTCGTGTGTACTCCGCTGCGGGCCAGGACGATCGCGAGGTCGTCGATCGCGGCGGTCGGGCCCGACACGACGCACGCATCCGGTGCGTTGACCGCGGAGAGCGTCACCTGGGGATGACCGGCCAGGATCGCGCGCAGATCCGGCTCGCCGAGCGCGACCGCCAGCATGGCGCCCGGGGCCGTCTCGGCGAGTGCGAGCGAACGGGCCGCGACCAGGCGGGCGGCGTCGGTGAGGCTCAGCATTCCGGCGACGACTGCGGCCGCGTACTCACCGAGACTGTGGCCTAGTACAGCGTCCGGCTCGATCCCGAATCCGCGCAGGGTCGCTGCGGTGGCGAGCGAGACCGCGAACAACGCGGGCTGGCCCCACCGGATGTCGTCGACATCGCCGCGTTCCGCACGTCCGGTCACGATGTCGCGGATGTCATAGTCCAGCAACGGTTTGAGCACCGTCGCGCATTCGTCGATGACCGCGGCGAAGGTCGGTTCGTCGCGGTAGAGACCCGAGCCCATGCCCGCGTCCTGGGCGCCCGCACCGGGAAACGCGAACACGATCCGTGGTCGGGATGCGGGTAGCTGCCGCAGTGCCACTCGGCGAGGTTCGGCAGTGGTTGCTGTCAGGACCGCCGCGGCTCGCCATCCGTCCTCGGCATGCCGCCCGCTCAGCAGCGTGTAGGCGTAGTCGGCGGCCGGGTGCCGCGATATCGCGGTGGCCGCCTGATCCAGTTGCGCACCGCAGCTCTGCTCGGTCTTGCCGGACACCACCAGCAACTGGGCGCGATCGTCGGGCGCATCGCGCTCGGCCGGATTCGCCTGCGCGAGTACGACATGGCAGTTGGTGCCGCCGATGCCGAAAGAACTGACTCCAGCGATGCGGGGCCCGGAACGCTCGGGCCAGGCGTGCCCACGATGAGCTACCTCGAACAGGCCACGGTAGCGAGCGTGTTCCTCGTGCGGGGGGTCGGCGTGCAGGGTCGCGGGGATGTGCTGATGATGCAGCGCGAGGGCGGTCTTGATGAGCGCGGCGACACCGGCCGCGGAATTGGTGTGCCCGATATTGCTTTTCACCGAGCCGATCGCGACCGGCTCGTCTCGCGAGCGGTCGCCCAGGACCGCGGCCAGGGCCGCGAGCTCGATCTGATCGCCGAGGGCGGTGGCGGTGCCGTGGGCCTCGATCAGGTCCACATCGTCGGCGCCGAGTCCCGCGGCCGCCAGGGCTTCAGCGATCACGCGGGCCTGCCCGGTCGCGGACGGTGCGGTGAAACCCGCCTTTCCGGCACCGTCGTGGTTCACCGCACTGCCGCGCAGCACCGCGTAGACGGGATCGCCGTCAGCCAGCGCCTCGCCGAGGCGGCGCAGCAGCACCACGCCGACACCCTGACTGTGCACCATCCCAGATGCGCCCGCGCCGAAGGCGCGCGTGTGCCCGTCGGCGGCGAAGATCGAGTCCGGCACGTGCAGGTATCCGCGCCCTTGCGGCACGATCAGCGATACGCCACCGGCCAGTGCGGCGTCGCACTCACCCAGCAGCAGCGATTGCGCGGCGGTGTGCACCGCCACCAGCGACGTGGCGCAGGTTGCCTGCACCGCGACGGCGGGCCCGGTCAGGCCGAGCCGGTAGGCCAGCTGCTGCGGAAAGTAATCGGTGAGCGTGCCGAGCTGTGCCTGCAACAGCCCCATCGGGTCCCGATCGGCGGCCTGCCGGTAGCCGGCCAGATTCGTCTCCAGATATCCGCTGTGCGAGGCGCCGGTGAACACGCCCACCGCGTCGAGTCCGCCGCCGCCAGGGTGTCCGGCGTCCCCCAGCGCATTCCACGCGCATTCCAGCAGCAGCCGCAACTGCGGATCGAACAGCGCCGCGTCCTGGGGAGTGAGCCCGAAATGCTCAGGGTCGAAACGGTCCTGCTCGACGATCACGCCCCCGACTGGAACATAGTTCCGGTGCCGCCGCAGCGACTCGGGCACACCCGCGGTCGCCAGTTCGTCGTCGGTGAATCGCTGTAGACCGGTGCGACCGGACACGATCAGATCCCAGAATACCGCCAGATCGGGGGCGCCCGGGAATCGGCATGCCATGCCGACAACCGCGATCGCGGTGTCGCCGGTTCGTTCGTCGACGTCTGCGACGCGGTGCTCGTCCTGGTGACGAGTCGCCGTACTGCGCTCATTCATGCAACGATCTCCAATTCCGAACGCACAGTGGCGTTTCCCTGCACCATGCCCAGCACCGGGCACGACTGTTCGACCAACTTCTGCAGCTCGCGGTAGCGCTGTGGCTCCTGCGGCCCGTCCACCCGGGTCCGGATCCGGACCTCGCCCGGGCGCGCGGTCGCGTCGAGTCCGAATACCGGTCCCATATCCAGCTGCGCCTCGACATCCACTGCGACAGCACCGATGTCGATGCCGAGCCGCGCCGCGTGGAACCGGTAGGTCGCGACTTGGCAGGCGCCCAATGCGGCGAGCGCGAGTCCGATGGGGTCCGGCCCGGCGTCGGTACCGCCGGCGAGCACTGGTTCGTCGACGAGCAGGGTGTGGCCGTTGATGCGGACGTCGATCTGCGTCGGCGTGCCCGTCCGGTGCCGGGTCCGGGCGCGGAAACGCTGGCGCTGGTCCTCGCTGCGGCGCAGGCTCGCCTGGATCCGGTGTACGGCGTCAGTCAGCGACATCGGCCCGCTGCCTCGCTTTCGATTGGTGAGTACGACGGAGGCGTCCGCGCGCGGCGGCGCCGACGAGATCGATTCCGGCCCGGGAGGATTCGCGGGGTGCTGCTGATTGCGGCGCTGCGCTGTGCCGGGCGATCCATGCGGCCACACGCCGGATCGACCCGAGTCGGAACAGGTCCGGGACCGTCAATGCCGGGGCCAGATTCCGCAGCCTGCGGTGCGCGCGCACCAGGGTCAGCGAGGTCGCGCCGAGGTCGTGGAACGCGGCGGTAGCCGAGATTCCGGGCCCGAGCAACTCGGCGAAGACCGCCGTGACCGCATGCTCGACGTCGGCCGGACCGGGTGTCGGTTCGTCCTGCTCGGCTTCGGTGCGCAGCTCGATGACATCGATGTCCCTGCAAGTGGTTTCGGTGAGGAGGATGCCGTGGGTGCGGGCGTCATCGCGCAGCGCGCGGATCCACTCGGCGACGGACTGCGCTGCGCCGGTACCCGATCCGATTCCGAGCCGGAGTGTCAGCGTCGCCTCATGGTCGCGGGCCTGGTGCATGGCGGGCACCAGCCAACTCGCGTCGACTCGCACCGGTTCCGCGTCGGCGGGCGTGCCGTGGGCGACGCCCGCGGCGGGTGCTGCCCCGGTGCGGCGGAACGGATTCGGCAGGCGGGTCAGGTCTACCTTGCCGTTCGGTGTCAGTGGAATCGACTCCAGCAGTACCCATTGGCCGGGCACCATGTAGTGCGGGAGGTGCTCTGTGGCGTATCGGGTCAGTTCTGCCGGGGTCGGCGGGGGTGAGTCGGGGACGAGGTAGGCCGCCAGCCGGGGCCGGTCGTCCGGGCCGGGCACCGCGGCGGCGACACAGCGGCGGATGCCCGGGTGCCGGGTCAGTACCGCATCGATCTCGCCGAGCTCGATCCGATGGCCCCGGATCTTGACCTGGCGATCGGCGCGGCCGAGGAATTCGATGGCGCCGTCGGCCCGCCATCGCCCGAGATCGCCGGTGCGGTAGAGGCGTTGGCCGATGTGGGGGTTGTGGACGAAGCGTCGGGCGGTCTGTTCGTCGTCGCCGACGTAACATCGCGCCAGTCCGGCGCCGCCGATGTGCAGCTCGCCCGGCTCCCCGACCGGACACGGCCGGCCGTCCTGGTCCAGGATCAGGAAGAACTGATCGCGCAGGGCGCGGCCGTAGGGGATGCTGGTCCATTCGGGTGCTACGCGCTCGATGGGGTGGCAGATCGACCAGATCGACGCCTCCGTGGCGCCGCCGAGGCTGATCACCCGGACATCGCCGATCAGTGCGCGCAGCCGGTCCGGCAGCGAGATCGGGATCCAGTCCCCGGACAGCAGCATCACCCGTAGTGACCGCAGTGACTTCGCGGCGTCGGGATCGGCCTCGGCGTATTCGACCAACATCTCTGCCACCGCCGGAGCGGTATTCCACACCGTCACCTCATGTGCGCCGATGAGTTCGCACCAGTGGGCCGGGTCGCGCTGGCGGTCCGGGTCGGGCAGCGCCACCGCTCCTCCGGCGCCGAGCACCCCGAACAGGTCGTAGACGGACAGATCGAAACTCAACGCCGACAACCCCAGTACGCGATCGCCGGGCCCGACGCCGAACCGGTCGTTGATGTCGTCGATCGTGGTGCGCGCGGCGCGGTGCTCGATGGCCACGCCCTTCGGCTCGCCTGTCGAGCCGGAGGTGAAGATGATGTAGGCGAGCTCGTCCGAGGCGCTGCGGACCTGCTCGACAGCGGGACAGCCGGACTCGTCGACCGCGTGCGCGATCACCCCGTCCGGCAGCCGCAACGCGGACTCGGCATCGGTCAGCGCGTGCGCGATCGCGGCCCGGTGGCACACCGACTCGATCCGCGCATCCGGCCAGTCGGGTTCGATGGGTACGAATGTGGCTGCGGCCCACAATATTCCGTACACGGCAACGACCTGATCGATTGTTTTCGCCAGAACCACGGCGACCCTGTCGCCGGGCTGTACCCCGGCGGCAACGAGCCGGGAGGCCACCTCGCGCGAACGGGTCAGCAGTTCGCCGTGCGTCGCGGACCTGGTGGCAGTCAGGACGGCGGGCTGGTCCGGTCCGTGCTCTGCGACGCGCTGCTGAAGATCGGTCAGCAGCCGGTCCGGCGCGGTCGCCGGCCCGGGTATCGGCTCGAAGGCGGGGTCCCAACCCAGATCCACGCTCTCCCACGCGGTGTCGTCGATGGCCAGGCGGCGCAGCAAACGCACATAGGCGGCGAGCATCGCGGCCACGAATCCGTCGGGGAACACCTCCTCGACGGAGTCCCAGGCGATGCGCAGCAGGCCATCCTCGTCCCAGACGATGTGGTCGAGCACCACCTGCGGAGTCTGCGACACCCCGAACACCTCGGTACCCAGCCACCGCGCGGCCGGGCCCTCGGCCTGACCCAGCCCGACACCGCTGGTGAACACCACCGGGTACCGCGGTGCCAAGTCACCGCCTTGTGCTCGTTGAACCTCGACGCCGCTGTAGGAGCGGTGTTCGAGGTCGGCCCAGAACCGGGCGTTGACCCGGGTGGCGAAATCGGCGAAGCCCTGCCAGTTTCGCAGGTCCAGTTCGGGAAGTTCGACCAGCGCGGTGGTGCTGAAGTCGCCGACGACGGTGTGTCCGGTGCTGTCGGGACGATCGAACAGTGTGGTGTTGAGACTGAACGGCGCCACCGCACCCCACCGGTGCAGCGTGAGCCCGAATGCGGCCAGCAGCACGGCGGTCGGGCTGAGCCCGCGCTCGGCAGCCTGCGCGGTCAGTGCCGCCCACTGGCCGGCGGGCAGCTGCGCCGGGTTCCGATGGAACCGCGGCCTGCGAACATTCTCGGGCGCAGTCACATACGGCAGCCGGGGGCCGGGTGGCAGGGCCGCCGCGCGCGCTTGCCAGTACTCCCGGTCCCGCTCGCGGCGTCGCGCGTCGGTGTGGTCGCGGTCGCGCAGGATCCGCAGGAACGATCCGGCATCGGGAAGTGCACCGTCCGGATCGGCGACCATCTCGCCCCACTGCCGCATCAGCAGGATCCAGCTCGCCATGTCCAGCACGATGATGTCGAAACCGACGCACAGCCGCAGACTTCCGGTCGGCAGTACGACCGCGTGGATGTCGAACAGCGGCCAGAGTGTCGTGTCGCACAATCGATGTGACTTGTCCCGGCGCAGGTCGGCCAGCACCCGATCGGCGTCGGCGGCGCGATTGCGCAGATCGGTGACATCGAACCGATATCGCCGCCCGGGTGGCTCGATCCGCTGGCGGCCGTCGTCGGTGACAGTCGCCCGCAGCATCTCGTGGTGGGTCACCAGCCGGTTCCACGCGGACTCCAGCGCAGCGATCTCCGCCAGCGGATCCGGTGCCGTGAACAACCCAGCGTCGCGGTCGAATTCGAAATAATAGTAGGTCGCGACACCACCCAACGGCATGTGCTCGTCCCGGCCGACCCAATACGACGCCTGAATCGCGGTGAGCTCCGCCTCCACTATCGGGTCGCCGGATGTGAGCTCCACGTCCGGGATCGGGCGCTGGTCCACCGGGGCGGCATCCCTGTTGTTTCGCGCCTCGACCTCCGACACCAGCGACTCGAGGGTGGCGCCGACGAACGACTCCAGCGGAACGCGCACGCCGAGGCGTTCCGCGATCCGCAGATGCAGCCGCACCGCCAGGAACGAGTCCATCCCGAGTTCCTGTAGCCGACGCGTGGCGGCGAGCTCCGGTGGGGCGATGCCGAGCACCGTCTCGATGCACCGGCGCACTTGGTCTGCCGTGGTCACCATCGTCACCCCTTGCTCCTCGAACAACACCCGGCCTAGACTAATGAAAACGAATTTCATTATCAATAGAGTTGTCTGTGGTGGGAAGCGCCGGTCGTTCGCAGCTGGAAGGGGACGAAATATGGTGGTGGAAAAGGGATTACGGCAGTCGTCGCAGCTCTCGGCGAGGACGGCGATCGATCTGGACGATTACCGGCTGCTCGGGCGATCGGGTCTGCGGGTGTCACCACTGGCGCTGGGGACGATGACTTTCGGCACCGAGTGGGGGTGGGGTGCGAACAAGGACGAGGCTCGGCAGATCTTCCGGACCTACGTCGAGGGTGGCGGGAATTTCATCGACACGGCCGGCCACTACACCGGTGGCACCGCGGAGGAGTGGATCGGCGACTTCGCTGCGCGCGATCGTGAAAGCCTGGTGCTGGCAACCAAATACAG
>CBJNFW010000322.1:0-9240 GCA_966435935.1 uncultured Nocardia sp.
CGGTACTGATCTGGGCTTGCTTGCGACGCCCACGGTGGATGACGGTCAGTGGTTGTAGAGGTCGTTGTAGCGGGCTTCATCGGACGCCCCATTCCCCCGGTTTCCTCGGTCTGTCCGCCAGTGTAGGCCAAGGCACTGACAATCTTGACCGCTGCGACAGACGGCAAGTTGTATGCCAGGAATTCGTTCGGAGTCTGCGGTCCGATCACTCTGCGAACCATAAGAAAAGCTCCTGACCTGTGTATACAGATCAGGAGCTCCTAGCGGTGGCGGAGGGATTTGAACCCTCGGAGGGGGGTTACCCCTCACACGCTTTCGAGGCGTGCTCCTTAGGCCGCTCGGACACGCCACCGCAGGTGACTTTACCGGAACACCCCGCCGAACCCGAAATCGAGAGATTCGGCAGCTCGGAGGCGGGCCGCTCGCATCGGACAACCTCGCGACCGCGATGCGGGGTGCACCGGCGCGCACGGAGCGAGGTATCAGCGGGTGTGCGACGCCGGGACGAAGCGGCGGTGATCAGCGCTGGCCGCGGAAGAATGCGTCGAGGGTTGCGGCGCAATCGGATTCGAGAACTCCGCCGCGGACCTCGGGGCGGTGGTTGAGGCGGCGGTCGCGCACGACGTCCCAGAGGGAGCCCACGGCGCCGGTCTTGGGCTCCCAGGCGCCGAAGACGAGGCGCCGGACCCGGGCGAGGACGAGTGCGCCCGCGCACATCGTGCAGGGCTCCAGGGTGACCGCGAGGGTCGTGCCCTCGAGCCGCCAACCATCGCCGACGACCGCGGCGGCGGCGCGCAACGCCAGCACCTCGGCGTGGGCGGTGGGGTCGCCCAAGGCCTCGCGGGCGTTGGCGGCGCGCGCCAGCTCCCGGCCGGACGCGTCGAACACCACCGCGCCGACGGGGACGTCACGCGGGTCGGCGGCCCGTGCCGCCGACAAGGCCGCGCGAATCAGCTCCTCGTCGGCGCGCACATCGCGGGACGGCACTGCTCAGCGCGGCAGCTTGTCCAGAACCGCGGACAACTCGTTCGGGAAACCGAGACGCTGCGCGATCATCCCGAGCTGCTCGTCCGGGTACAGGTCGCTCTCGGCGAGGATCACGCTGAGCACCGGTTCGGGCAGGCCCAGATCCGACAGCACGCCGAGATCGCCCTCCTCCCAAGGCTCTACGTCGTCCAGATCGTCCGGATCGATATCGGGTATCTCGACGTTCAAGGCCTCGAGCACGTCCGCGGCGATGTCGTAGTCGATCGCCGCGGTGGCATCGGAAATGAGTAGGCGAGAACCTGTGGGTGCGGGCCGCAGCACGATGAAGAACTCATCGTCTATATCAAGCAGTCCGAATACCGCGCCGGTGCTGCGCAGCTCGCGCAACTCGGCCTCGGCCTCGGCCAGGGAATGCAGTGCCGCCGAGCTCAACGGACTGCATCGCCAGGTGCTTTCTTCGCGGACAACCGCTACTGCGAACCCTTCCACGTCGTCGTATTCATCCGACGTCGCCCTGTTCGTGCTCGAGCGCTGTGCTGCCATGGCCGCAACGGTAGTCCGCTTCGGCTCAAATGTTGAAGTCGTATGCGAATCTGGTTCGGTGACCCTCGAGCCGAAATCCGCGATATGTGTGCTGGGAACGGGTTTGATCGGCGGTTCCGTGCTTCGCGCGGCCGTCGCGGCCGGATACGAGGCGTGGGCGTACAACCGCTCCCGCGGCGGTGTGCAGGCCGCGCGGGCCGACGGGTTCGACGTCTCCGACGATATCGAGACCGTGCTGCGCCGCGCCGCGACCGACGACGCGCTGCTCGTGGTCGGCGTCCCCATGCCGGCCCTCGATTCGATCCTGTCCGATGTGAAACTCTTCGCCCCCGACTGCGCGCTCACCGACGTAGTGAGCGTGAAGGCTCCCGTGGCCGACACGGTCCGCCGGCACGAACTCCACGCCCGGTACGTCGGCGGGCATCCGATGGCCGGAACCTCCGAATCCGGCTGGGCCGCATCGACTCCGGAGCTGTTCCGGGGCGCGGCCTGGGCGCTCGGCGTCGACCCGGGCACGCATGCGCAGACCTGGACCCGCGTGGCGCGGCTCGCGCTGGACTGCGGCGCGGATGTCGTGCCGGTACTCGCCGACGAACACGACCGCGCGGTGGCGCGCATCTCGCATCTGCCGCATGTGCTGGCCGAGGCGCTGGCCGTCGTCGGCGCCGGCGGCGGTGACCTGGCGCTCGGCCTGGCCGCGGGCTCCTTCCGCGACGGCACCCGGGTCGCGGGCACCGCGGCCGACCTGGTCCGCGCGATCTGCGAACCGAACGCGACCGCCCTGCTGGACGCGCTCGACGACGCGCTGCGCCTGCTCACCGACGCCCGCGCGAGCCTGGCCGCCGACGGCACCCTCGGCGAAATCGCCGACGCCGGGTACAGCGAGCGAGTCCGCTACGAGGACCTGCAACGCTGGGAGATCACCGATATCCGCCCCGGAGACCAGGATTGGCTGAACCGCCTGCACGAGGCCGGTCAGCGCGGCGGGGTTATCCGAAGCCTGGATTAGAACGCCGCCCCGTTCGAAGCCCCGGTGGAACGAACGGCCCACCCGCAGCGCCGGCGGCCGACCGGCCCTGCGGCGGATGCCGCTCGTCACACAGCGGCCGCGCGGGCGGGCCGCTTCCCGGCCGCGAACCGGCCATCGACGGTCCGGCTCAGATCCGCTGGGCAAGGCCCGGATAGTCCAGCACGAATCCGTCCGGATCGACGGTGAGGGTCGCGCTGGACACCGGCGACAGCACGTGGATGCCGTCCGATCCGGCGGAGTAGGTCAGGCTCGCCTCCTGGACCAGCAGATCCGGCAGGCGGACGTAGACGACCGGGACCTCGACGTCGCCGATGGAGCGGGCCAGGGCGTGGCGCCGGATCGGGAGGGTGTTGAAGAACGGGCTGAGCACCACGTCGACGTCCAGCGCTCCGGCGAAGGTGGAGCGCACGTGGGTGCCGCCGGTGTCGATGAGCCAGTAGTTCTCCTGGTCGCGGGCGATCGACGCGTGCTGCTCGCCCGCGGCGACGGTACTGCGCAGCGACAGGCGCTTGGTCGCGCCGTTCTCGTCGGTGATCAGGTCGTAGGAGGCGCTGAACGCGGGGTGATCGGCGCATTCGCCGCCGGTGATGCGACCGGAGGCGCGAATCCGGTTGCCGGTCACCACGACGCGCACCGACTCCATCCGGCTGCCGTTGTGCGCGCGCCAGGTGAGAATCGAGGGCCATCGCGACACGGTCGGCTGCACATCCGCGTCGGCACCGCTCACCGGGGCGGCATGCGAATTGCCCTGGGCTGGATTCGTCACACCTATACCGTAGGCGACTTCGGACGCCTTACCACCCCGGCGGGCGCTGTGCGGGCCGGATATTGCACCGTCGAGGCGGTGCAGTGGCGGCGTGCGGGCACGCCCGCACCCCACTCAGACCAGTGATTCCCGCCACGCGGTGTGCAGACCGGCGAAATGGCCGGTTCCGGTCATCAGATCCGCCGGGGCACCGTCCTCGATGATCCGGCCGGAGTCCAGCACCAGGACGCGATCGGCGATGGCGACGGTGGACAGGCGGTGCGCGATGATGACCGCGGTCCGGTCGCGCAACACCGTCTCCAGGGCCTTCTGCACCTGCCGCTCACCGGGGATATCGAGGCTGGAGGTGGCCTCGTCCAGGACGATCACCGCCGGATCGGCGAGGAAAACCCGGGCGAAGGCGACCAGCTGACGCTGCCCCGCCGACAGCCGTCCACCGCGTTTGCGCACATCGGTGTCGAAACCCTGAGGCAGGGACATCGCGAAGTCGTAGAAGCCGACCGCGCGGGCGGCCGCGTGCACCTCAGCGTCGGTGGCCTCGGGTTTGCCGAGCCGGATGTTGTCGGCCACCGAACCGGAGAACAGGTAGGACTCCTGCGTCACCATGGTCACCGCACGACGCAGCCGCACATCGGAGATCTCCCGCAGATCGACACCGTCCAGCAGCACCTCGCCCCGCGACGGGTCGTAGAACCGCGCGACGAGTTTGGCCAGCGTGGACTTCCCGGCCCCGGTCGCTCCGACGAGCGCGACGATCTGCCCGGCCGGAATCCGCAGCGAGAACGTCGGCAGCACCGGGATCGGCCGGCCCTCGGCCTCATCGGCCTGCGTCCGGCGCGCCGGATATTCGAAACCGACGTTCTCGAAACGCAATTCACCACGCGGGCGGTCCAACGTTCGCGGCCGCGCGGGCTCGGGCACGCTCGGCTGCTCCTCGAGCACACCGGAGACGCGCTCGAGCGCCGCCGCCGCGGACTGATAGGAGTTGAACACCTGGGCCAGTTCATCGACAGGGCCGTAGAACTGCCGCAGATACAGCAGGAACGCCGCGAGCACACCGATCCGGGTGTGGCCGTGGATGACTCGCCACGCACCGAAGACCAGGATCACCACGGTCGTGACGTTCTGGATCAGCCGGGCCCAGCCGATGTAGGTCGCCATGCCGCGCAAGGCACTGGTATTCGCCGCACCGTAGACCGAATCCTCCTGCGCCAACAGCGTTTCGTTGCGCTCCTCACGCCGAAATGCCTGCACCGCACGGATTCCCGCCATCACCTCGACGAAATGCACGACGACCTTGGCGATCGCGCCACGCGTTCGCCGATAGCCCGCGCGCTGATGCCGCTGCGCCCACCGGGTGACGTAGACCAGCGGAACGAATCCGGCCAGCACCACCAGCGCCAGCGGAACATCCAGCCAGACCAGGACGACCGCGATGGTCAGCACCGACAGCACCGCGCTGAGCGCGTCGTTGAGCGCGCGGTCGAGCAGGTCCTCCAGCGATTCCAGATCACTGGTCAGTCGCGCGACGATCTTGCCGGAGGTGTAGTTCTCGTGGAACGCGATCGACAGGCGCTGCACGTGCCCGAACACCCGCGTCCGCAGGTCGAACAGCACGTTCTGGCTCAACCGTCCGGATATCCGCACGAAGGTGAAGGTCGTCAGCCCGCCCAACAGCGCGCAGCCGGTAACGCAGGCCACCGCGAGGGTCAGTGCATTCCAGTTGCCGCCCAGCGCATTACGCACTCCCGAGTCGAGTCCGCGAGCGACGAACAGCGGCACCGCCACCATCGTCGCGTTGTCCACGATCACCAGCAGTATCGCGGCCGACGCCCACATCCGGTACGGCCGCACCAACGACCACAGCAACCGCCGCGACCGAGCCGCCAGCGCGAGATTCACCTCCTCGGTGGCCTCGGCCTCCTCGGCCGCGACACCGCGCCAACCGTCTTCGCCGCCGGTCGCCGAACTCGTCGCGGCATCGGGTAACCGCGCCCCCGCCTCGGCGTCGGTATGGAGTCCGTGTTCGGACCCGGACGCGCCGGCTTCGGACGTCCGCGCCGACGCTGCGGCGGTGCTCGGCTCCGCCACCTCGTTCGGTGTCTCACGCCGGACCGAACCGGCAGCCTCCGGGGAGCCCGATGCCATGACCGCCGACATCGAACCCGTTGCGGCCGTGCCGGAGTCGCGGTCCCGCGCCGGAGCCGCGCCCTTCGCGCCGATCCGGTCCGAACCGGCCGGGGTGCTGCCGGAATCGGGAATCGACCCCGTTGCCACGGCCGCCGACCGGGATGGGCTCGGCTGTGAATGTTGTTGGGTATCAGAATCTTCCGACATCTTCACTTCCTGTCGAACGAGTTGCGCAGGTCGGAATCATCGGGCGGGGGCCGGGGTGATGTCCTCGGTGATCTCGCCGCCCATCAGTTCGCGATAGCGCGGGCAGGTGTCCAGGAGTTCCTCGTGCGGGCCGTCGGCGATGATCCGGCCGCCGTCCAGGACCGCGACCCGGTCGGCCCACGCCGCCGTGGAGGGCCGGTGCGCGACCAGCAGGACCGTTGCGCCCGACAGGGCCTTGTGCAGGCGGTCCTGGACCTGCTTCTCGGTGCTGACGTCCAGCGCCGAGAGCGGATCGTCCAGCACGACGATGTGCCCGCCCGGATGCCGCTGCCGGGCCAGCACCGCGCGGGCCAGCGCCAATCGCTGACGCTGACCGCCGGACAGGCTCAACCCCTGCTCCCCGATGCGGGTGCGCAAACCCCACGGCAGCGCGTCCACGAAATCGTCCGCGCAGGCGACCTCCAGGGCGGCGCGGACCTGCGATTCGGTGGCCTCGGGATGGCCGAGGGTGATGTTCTCCCGCACACTCGCCGAGAACAGCACCGGATCCTCGAACGCCACCGACACCATCGACCGCAGGTCGGCCAGCCGCAGCGCGCGGATATCGATGCCGTCGATCCGCACCGCGCCCTCGGACACGTCGAACAGGCGCGGAACCAGTCCCAGCAGCGCGGATTTACCGCTACCGGTGGCGCCCACCACCGCGACGGTCTCGCCGGGACGCAGCCGGAGCGAAATCCGTTGCAGCAGATCGCGTTCGCTGTCCGGAAAGCGGAAACGCACGTCCTCGAAGCACAATTCACCGCGCAGTTCGGCGGGCCGGGCCACCGCCACGTCCGGATCGGTGATCTCGACGGGGGTGTCGATCACCTCCCAGTACCGCTCGGCGGCCGTGCGGGCATGTTCCAATTCCGCCAGCAGGAAACCGAATCCCATGATCGGCCACTGCAGATAGGTCGTCAGCGTGATGCCCGCGATCAGCGCGCCCAACGACATCGCGTGTTCGGCCAGCAGATATCCGCCGATGCCCAGCGCCGCCGCGATACCCAACGCGGACAGCGTGTTCAAGGCCGTCCACAATGTCGCGGCCAGACGCACCTTGGCCAGCTCCAGCGTGCGCAGTTCACCGGCCTGCCGCCGGAACCGCTCGCCGAACCAGGGCCCGCGACCGAAAGCCTTGAGCACCCGGATGCCCTGCGCCGACTCCTCCACGATGGTCGCCAGATCCCCGGATTTGTCCTGCGCGCGCCGCGAGGCGAGACCGTAACCGCGCTCGAACCGCAACGCCAGGATCACCAGCGGCACCTCGATCACCAGCTCCACCAGCCCGATCTGCCAGCTGAACACGAACAGCAGACCGATGCCGATCCACAGCGTCGCGCCCAGTGACAGCAGCGAGGGCGCGACCGCGGCGAAAAACCTTCGCAGCGTGGACATATCGGTGATCGCCCGGGAGGTCAGCTGTCCCGACTCCATCCCGTCGTGCACGCCTACCGACAGAATCTGCAAGCGGGCGAAGAGCTTCGCGCGCAGATCCAGCTCGAGGCGGCTGGCCGGATGCGCGACCATCCAGCGCCGTATCCAGGCCGTCACCGTACTCACCGCGGCCAGAGCCGCGACCATCAGCAGCGGATACCAGATCGCGCCGAATTCACGATGCGTGACCGGGCCGTCCACGATCCGTCCGGTCAGCACCGGAAGCAGGATGTCGCACAGCATGCCCAGCGCGGACAGCGCCGCCGCGACGAACATCGCCCGCCGGTACCACCGGATCTGCGGCCACAACCGACGCAGCGAACCGGCAGCCGGATCAGCCTGCGCGACAACCGGTTTCGGCGAATCAATATCCTGACGAGCCGCGTTCTCCGATACGGAAACGGACAAGGCTCCCCCTTCCTCATCGGCAGACTGCTCGCGCGCCGCATGCTCCGTGCGCGACCTTCCAGGCTGCCAGCAATCGGCATCCCGGCCAACCGAATTTCTGGCCGTCCAAGCGATGGACCTACTGCGTACCGCCAGGTCGGGAGCCCGCACACAGGTGGAAATCCGCGCTACGAATCACCCGCCGGGTCCGGCCGCGGACATATCCGGCCGCCGATGCGACGTGGCTTACCGACCGGTCCGATACCCGGCGCGAACCCCTGCGCGATCCCGCCGGAACCGGACAATCCGCCCGCTCCGGTGAGATTCTCAGGATTTACCAATAAAGCCCACGGATCGCGTACAGGCTGAGCTGGCACCGTGGTGTCATGACCGCAGTTGCTGAACTCCTGGCCGTGACCGCCATACTGGCCGTCTTCCTCACGATGGCCGCGTCCGGATTCCTGGCCTCCTCGGCTCCCCGTTCGCTGGTCGCGGCGCGGGTTCGTCGCCGCTGACCGTGCGTTCGGCCACGAAGATCTGCACGGCCAGCGCGACCAGCCACAGCGACATCGCTCCCACCTGAATGCGCTGGGCGATGCCGAGGGCGTAGTTACCCGGCAGATTGTCCGCGATCATCATCCAGATCGTCACACCCGATCCCAGGATCAGGATCCACAGCCCGCTGTGCCGCAGGATCGGCCAGCGCCGATACCGGAACGCCGCCGCGCTGAACGCGAACATCGCGACGAAGATCGACATTACCGCGAGCGAGCTGGTCAACGCGTGGACCTGGTGTAGTTGCGGGAACATGCCGTCGTCCTCGGGCGGACACGGATTCGGCGTACAGGTGTGCAGCGGCCACTGCGCGTCGGCGATCGTCGACGCGCCGAAACAGGCCAGCGCCACCCAACCGACCGTGGACAACCGCCGCCGCGCGAACGCGACCAGCCCCGCGACCCCCGCGGCCAGCGCCAACGAGCCGGTGATCGTGTCCCCGGCGGTGAACACCCAGGCATCGGCCCGGCCCTGCGCGTCCAGTTCACTCAGGAACGACCGCACCGGATTCGCCTGCAACGGCAACACGAATTCCAGCACCCAGGACGAATAGCAAATCCCCGCAACGGCAATCGCCATCGCGATGCCCCACCGAACCGCCCGGGACCGCCAGTACAGCACGGAATCGACCGCCACGGCGGTCGCACCCCGCGTCATGGTCTGCGCCCGTTCGAAGCAACCGTCCGCACCGACCTCTTCCTCTCACGCACCCCGAAACCAGCCCACTTCACTCGACAGCGACACCTACCGACCTCGCACGACGGCGTCGTCCGCCGGATGCGACAGACCTACCCGCCCACTCACCGTGAACACCCGCGCATCCTGCGACGTTCCCCACGACTGCCGGACGCCCGCCGAGCACCGAAAGCGACCAGCATCCGCGCACGCACTCGCCACCCGAACTCCCCGAACCACAGCCGCCACAGGTTCTATCCGGTCTCTGCGCAAAGCACGCGCACTCGGTCCACTCGCCGCGGATGCCAGCGCATTCGGTGACGTTCCGCACAACTCATGGCCGCCGCTCCCCGAAAGCGACCCGCAGCAATCCACGCACTCGCGACCCGAACCTCCCGAACCACAGCCGCCACCGTTGCCGCCTCCACAGGTTCTATCCGGACCCTGCGCGAAGCGCGCACACTCGGTCCACTCGCCGCGGATA
>CBJNFW010000323.1:0-9218 GCA_966435935.1 uncultured Nocardia sp.
CCCGCGACCCTCACCTTGGCAAGGTGATGCGCTACCAGCTGCGCTACATCCGCATACCGTGTTCTCACGGCGAGTAGAAACCTTAGCCGACCGATCGGGAAAATATCGAATCAGCAGGTCAGCAGGGATGCTGTTGGTGTGGGGGTGCGGGCCTGGACGTCACAGGATGCGCACAGGGCGGACCAATATCCGGCCCATCGCGGAATCCGAACATGGTAGGGACCGATGAGAGGACCTTCCGATGACGATCACCGCCGAGCCCGTCCACCGGGCCGCACCAGCCGATCCCGTCGAGCCGCACAGGCGACCGCCGTGGCATCGCCGGCTCTACGGGCCACCCGACCAGCCGCGCTGGGCGCGACCGAGCCTGTGGGCTCTGCTGGTCGCGGCCGCGTTCCTGTACTTCTGGGGCCTGACCCGCAACGGCTGGGCCAACGACTTCTACGCCGCCGCAGTGCAATCCGGCACCAAGAGCTGGAAGGCGCTGCTGTTCGGTTCGCTCGACCCGGGTAACTCCATCACCGTCGACAAGCCACCGGCCGCCATGTGGGTGATGGCTCTGTCCGGCCGCCTGCTGGGCTTCAGCTCGTTCTCGATGCTGCTGCCCGAGGCGCTGATGGGTGTGGCCTCGGTGGCCCTGGTGTATGCCGCGGTGCGGCGCTGGAACGGTCCAGCGGCCGGTCTGCTCGCGGGTGCCGCACTGGCACTGACTCCGGTGGCCGCGCTGATGTTCCGGTTCAACAACCCGGATGCGCTGCTGGTCTTCCTGCTCGTCGCGGCCGCCTACTGCACGGTGCGCGCGACCGAGAAGGGCAGCGGGCGCTGGCTGGCGCTGGCCGGTGTCGCGGTCGGATTCGCCTTCCTGGCCAAGTTGATGCAGGCATTCCTGGTGCTGCCCGCGCTGGGACTGGTTTTCCTCGTCGCCGCGCCGATCGCGCTGCGTGAGCGCATCGTGAAACTGCTCGGCGCGTGCGTCGCGATGGTGATCTCCGGTGGCTGGTTCGTGGCCCTGGTTGCCTTGTGGCCCAGTGCTTCCCGGCCGTACATCGGCGGCTCGACCGACAACAGCCTGCTCGAGCTGGCGCTGGGTTACAACGGCCTGGGGCGTGTTCTGGGCGGTGCGGGCAACGGCGGCGGTGGTGGCGGTGGTGGCGGCACCATGTTCGGTGGCAGCACCGGCATCACCCGGCTGTTCGGCGACTCCTTCGGCACCGAGATCTCCTGGCTGCTGCCCGCCGCGCTGATCGGACTGATCGCGGGCCTGTGGTTCACTCGCCGCACACCGCGCACCGGGCGCACCCGGGCGGGCCTGATCCTCTGGGGCGGTTGGCTTCTGGTCACCGGCATCGTATTCAGCTTCATGCAGGGCACCATCCACCCCTACTACATGATCGCGCTGGCGCCTGCCGTGGCCGCGCTGGTGGGTATGTCGGTGGTCGAATTGTGGCGCGGCAGAGGTAATCTCGCGGCCCGCGTGGTGCTCGGCGCGATGCTGGCCGCCACCGGAGTCTGGAACTACGTCCTGCTCGATCGCACCCCCGACTGGTATCCGGCGCTGCGCTGGATCGTGCTGGTCGGCTCGATCCTGATCGCGGCGGTGCTGATCGTCGGCGCCCATGCGCTCGGCCGCTTCACGGTGATCGTCGCGGCGGCGGGCCTGCTGTTCGGATTCGCGGGCTCGGCGGCCTACACCGTGGACACCGTGGCGACGGTGCACACCGGTTCCATCCCGACCTCGGGCCCGAGCTCCGGTCAGGGCTTCGGCGGCGGATTCGGTGGCGGCAGCTCGCACAAGCTCTCGGGCACAACGGGTTCGAACGCGCCGAGCGCCGCTCCGTCCGGCACGGCGGCCCCGGGTGGCGCACCGTCCGGGACATCGACCGGTACGAACTCGAGCCAGACATCGCAATTCGGCGGCCAGGGCGGCGGCCCCGGCGGTGGCACCGACAACAACTCGGCGCTGCAGCAGTTGATGAAGAACAGCGCCAACTACCGCTGGGCCGCGGCCGCGATCGGCTCCCAGTCGGCCGGCAGTCTCGAATTGTCCACCGGCGCTTCGGTCATGGCGATCGGCGGCTTCACCGGCAGCGACAACTCACCGACGCTGGCGCAGTTCGAGCAGTACGTGGCCGACGGCGACATTCACTACTTCATCGCGGGCGGCCACGGCGGCCCCGGCGGTGACTCCGGAGTGGCGTCCCAGATCACGACCTGGGTCGAACAGCACTACACCGCGACAACGGTCGGCGGCACCACGGTCTACGACCTGACCAAGCCGATCTCCTGACCGATCCGTCGGCGTTCCCTTCGCGCGGGCCCGGAAACACAGGCACCACCTGATGTTTCCGGGCCCGTTTCGGGTTCCTGCCCGTCCCGCCGTGGCCGGACCGCCCTCGCGCGTGCGGTTTTCGCGGCTCGCCGGTTGAGCCGAAAACGGTTTGCTTCGGCGTTGCGCTCTTTACTATGCCTGGCGTGAACATTGTTTCGGCGGCCGGATCGGTTCGCAGAAGTCGGTCCGTAGCGTATGTCGTTGCCTTGGTCGTGGCGGTGGTCGCGCCGTTGTGCGCGTCTCCATCGATCGCGAACGCACAGGCCACCATCGACCACATCACTCGAATCTCCGCGCAGCGCGAGGAGATATACGTGCTGTCCCCGGCGATGCAGCGGATCGTCCAGCTCGATGTGCTGCTGCCCGCCGATCAGGGGCCGTCCCGCCCGACCCTGTATCTGCTGGACGGAAACGGCGCTTCCGACACCGAAGGGCAGAGCACCTGGGCCATGCGCGGCGGGGCCGTGCAGTTCTTCGCCGACAAGCACGTCAATGTGGTGATGCCGGTCGGCGGGCCCGGAAGCTTCTACACCGACTGGGAGAAGGACGATCCCAAACTGGGGCACAACAAGTGGGAAACCTTCCTCACCGTCGAGTTGCCGCCGTTGGTGAACGGCCTGCTGAAAGGTAACGGCGTCAACGCGATCGGCGGCGTCTCGATGGGCGCGCAGGCCGCGGCGACGTTGACCGTTCGCAATCCCTCGCTGTACCGGGCGCTGGCCACCTTCAGCGGTTGCCTGTATTCGAGTAACGCCGGGCAGCTGTCGGTGCGCCCGGTGGTCATCTCCGACGGCGGAAATCCGGACAACATGTGGGGCCCCCCGACCGATCCGCAGTGGAAGGCGCACGACCCGAGCGCGCACCTGGACAAGCTGCGCGGCAAACCGGTCTTCGTCTACACCGGTACCGGGGTGGTCGGCCCCGCCGACGCCAACTTCGACCCCAGTTTCACCTACCCGGCCACCTTGACCGAATCGATCGCGATCGAGCAGGCCGCGCACGACTGCACCGTATCGATCCTGGCGGCGATGAAGCTGGCCGGCCTGAGTCCGCGGGTCGACTGGAACGCGATCGGCACCCATTCCTGGCCGTACTGGAAGGACGCCCTGCCCAAGTCCTGGCCGACCCTGGCAGCCGGTCTGGGGGTCTGATCACCCGCTGACCACGTCTCGGCGGTCACCTCCGTGAGGTGCCCTGTGTCCCCCGTCGAATCCGGGTTTCGGCGGGGGATTCAGGCGCTGATCAGGTGTTTCTTTCCCTCTGCCGATCACCCGTGCTCCACAGGGGAGGTGTCGGCCCAGCGTGCGAAACTCAGCCGGGGGCAGACGGATTCGACCGACACAAGCGACAACACGGCGTTCAGCGCGAGCGCGTCGAGGCGGTCGACTGTCGCGATGATGACCGTGTCGACGTCTGCGGCGCGTACCTGGTCGACGACCGGGAGAAGGCTCGTCTCCGATCCCCAGACGAGTTTGTAGCCGAGACTCCGTGCGAGCCGCTGAACCTGGGCGCGTTGCCATTCGCAGGTTTCGCCGTCCGGGTCGATCAAACCCAACGCTGTCGGTCGCGCCCGCATCCTTGCCTCCGTGGTCCAGTGGAAGGAACCGACGCCGAGGGCGGTACAAGGAGTCGGGGGTGAATCTGGCCGCTCACCCCGGCGTCGGAACCGCTTCCGAGCATCGCCGCCCCGGTCGGCGCAGCGCTATAGATTCACGTCCACAAACGTCCACACCTGCGCATACGATGGGCAGATGGACGAGGGGCAGCGTCCTGTACTCGGCGGCGCCGAGGTGACGGGAGAACGTCTGCGAGCCGCCCGCGAGGCTGTAGGGCTCAGCCTCGCCGCGCTCGCCACACGCACACACTTCTCGAAATCTCTTCTGGGACAACTGGAAACAGGAGAGCGCAGGATCAGGGACGAACACGTCCGCGCCTACGCCGATGCGCTCGGGATCGGTTCCACGCTGTTCGCCGAACCAGCGGACGGCGAGGAAGCCGCCGCGGAGTGGCTGCAACGGCTCGCCGTGTCGGACATCGGTGGCGACACCCTCGAGCAACTGGAATCGGCGGTTGACGATCTGGCGTCGGCGTACAACACGACTCCGCCCGCTGAACTGCTCGTGCGGATCCGCACATACCTCGGATATGCCGGGCGCCTGATGGATTCACGCATGACCCTCGGGCAGCATCGGCGCCTATTGGTGACGGCCGGATGGCTCTCGCTCCTGGCGAGCACTTGCCATGTCGACCTGGGTGAACTGTCCGCCGCCGCGGCCCGGGGACATCTGGCGTGGACTCTCGCCGATGAGGCAGAGCATCCCGAGATATCGGCGTGGTGCCTCGAGACGAGAGCCTGGCAGCAGTTGACCGGCGGCGAGTTCGAACAGGCCGCGAAACTGTCTCGCGCAGCGCAGGAGATCGCCCCGGTAGGCAGCTCGGTGTTCATCCAGGCGACCGCGCAGGAAGGGCGGGCACTGGCGCGGCTCGGCGACAGTACGGGCACGTACAGCGCGCTACGTAGGGTTGCCCGGCTCGTGTCCGGGCTGAGCGTGCCCGACCGTCCTGAGCATCACTTCCGGTACGACCCGGCGAAATCCGATGCCTACGTCGCCACCACCCTGGCGTGGCTGGGTGATCCGGGAGCTGAAGCGTACGCACGCCATGTGCTCGCTGATCTCGTCGGCGCAGTGACTATCAGGCCGCGCCGGATTGCTTCTGCGAATTTGGATCTCGGGTTGGCATTGGTCGCGGCGAACAAGCCCGACGAGGCGGCGGGCGCTGCTCTGACGGCCGTCGAGTCGGGGCGATTGGTGCCGTCTACGTACTGGCGGGTTTCGGAGATCGTGACCGGCATCGAGGGGCGCGATGCAGCCGATGCCGCGGTGGTGCGGGATGCGTTCCGGGACATCTATCCGGTGAGGTAGCAGCGGGAAGTGCATCGTCCCAGGTAGCGCACGTGGGTGAGCGCCTGCGCACCCCTTCGCACGGTGCCCTGTGTCCCCCATCGGACACAGGGCCGCCGCTGGTTGAAATGTAATGCAGTTCAGAAGAACCCGCTGCGATAACGACCGGACGATCAGCTGAGCAGCAGGTGAACCTGTAGTTCGCCGACCAGGAAGCCGAGAATGCCGCCGATGGCCACCAGCTTCCATTCGTCCTGTTTGAATGCGGGGCGCAGCAGGCCCTCGTATTCCAGATCGGTGAGGTCGCGGGTCTTCTCGACGACGAGGTTGCGCAGGTCCAGGGTGCGCATGGCCTGCTCCTCGAATCCGGCTGCGGCGCCGCGGATGTAGCCGAGCATCTCCGGGACCATCTCGCGCTTGAGCGCGGCGATCGTGTCCCCGGCGACCAGGGTGACCAGCGGCCGGGCCGGAGCGGATTGGGCGTCGATGAATTCGCCCATCCGCCGGGACAGGATCGCGGCCAGCCGGTCGGCGCGTTCACCGTCCAGGATCGATTCGAGCATCCTTGCGGGAGTGAGGATTTGGGTGGCGATCAGATCGCCGTAATCGTTGCAGACCTCTTCGCGACGTTTGTGGAACAGCCCCTGCCACGGCACGATGCCCAGAATCCACCGCCGGTTCACCGGCCGGAAGATCATCTGCAGTGCGAGCCAATCCGTGCTCAGCCCGGTAACGCCGCCGAACAGCGGCATCAACATCGGCGAGTGGGTGAACGCCCAGGTGAACATCTGCACGAAACCCAGCACCGTGCCGAACAGCAGTCCCGAGCGCACGATGAACCGCAGTTCGTTGGTACCGATGTCGCGCACCAGCCGCACCAGCAGCGCCTTGTCGTTGACGAGCGTATCGATCGCGATGGCGCGCAGATCCATCACGTGCTCGAGGTTGACGCGCAGATCGGTCGCGATGTCGTCGATCAGGGCGGGCACGTCACGCTGCACGCGCGCGATCATGGCCGTGCGCGCGAACTCCGGCATGGTGACCCAGATGCGTGGTTCGTAGCGCATCATCAGCTCGTGCACCATATGCGCGACGGCATCGTTCAGGGGTTCGCGCAAAGTGGTGGTGAGTTCGGCGATATCGATGCGGCTCAGCAGTTCCCGGGGATCGATGAGCCGGGTGAACATCAGATCCACCGCGACGGTCGCCATCCGCGGCGCGGCCCGGGGAACCACGCCCTGCCAGCCCAGCCACGGCCGGATGCCGATGAATTCCAGCGGCCGGAACAGCATTTCCACCGCGACCAATTTGGTGGTCCAGCCGATGAGCGCGGCAACGATCGGTATCGAGCAGTACAGCATCCAGTGCCGTAGGAAATCGTCGATCACGCAACCGCTCCGAGCGCGAGGGATGAATCTGGGCCCACGGCGGAACAGTAACAGGTTTCTAACGATGGTCCCGGAGACGGCCGGGCGATGGGCGGGCGAGTGCTACCAGGCCGACGGCGCGACGAACATGTAGCCCTTCTCCTCCTCGCGCCGTCGAATCCGCCACTGCCCGTCGACCCGGGCGAAGGTGTCCAGGTACCACAGCCCGCACAGCATCAGGCTCTGCCTGCCCTCCGCATCGGCGACCAGCATCGGGTTGTGGCACAGCGTGCGCCCGGTCGCGGTGTCCCCGTCGACGCTGATCGACGAGTTGCTGATCAGGTGCTGGAACGCCAGGAAGTTCGGCAGCGTCGTCGCCAGAAACTCCTTGGTGGACAACAGATCTCCGGCCGAGCCGCCCATCGCGCTGTAGTCGATGTAGGCGTCGGCGGTGAACACCTCGTCGAGCAGGTCCCACTGCCTGGTGTCCACGGCATGCGAATACCGCACCATCAGATCCTGGATTTCGAGTCGATCCGAAATCTCCTGCAGTGACAACATGAGAACCTCCGTCGGTGCGATGAGCTACCAATATCACCACCGAAGCCGATCCCGGGGCGGGTGATTCGGTGGATACTCGCCCTCAGAGCACCTTGCCGGGGTTGAGAATGCCGTCGGGGTCGAGCGCGGACTTCACCGCGCGGTGCATATCCACGACCGCCGGGGCGAGCTCCTGGTAGAGGCCGTCCTTCTTGAGGATGCCGACCCCGTGCTCGCCGGTCACCGTACCGCCGAATTCCAGTGCCGCGTCGATGATCTGCGCGAAGGCGCGTTGCGCGCGCACTCGCGCCGCGTCGTCGTCGCGCGGTGTGATGAGCAGCGGATGCAGGTTGCCGTCACCGGCGTGGGCGATGTTCGCGATGACGGTGTCGTGCTCGGCTCCGATCCGTTCGATGCGCGAAAGCATCTCCGCGATATGGCGTTTGGGGACGCACACGTCCTCGGTCAGGACCGGGCCGAGCCGCTCCATGGCCGGGTAGGCGAGGCGGCGCGCCTGGAACAGGGCGTCGGCCTCGGCCTGGTCGGTGGACACCACCGACCAGCTCGCCCCCGCGGTCTCGAAGCATTCGCGCATTCGTTGTGCTTCCCGATCACCTTCCGCCCCAACGGTATCGATCTGCCCGAGCAGTACGGCATCGGCGTCGGTCGACAGGCCCATGTTCTTCCAGGCATCGACCGCGAGCAGACACTGCCGGTCGATGAGTTCGAGCGCGGAGGGCGTCAGCCCCGCCAGGGCCACGGCGGTGACCGCGTGACCGGCGTCCACGACGGAGGAGAAGTATCCGGCGACCGTGCGGGACGGCGCCCGCAACGGCCGCAGGTCGACGGTGATCTCGGTGATGATGCCCAGCGTGCCCTCCGAACCCACCATCAGCCCGGCCAGGTCGTAGCCGACCACGCCCTTTGCCGTGGACCGGCCGAGCCGGACCCGTTCACCGGTCCCGGTGACCACCTCCACCGCCCGCACGTAGTCGCGCGTCACGCCGTATTTGACGCAGCACAGCCCGCCCGCGTTGGTGGCGACGTTGCCGCCGATCGTCGACCAGGGCGCGCTCGCGGGATCGGGCGGGTACCACAGGCCGACCTCGGCGCAGGCCGCGCGCAGGTCGTCGTTCACCACCCCCGGGCCCACCACCGCGGTGCGCTCGAGGGGATCGATCGCGACGATGTCGTTCATCGCCTCGAGCGAGACGACGATGCTGTCCGCGCGGGCGTTGGCGCCCCCGGACAGGCCGGTGCCCGCTCCGCGCGCGATCACCCCGATGCCGTGCCGGCGGCACAGCCGCACCACCGCCTGGACCTCCCCGGCCGATCGGGCGCACACCACGGCGACCGGGGTCCGGAACTCGGCCCACTCACCTTCGTCGTGCTCGTATCGGGCGATGACGCCGGGAGCGGTCAGCACCCGGCCCTGCGGCAGCGCGGCGATGACCTCGTCCACCACGAGAGAGCGAAGCGCCGCCGGAAGGGGAGAAGTGGTCTGCACGCAATCGAGCGTAGATACGTGCGGTCGGTGATGTCAGGAACGGGTGATGCGAGCCTTCATCGCCGCCAGGCGTTCGGCGAACTCGGGGGAGTCCAGCGACGCCAGCTGCGGGGCGATTTCGGCGTCGACGGCGTCGGCGTGTGCGCTCGACTCGCGCGTGATTCGCATGGTGCGCTTGGCGGCCAGGACCAGGTCGCGCGGAGCGTCGGCGGCGGGCTGTGCGAAGGCGACGGCCTCGTTCAGCAGGGTCTCGTGGTCGCCCAGGGTCAGGCGGTGCACCAGGCCGATCTCCTCGGCCCGCTCCGCGTCCACGATCTCGCCGAACAACGTCATCGCGGCGGCGCGCTGGGTACCGACGGCACGTTGCAACATCCAGGTCATGCCGCCGCCGGGATGCAGGCCCAGCTGGAGAAATCGTGCGTCGAAGCGGGCGCGGGGACCGGCGATCCGGACGAGCGGCGGCCCACCGGCGCCGATGAACCGGACGACCGTGAAGCGAACCCCGTGCTTGAAGTGCAGCGCCGGGATCCGCCCGGGGCCGGGAACACCGTCCCTGGCCGCGCGGGCAGCGG
>CBJNFW010000324.1:0-9173 GCA_966435935.1 uncultured Nocardia sp.
CGAGTACTTCGGCGACGAACTGTACTTCGTGGCCGCCGGGAATCATCTCGCCCCCGGCTATGCCGATCAGGGGCCGCTGGTTCCGCTGCTGGCCCGGGTAGCTTGGACTCTGGCACCCGGATCGGTTGTGACACTGCGCATCCCGTCGATCCTGGCCGCCGTCGCCGGGGTTCTGGCGGCCGGAGCGTGCGCCCGGGAAATGGGCGGGCGCCGCCGCGCGCAGGTGCTGGCGGCGCTGGCCGGCGCGACGTGTCCGTACCTGATCACGCAGGCCGCGAGCCTGTCCACCTTCGCGCTGGACAGTGCGCTGAGTGCGGCCGCGCTGTGGCTGCTGGCCCGCTGGACCCGGCTGCGCCGGGACCGGCTGCTGATCGGGGCGGCCACCGTGATCGCCGTGGACCTCGAGGTGAAACTGCTGGCCGTGGTGCTGGTTGCCGGGATCAGCGTTGGGGTCGCGGCTGCTGGCCGTGGTGCTGGTTGCCGGGATCATCGTTGGGGTCGCGGTGTGCGGGCCGCGCGAATTGCTGTCGCGTCCGGCGCTGTGGTGGTCCGCGCCGGTGCTGATGATCACGGTGTTGCCGGGCATGTTCTGGCAACAGCGGCACGGCTGGCCGCAGCTGGCGATGGGCGCGGTGATCCGCGCCGAACAGCGCGCGGCGACCGGCGGTGTGCTGGGACTGCCGGTGCAGTGGGCCCTGCTGACCGGGCTGCTGGGCGGGCTGCTGGCGCTGTGCGGATGGTGGGCGTTACTGCGGCACAGCGGCTTTCGATCCCATCGCTGGATCGGTATCGCCGCGGTCGTGACGGCGGTGTTCGTGATCGTCAATGGCGGGCGGCCCTACTACGTCGCGGGAATGTTCCCGGCGTTGTTCGCCGCCGGGGCGGCGGCGATCCCGGACCTGCGGCATCGCGCGGCGCGGACCGCCGGGGCCGCGGTGGTCGCGGTATCGGTCGCGATATCCCTGACGGTGGTGTCGGCGCTGCCGCTCACCCGGGCCGATCGACCGGTCCGCTCCCAAGCCGAATTGTCCACGCGCATGCGAACCTTCGGCACAAGTGGCTGGTCCCGGCTGGTCGGCGGCGTGGACGCGGCCTACCGCGCCGTAGCGCCCGGCGACCGTGCCGGTGTCGTCGTCCTCACCCAGACCTATTGGCAGGCAGCGGCTCTCGATGAGCTCGGCCCGCCCGGCCATCCGCCGGTGTACAGCGCGGATCGCGGATACGCGTACTTCGGCAGCCCGGCCGAGGCCGCGCGCATCGTGCTGTACGTGGGCGCCGGTGCATCGGATACGCTGCCGCACAACGTCTTCGAGGTCGCCGATCCGGTCGTGCGGATCGACGACCCATTCGGCTTTCCGGGCATCGATCACGGCGTGAGGATCTGGCGTTGCCGGCATCCACGGCGGCCCTGGTCCGTGCTGTGGCCGAATCTGACCACCCTCGTCCTGGATCCCGGACTCTGACCGCCGTCCGCGCGCCACCAGAAAGAAGCTGCCTCATGCCCGTCTCGCACACCGGCCTCACCTGGTTCGACCGCCGCTGGTCCGTCCCGGACCTCATCGAGCGCAAACACGGCCGCCGCGTCTCGGTGGTCCTGCCCGCACTCGACGAGGAGGCCACCGTCGCCGGGGTGATCGCCACGATCCGCCCGCTCGTGGGCGGGCTGGTCGACGAATTGCTCGTGCTGGACTCGGGTTCGACCGACGGCACCATCGCGGCCGCCCGCGACGCCGGCGCCACCGTGTACACCCGCGAACAAGCCTTTCCGCAGCTGCCGCCGCGACCCGGCAAGGGGGAGGTGCTGTGGCGTTCGCTGGCGGTGGCGCGGGGGGATCTGATCGTGTTCGTCGACTCCGATCTCATCTCCCCCAGCCCGATGTTCGTGCCGTCCCTGCTCGCGCCGCTGCTGTTCGATCGCGGCCTGCACCTGGTGAAGGGCTTCTACCGGCGGCCGCTGCGCACCGAGGGGCGCACCGACGCCGATGGTGGCGGCCGGGTCACGCAGTTGGTCGCCCGGCCGCTGCTGGCCGCCCTCGCGCCCGAACTCGCCGAGATCGTGCAGCCGCTCGGCGGCGAGTACGCCGCCACCCGGGAGTTGCTCACCGCAATCCCGTTCGCCCCCGGCTACGGCGTCGAAATCGGTATTCTGCTGGACTGTTTCGCGCGGTACGGCATCGAAACCATCGCCCAGGTCGACCTGGGCACCCGGCTGCACCGCAACCGCCCGAACGACGAATTGGCCGCGATGAGCCGCCAGATCATCGCGACATTGCTGGACCGCCTGGGCCTCGAGGACTCCGGCAGCGGTCTGCCGCAATTCATCCCGCACGGCACCGGCTGGCGTCGCACGGTCACCGAGCCCAGTTTCGCCGACCGGCCGCCGATGAGCCTGGCCCTGGATCCTGCGGCCGATGCGGACGCCGAATGGTCCGATCTGGCATCCCGGCTGGGCATCGCGTGACTCGTCCCGCACGCTGAAATATCCGAATACGACGAACCACCATTCCATTGGGAAATGTCACTTGATTCGCCCGCCGAAGCGAAGTGCTGTTCACAGTCGACGCCCGAGCGGTCGGCAGCGCACCCGGCCGCTCGTGCCGAACAGCCGCGCGAAAACGCGATACCTGCCCTCTACCAGTGGATTTCGTCGACAGAAAGCGTGCGGACCGACTTCGGTGGAAGTGCACAATCGGCGCGATCAGCGTTGTGTACTTCGAACATCCGCGATATCCGGCGGCCTCGGTAAAGTCTGCAATCGGGCGATGGAAAACAACTCCTGCGCTCCCTTTCGCTTCCGAGCCGATGAGGAATGTCATGACCCGCATGAGGACGAGCGCGATGTATTCGGATCGAGCGCCCGTGCGGACCGCTCGGCAGCCGGCGCACCCGACCGTCTTGGCGCGGTCCGTCGTGGACGGGCTGAACCTGACCGCTGTCGCGGACCGGCTCGATAACCGGCTCCGGGCGGATCTGCTCGAACTCGTGCGGTGCAGCATGCACGAACTGACCGAAGCCCCGGCCGGCACCGATCCGCGGCAGGTGAGCGATCGAATCGAATCGATCGCCCGCCGCTGGGCGCAGCGGGACCTGCCGGTCGAGATCCTGCACCGAGCCGTCCACGCGGCGGTTTCCGCGTCCCTGCAGTATTGGGCCCGCGGTGTCGCCTGGTCGGACGGGCGGGTCGTGCGCGCGGAGGGCGCCGGCCTGATCGATGTGCTGCGCACCCTCTCGGCCGCGGTCGCCCGCGGATACGCCGCCGAGGTTCGCGCGATGACCACCTAGGGCCGGGTCGCCGCGGCGACCCTGGCCTCGGGCCTGCTGGCCGGCCGCGCTGTCGGCACACTCGCCGCCGGATCCACTGCGGGACTGGCGAATTCGTATCTGGTCGTGGCCGTGGCGATCGGCGCGCATCCGCAGGAGAGCGATCCGAGACTCGACGCTCGCGTGGTCGCCCGCCGCAAGCTGCGCCGCATCCAGGCCGAACTCGCGACCGGCTGCCGCCCTCGTGCGCTGTCGTTGCTGAGCGTCGACGGCGGCACGATCCTGATTCCCGCGCAGGCCCCGGCTACCGGTGCGGATCACACCGCGGTCGAACAGTGGGTGGGGGAACGGATCGATCGGCTCGCCCAGGTCGCGGGCGCACCGGTGACCGCGACGTTCGTCGCGGCCGATCAGTCCGCGATCCCGCAGACCGCGGATCTGGCCCACGAATTACTGGATCTGGCAGTACATCTGGGCCGCGGACCGGGCCTGCACCGATTCCGGGATCTGGCCTGCGAATACCAGTTGTCGCGTCCGGGCCGGGCCAACCGGCGGATCCGGTCGGTGCTGGACCCGCTGCGCGGCGATCCGGCTCTGCTGGACACCCTGCGCGCATTCCTGGGCTCGCCCGGAACGCAGGACGCGGTGGCCCGGCGGCTCGGCGTCTCGGTCGGGACGCTGCGCCGGCGGCTCGTGCGTATCGCGACGCTGACCGGGCTGGATCCGGAGACGGCGAAGGGTTCGTGGTATCTGCGTTCGAGTCTGGTCGCGCGCGTCGTGAACGGTGAGCAGCCCGGAACATCGCTGAACAGAGCCGGCTGAACGGAGCCCGGTGGATTGACACCGAGTCGTTGTCGTTCACCTCCGGCATAGCGGGCCATAGTGATGTCATGGGCAGCAGTGATCAGATGGCCGATCAGCGATCCGTCGCCGACACACTTCGCCCGTTGCTTCGTGCCGCGTTCGGGCCGGAACCCGGTGTCGCGTTCGAGTTCTGGGACGGCAGTTCGATCCGGCCGGTCGGCACGTCCCACGGCACTGTGCGGGTGCGGTCCAAGGAGGCGATCAGCCATTTGGTCTGGGCGCCCGGCCAATTGGGGCTGGGTCGTGCCTTCGTCTCCGGCGCAGCGGATCTCGACGGCGATATCTTCGCGATTATGCGCGCGCTGCGGTCCTCCGCGCCGCGTACGCCGGGCGCGGGCATCGGTCTCGGGGCCGGGGCGGTCTACCAGGCGATCGGCGCGGCCCGTCGGCTCGGCGCGCTGGGCCGCCCACCGGAACCGCCTCCGGAGGAGATGCGCACCCGGTTCGGCGGGCGGCACTCCCGCCGCCGGGACGCCGCCGCGATCAGCCATCACTACGACGTGGGCAACGACTTCTACCGCCTGGTGCTGGGGCCGAGTATGACGTACTCGTGCGCGCGATTCGCCGGTGCGGGAGAACAGCCCGACGAGGCCATGTCCCTGGCCGACGCCCAGCGCGCCAAGCACGATCTGGTCTGCCGCAAGCTCGGCCTGGACGCGACACCCGGAACGCGCCTGCTGGACGTGGGATGCGGCTGGGGTTCGATGGCCATCCACGCGGCCGCGACCTACGACGCGCGCGTGGTCGGGGTGACGCTGAGCCACGAACAAGCCGAACTCGCGCGCAAACGCGTTGCCGCCGAAGGGCTTTGCGAACTGGTCGAGATCCGGCTCGCGGACTACCGGGATCTGCGCGGCGAGCGCTTCGACGCGATCTCCTCGATCGGCATGTTCGAGCACGTCGGCTCCGAGCGCGCCGCGGAGTACTTCACCACGATGCACGCGCTGTTGCGGCCGCAGGGCCGCCTGCTCAATCACGCCATCTCCGCGGTCGGCGGTTCGGTGATGACCGGCCGGTCCTTCGTCGGGCGGTACGTGTTCCCGGACGGTGAGCTGATCGATGTCGGCCAAGTCGTGCTCGCCATGGAACGCGCCGGATTCGAAGTCCGCGACGTGGAGGGTCTGCGCGAGCACTACGCGCTGACCCTGCGACGCTGGGTCGCCGCGCTGGAACAGGATTGGGGCCGTGCGGTCGAACTCGCCGGGGAGGGCCGCGCCCGGATCTGGCGGCTGTACATGGCGGCCTCGGCCCTCGGCTTCGAGGACGGCACGCTGGGGCTGCACCAGGTGCTGGGCGTGGTGCCCGGCAGCGGGGGCGATTCGGGCATGCCCGCCACCCGCCGCGCCTGGGGCTGAACGGGGTGTTCGGGTGGCGAACCGCGCCGACGCTGCGGTCCGTCGGTACCCGTGGCGCCGGTGCGCCGGTGTGCCCATACTCTAGTGGTGAAGCCCTCCAAGATCTCCGGTAGCCCGGCATCGGATTCGCTGCCCGATCCGTTGCCGCGCCAACAGTTGCCGACCGGGAGTTTCCGGTTCTGGTTCGGCGACCAGCGCTGGGAATGGTCTCCGGAGATCTATCAGATGCACGGGTATGCGCCCGGCGAGGTCGAGCCGACCACCGAGTTGCTGCTGGCGCACAAGCACCCGGAGGACCGCGAGCACGTCGCCGAGGCCATCGCCCGCTCTGTCGAGCAAGGCGTACCGTTCTCGAGCCGGCACCGGTTCATCGACACCCACGGCACCGAACACTCGGTCATGGTCGTCGCCGACCGCATCACCGACACCCAGGGCCACCCCATCGGAACGAGCGGGTTCTATATCGACCTGTCCGACACGCTGGCCGAAGCGGAACACGACGTCCTGAGTCAGCGGCTACCCGAGATCGTCGAATCCCGCGCGGTGATCGAACGCGCCAAGGGCCTGCTCATGCGCATGTATCAGATCAACGAGGGCCAAGCGTTCCAGGTCCTGAGATGGCGTTCCCAGGAAACCAACGTCAAACTGCGGGCGCTGGCCGAACAGCTCCTCGCTGAACTGCCCACCCTGACCCCGCCCGATCCCGCCATCGTGACCGAATTCGACCACACCCTGCTCACCGTCCACGAACGCATACCTCCCGACTGAGCAACCGCGCTCGATTTCACCAACGTCGGTGAACGACACCGAGTCCCGGCGGTGAACGGGGGAATCAGGGGGCCGTGCTGACCGGCCAATCGTTACGCAGCCCCAGCCAGCCGCCGATCATGCTCAACGCGGTCAGCAACGCCTGCATACCGTCCCAGCCGCCGGCCACGGCCACCGGCCGGTCGTCGACCCGGAACGGGCACAACGCCAACTCACCGTCCGGCGGCCGGAACGGCCGACCGATGACAATCGAATACCGTTGTCCCGCATAGGTAATCGTCCGCTCGGCTACCGGCTCCTGGACGTCCTCGGGCCGGATCGGCGGGCCACCGGCATCGGCGACCGGTTTCGGAAAGCCGAGCCGAGCGTCCGCAGCGAACCGGGCCCGGCCGACGTCGTGGTTGGCGAGCGCGAGCCGTTCACCGATCTCGATGAGCGCGTGATACAACGCCGCGAGTCCGTCGCTGCCGCGGCATACCCCTGTGCGGTCACCGATCCGGAATGCGCACTCGGCGCCACCACGGACGGCCGTCGCCTTGCCCACCTCGATGGCCACGACCTGACCGTCCTCGGCGACCAGCCGGGAGGCGATCACTGGGCCACCGCCGACGCTCACATGCACCTCCACGAACTCCCCCGACGCGACACCACGCCGCACCCCTGGTTAACCCGCCCGGCCGGATTTCAAACCACCGACTCGAATCTGCTCCTCGGACCCACCCCGCCAACGCAATCCGGACGACAGTTCCCGGGGCCGGGGCAACAGCGGCCGGACCAGGCCACGAGTCACCCGACCGGTTCAGGGACGGGTCTGTTGTGCGCGGTCGGCGCTGACGCTGCGGGCGAACCAGTGCGCCTTCGGCCTGCTCGATCACAGCCGTGGTCTCGACCGGTTCCGGCAGAACATCCTCGGAGCGCCTCGTTGCGGCAGTCGTCCGCAACGGCAGACAGATCGACGTGTAGCCCCTGTGTCCCGGTCACCGCGCCGCGCGGTCCGTCGGGTCGCGTCGTGGCACTCCGGCCGCATATCCGGCCAGCTGATTTCTTCGAATTATCTCTGGACGAGTCTTGCCGCCTCCTATGGAGAGTGCTAGAACAAAGTTGAGGCAAATGGCTGAGATTACTTGAGGTTGTCTGATCGAGAATGGAGGGAAGCAGGAGGTGGCGACCATGCTTTTGCGTACCGATCCGTTCCGTGATTTGGATCGTTTGACGCAGCAGCTGTTCGGTACACCGGCGCGGCCGGTGGTGATGCCGATGGACGCCTGGCGCGAGGGCGGTGAGTTCTTCGTGGAACTGGATCTGCCCGGTATCGACCCGGACTCGCTCGATGTGGATATCGAACGCAACGTGGTGACGGTGCGCGCGCAGCGTCCGGAGTTGGATACGCAGCGCTCGATGATCGCCGCGGAGCGCACCCGCGGGGTGTTCAGCCGACAGTTGTTCCTGGGTGAGGAGCTGGACATCGACGCGATCCGCGCCGATTACCGCGATGGTGTGCTGCGGCTGGTGATCCCGGTCTCCGAGCAGGCCAAACCGCGCAGGATCGAGATCGCCCATCGCGACGAGCGTCAAGCCATCAACGCCTGAGCCGAGTGACCGCACGCGAAGTGCTTGTACGCGTGGCCTCCCTGACCTGTTGCGGAGTTGTCCCATCGAGATCGAGGAGGTTCGGCACCCGGTCGCGGGGCACCGGCTGGACGCGAGGACGGCCGATCGGCCGATCCTGCGGTAATGGCACCCAATGGTTCAGTGAGAGCGAGGTGATGCCTGTCGACGATAATCGAAGACCACGCGAAATATCCTCGCGCAGAAATGTTCTGGCGACGATCGAGACGGCGGGACCGATGCCGGCGGATTCGAATTCAGCGCTCGTCAGGCCGGACCGGGTGTCCGGCGCAGGGCATGGCCACTGTGCGTGGTAGTACCAGGCCGGTGACGGCTCGCCGCCCTGTCGCTGAGTTTCGGCGAGGCGCGTGGTCACTTCCATCGACGGGTGGGCCCGGTCGACGCAGGACTTGCGGGCTCACCCGGCCCCTTTTACCCGAACCGACCACACGATGGACCGTTGAAGGAGGCCTGGAAGGAGGAACCGCCGTGACCGGCATCAAGGACATCTTCCCCACTGGCAGCG
The DNA here is from genome assembly GCA_966435935.1 of uncultured Nocardia sp. Taxonomy (GTDB): domain Bacteria; phylum Actinomycetota; class Actinomycetes; order Mycobacteriales; family Mycobacteriaceae; genus Nocardia. Next base: position 8,383 of record CBJNFW010000324.1, read on the forward strand.
ACGTGGACCGCGCTGAGCAGAACGCTCTGATCTACGACAGCGACCGCGAGGCCGGCCTGGACGCCGACCGCGTGCATCCGCTCGCCGAACAGATCCGCGCCGCGTTCGAGCACGCCGAGATTACCGACCGTATCGACCAGGCCTGGATCACGCCTTTGGACTGCGACGACGACTACGACGACGGAGACGGCCTCACCCGCTGACCCCGTGACGCGCCTGGCCGGCCGGAACCCCGCCTCGACCGGCTGATGGTGAGTGTTCGGTCGAACCCGTGACAGTTTGCGCCGGACTGTATCCGGGCAGCTGGAACCACCGAACGCTGGTGAGGAGCACACTGGGGATATGGGTGCTGTCGGGGACGACGCGCTGCAGGGTGAGCTGATCCGGCAGGTCGCCGCGAGGGTCGATGCCCTGGTGTCGCAGGCCGAGCGTGAACGCGCCCGCCGCAGCGGCGCGGATGCCGAATGGCTCGAGGACCTCCTCGCCGAGTTGCGCCCCCTGGCTCAGCAGACACACGATCTGGAGCTGATCGGAACGATCCATGACACGGTCGTGCGAAACGATTCCGGGCCGTGGCCGGGGCAGGACCTAGCGGCCATCACGGGCGCGGACCTCGCCAGGCTGCGCAGAGTGCTGGACTCGCTCACCGCGGCAGGGCTGGCGTGGCCTGACGAGACCGGCAGCTGACCATAGTTCTTGCACTCTTAGCATTCGAGTGCTAAAAACAAATCTAAGGCAGATGACAGAGGTTATCTGATCACCGTCGACAGAGAATGGAGTGTTGGAGGTGG
>CBJNFW010000325.1:0-9167 GCA_966435935.1 uncultured Nocardia sp.
AAACCGCCATGACCCGCCACATCCAGGGCTACCGCGACGAATGGGCCGCCGTGCTGGAGGATCCGGACAAGCTCTCGCGGTTCGTCTCCTTCGTCAATGCCCCTGACGAGGCCGATCCGACCATCTCGTTCGACGACAGCGGCGAACGCAAAGTACCGGTGCTGCTGGGTATTCCGGAGATCCCGGTCACACACTGAGGCGGAACGGGCAGCGCCGCCACGCCTGGGAAATAGACGCGTAATCGCGTGGAAACAGTGCGCCGGTACCAATAGGTAAGGCGTTCGGAGGAGAGTTACCGATGACCGTTATCGATACACCCGCACATGCCCCAGTCGTGACAACCGGCTGGACCCGGGCCTGCCGGCTCGACCAGCTGATTCCCGGCCGTGGCGTCGCCGTGCTGCTCAGGGGCGGCCGGCAGGCCGCACTGTTCCTGCTGCCCGGCGGAACCATCCACGCCGTCGGCAACGTCGACCCGTTCGGGCGCGCGGCGGTGATGTCGCGCGGCATCGTCGGCGACCGCGCCGGGGTGCCGGTGGTGGCATCGCCGCTGCTCAAGCAGGCTTTCTCCCTGCTGGACGGCCACTGCCTGGACGACGGCACCGCCGCTCTGCCGGTCTACGCGGTCCGCGTCGACGACGGGCTGGTGTCGGTATCCAACGAACCCGTGGACTGCCCATGAACGAACAGCTCCCGCTGGAGGGGTTCACCGTGGGCGTCACCGCCGCCCGTCGTGCCGATGAACTCTCCACGATCCTGACCCGGCGCGGTGCGACTATCGTTGCGGCCCCGGCGATTCGGATCATCCCGCTGGCGGATGACACCGAATTGGAGCGGGTCACAAGGCAATTGGTGGTCGATCCGCCGCAGATCACGGTCGCCACCACCGGAATCGGCTTCCGCGGCTGGATGGAGGCCGCCGAGGGCTGGGGCCTGGCCGAGCAGTTGCGTTCCACGCTGGCCTCGACCCGGCTGCTGGCCCGCGGGCCCAAGGCCAAGGGCGCCATCCGCGCCGCCGAACTGCGCGAGGAGTGGTCCCCGACATCGGAATCCTCGGCCGAGGTACTCGATCATCTGCTCGCCGAGGGTGTGGAGGGCGTGCGCGTGGCGGTGCAGTTGCACGGCGCGACCACCGAATGGGAGCCGGTGCCCGATTTCTGCGAGGTATTGCGTTGTGCGGGTGCCGATGTCGTACCCGTGCCGGTATACCGCTGGGTCCCGCCGGAGGATCAGGCGCCGATGGACCGGCTGATCGAGTCGATCATCACCGCCGGACTGGATTGCGTCACCTTCACCAGCGCGCCCGCGGTCGCGTCGATGCTCATGCGAGCCAAGGAGACCGGACTGCTCGAGGCCGTGCTGCACGCGTTGCGGACCCGGGTGCTGGCCGCCTGCGTCGGATCGATCACGGCCGCACCGCTCGAGGAGCTCGGTGTGAGCACCACGATGCCCGCACGGGCGCGTCTGGGTGCGCTGGCGCGGCACGTCGCGGAGGAACTTCCCCGGCGCGCCAACCGTATTCACGCCGCCGGGCACGAAATCAGCGTGCGCGGTGGATGTGTCGTGGTCGACGGGACGGTACGTCAGCTCGCGCCCGCGCCGATGGCACTGATGCGGACGCTGGCCCGCCAGCCCGGCCGCGTGGTGTCCCGGAGTGATCTGCTGGCCGCACTGCCCGGTGGCGGTGAGGACACCCATGCCGTGGAGACCGGGATCGCCCGGCTGCGCGCCGGACTCGGTGCGCCGAAAGTCATTCAGACCGTGGTGAAACGGGGTTATCGGCTCGCCATGGATCCGGCCGAGTGTGTGGACAACAATCCGCGTCCGCCCGTCGCCGGGTCCGCCGTGCCGCGACGGCCGGCGCATCCGGCACCACTGGCGGGAGTGTGGTGAGCGCGCCCGCTCTGGTGCTGGTCGCGCACGGCACCAGAAGCGCTCGCGGCGTGCGGATGATCGGTGATCTGGCCGAGGCGGTATCGCGCGAACTGCGGGGAAGCGCCGCGCCCGAGGATATCTCGGCGCCCCGGGTGCGCACGGCCTTCGTCGACGTGCTCGGACCGGCGCCCGCGGAGGTGCTGCGGGATCTGGAATCCGTTCCGGCCGTGGTGGTTCCAGCCTTCCTGGCCTCGGGATACCATGTGTACCAGGATGTTCCGCGTGAGGTCGCCGAAAGCGGGCATTCGTCGGTTTTCCTCACCCCGGCCATGGGCCCCGACGTCGCCCTGGCCCGGGTGATGCGCATGCGATTGCGTTCGGCCGGTTGGCGTCCCGGCGATGCGGTGGTCTTCGCGGCCGCCGGTTCCTCCGATTCCCGCGCCCGGCGCGACGTCCGACGGGCCGCGAACCTGCTGTCCGCGCAACTGGACACCCCCGCCCGGATCGCCTACGTCGCCACCGGATCGCCGAAAGTCCCGGAAGTCGTCGCGGAACTTCGCGAATCAGGCTCGCGGCGCGTCTTCATCGCCTCCTACCTGCTCGCCGACGGCCTGTTCCACCAGCGCCTGCACACCGCGGGTGCGGACGGTGTCGCCGAACCCATCGGCATCCATCCCGCGGTCGTTCGCCTCCTGGTGAGTCGATACCACGCCGCCGTACCGGATCTGCTGCGCGCCGCGGCGTGAGGCGCGGCGCGCGGCCGGCTCACGCCACGGCCACCGGATCCTCGGTGCGGCCGGGGATCTCGCTGCCCAGTGCGGGCTCGAGATCATCGAACCAGTACGCGTCCCGGTCGTACCGTGCGAAGAACTGCCGGCCGACCAGGCCGGGGTCGCGCGCTTGCAGCAGGCGCAGCGCGAAGACTCGTTCGCCGTGGACGACCGGTGCGCCATCGAGGACGACCTTGCCGATGTGGGCCGACATCACCGGGCCGCGGGCGGTGCGAGCCAGCCCCGATACCCGCGAGACCGCGTCCACGTAGATGCGCAGGGCTCGTGCCAGCGGAACCTCGAAGTAACTGCGCGCGCCCGTGTCCCGCTCGATGAACATGTAGTACGGAACGATTCCCGCCGCCACCGACCGCTGCCACAGCCGCGCCCACGTCTCGGCGTCGTCGTTGACGTGCGCGACCAGCGGGGCCTGCGCCCGGATCACCGCTCCGGTGTCCCGTACTCGCGCCAGGGCCCGCTGCACCGCCGCGGTCCGGAGTTCTCGCGGATGCGAGAAGTGGGCCATCACCGCCACGTGCCTGCCCGCCGCGACACACTGCTCCAGCAGCCGCAGCAGGTCGTCCGCATCGGGGTCTTCGGTGAAGCGGGCCGGCCAGTACGACAGCGACTTGGTTCCGAACCGCAGAGTGGCGATGTGCTCGAGGTCGTTCGCGAGAAACGGTTCCACCCAGCGGCGTAACACACTGGTGCGCATGATCATCGGGTCGCCACCGGTGAAGAGCAGGTCCGTCACCTCCGGATGCTCGCGCAGATATGCGACCATGTGGTTCGGGGCCGACAACGCTTGCCGGGTTTCCGAGCCGACGAATTGTGCCCAGCGAAAGCAGTATCCGCAATAGGAATGGCAGGTCTGCCCCTGCGACGGGAACACGAGCACCGTCTCCCGGTACTTGTGCTGCAGGCCGAGCACCGGATGTCCGTCCAGCAGTGGCACGTTGTCCTCGATCTGCCCGCCGGGATGCGGATTCAGTGCCTGCCGTGCGGCCGCTGCCGCATCGGCGAGCACATCGCGCGGGGCGCCGGCCTCCAGCAGCTTCGCGATGGTGGCGAATAGGCTGGGCGGCAACATGTCCCGATGCGGGAAGGTCAGCCGGAAGATCGGATCGTCGGGTGCGGCCGACCAGTCGATGAGTTCGTCGGCGACATAGTCGTTGACCCGGAAAGGCAGCACGGTGGACACGACTCGCAGGTCCCGCAGGTAATCGTCGGGCAGCCCGCGGCGCCGGGCCAATTCCGCCAGCCGGTCGCCGGTGAACAGTCTCACGCGCAGTCCATTCGGAAACCGGCCAGGGTGTGTCCGATGGCCTCCGTGACAGCCCGCGAGGTTCCGGCGCGGAACCGGAAGCTCGCGCCGATTCCGACATATCCGTCCGCTTCGGTGATGGCCTGTCCGACGGCCGGGATAGCACGGTGATAGGGCGCGTAGCCGGGCGTGACCTCGAGCCGCGTGGCCGTCACCACGCATGGTGGCGGTATCGGAGGACGGACCAGCAGCTGACCGGCGACCTGCCCGTCCCGCAGCGGCCGGGCGTCCGGGTCACGTCCCATCTGGATGTCCAGCGCCGCGCCGACCAGGTCGTAGCCGTGCACCTCGCGCCAGAGGTGGGTGGCCTCGGCGCCGGGCATCCGTCCGGCGATTTCCAGCAACTGCAGACGTGGCGCGTCGGCCGTGCCCAGGAACAGTTCGAGGTGGAAGACCGTCGCGACGCCTTTGCTGAGTGCCGTCAGCACCGCGCTCGCGAACGACGCCAGTTGTTCGCCGAATGCCGGGTCATCGATTTCGACTGTCCCCCAGCTGTTCTCACCGGTGGCGAAGTCCAGGCAGTTGTGAAAGTACCGCGAACCGCGCCAGGGCCCGAGTTCGGTGCCGGTCCAGACGCCGTCGACCGAGCCCGTCTCATCGGGGCAGAAGCGTTGCACGAGAAAGGGTTCGGCGCGCAGATCGGGTAGATCGGCGAGGTCGGCGGCGGACCACAGTGTGACGATGTCGCGGCTGGCCGCGCCCAGCCTGGGTTTGACCAGCGCCGGAAAGCCGTGGCGCCGGGTGAAGGCCGAGATCGCCGCGTGGTCCGGTGCGTCGGCGAACGCGGGTACCGCGATCCCCGCCGCCGCGGTCCGCTCGTACATCACCAGCTTGTCCCGGAACGGCAGTGCGTGCTCGGGCGGGTCGCCGGCGATACCGAACTCCGACCGGAGCTGCGCGGCCGTCAGCTGGTCCGTCTCACTGATCGCGATGATGCGGTCGGGCACACCGTGCCGGCCGGCGAGCCCGCGGACCGCGTCGTCCACCGGTTCGGCGCCGTCGAAGACCACGACCTCGGCCGCCGCGTGGCGCGGGATGCGGTGCAGAACCTGTGCGGCGCATACGTAGGTCACGGTGTTGGCGGAGTGATCGATGCGTTCGAGATACGGGGCGACGGGACCGCGTGAGCGGTGAATCACGAGGATATGGGGGCGCATCGGTCACTCCTGTCGAATACGTCGAGCCGGCGAGCGGTACGGCCGAGCACGCCCGCCCACACCGATGCGGTGGCCACCGCGACGAACACCGCGGCGCCGACGAACACCGGACGGGGATTCTCACCGCTGAGCCCGGTGAGCAGTCCGGCGAGCGTCGTACCCGCCGCCGCGGCGGCGAGCACGAGCGATCGAGCCGTGCTGGTGACCCGGCCGAGCAGCGCTCGCGGCACCACCTGCTGGCGCAATGTGCGGACCACGACGACCACGACCATGCTCGCCCCGGCGAGCAGCGCGTTGGCGACGGCCAGCCACGGCACGCCGGGCGCGAACCCCACCAGCGCCAGACCGACGGCTGTGAGCAGCATGCCGGTCAGGCACAGCGGAATCGGTGATCGGCGCGGCCCGGCGGCGGCCGCGATGAGCGCGCCGAGTGCCCCGCCGACTCCGCCTCCGGCGACCGCGATGCCCACCAGGACGGCGGAGGCCCCGAGGCGTTCGCGGGCGAAGAACGGAATCAGCGTCTCGGCCCCGAGACCGAGGGCGGTCACCGTCTGCAGCAGCGTGATGCCCGCGACGACCGGCGAGGTCACCAGGTAGCGCAGTCCGGCCCGGAACTCGGAGCCGACGGACCGGAGCACCTCCGTGCCGAGAGCCACCGGGCGTTTCGAACTCGAAGTCGTTGCGGCGTCGGACTTTTCGGCCGCCAGCAGCCGATTGTGGGTCCGCCACACGGTGATCAGTGACACCGCGAAGGTACCGGCATCGGTCAGCAGCGCCGCCTGCCGGCCCGCCACTGCCACCAGCACGCCCACCGCCGCCGGTCCGAGCACGAGCGACAGCTGACCGGACGTCTCCAGGAATCCGTTGGCGCGCATCAACCGAGGTCCGGTGCACAGGTCCCGCACGGCGACGGCCAGTGCGGTCTCGAAGAACACCCCGGCCACCCCAGCGACACAGGCGAGTCCGAGGATCACCGCGACCGGGCATCCGCCTGCGGTCACCGCCGCGGCCAGCACCAGGAATACCGCCATTCGCACCGTATCGGCGGCGATGAGCACCCGCCACGGATCGGCGCGATCCACCAGCGGACCCGCGGGCAGCCCGGCGATCAGGTAGCCGATCACCCGCGGAGCCGCCGCGAGCGCGGACAGTACCGGACTGCCGGTGAGCTGTAACACCAGTAACGGAATGGCGAGTCCGGCCAAGCCGTCGCCGAGCAGCGAGATGGATTGGCCGAGGAGGAACAGCCTGCTACCGCCCATCGCCCGTGACCGTCCACGTGTAGCCGGCCAGCTCTTCCAGCCGGGAGCCGTGATCGGTTTTCAGGGCCCATTCGAGGGTGCCGTAGTCGATGCGTTCGATGCCCCGCTCCAGCGCGGCACGTACCTGCGCGTAGAAGCACGTCACGAAATAGGCGCCGTACGCTTCGGGCAAATGCCCACACCACAACTGCCGCAACGTATTTCCGTTCCGCAGGCCGTGCGTGAAGCCGACCACCCGGCCGGCGCGCTGCACCGCCGTCACCACGATGTCCTCGGGGCGGTAGTGCGTGAGCATCCGATCCAGCGCCGCGGACTGCGTCGCGCGATCGGCGGCGGAGTTGTACTTGCGCAGCAGATCCAGGCGCAGGTCGAGCACGTCGTCGCGAACCTCGGCCAGATCGACCTCACCGACCGTCATGTCCCGCTCCGCGAGGCGGCGAAGGATTCGGCCGATACCCTTGCGGCGTGGGCGCGGCAGTTGCCGCAGATATTCGTCCATGCTGCCGAAGGACATCGGCAGGACGCAGGTCGGGTACAACTGCACCGGTTCGGCGCCGAACTCGATCAGCGCCCGCCGCAGCGGCTGCTGCCGCTCGGGTATGTACAGGAACGAGACCGACCGCGCCCCCTGCTCCGCGGCCCAGATATCCACCGCGGTCAGGGTTTCGCGCAGCAGCGCCGGTTCGGTGGAGCCGGAACCCGCTGCCGCGCAGGAATATCCGGGCAGCGTCACCAGTACGGACGGATACGGTGCGATGCCGCCCGGTGCCGCGGAGGGAGGCGTTCGCGGCACCGGTGACGGGAGGTCACCGCGCAGGACGGCCGCGATATCGAACCGCGCATCCGCGGGCGGGGACGGTAACCAGCGGGCATGCAATCCGACCCGGGCTTGTCCGTCGACCGAGATGACCAGCCATCGGGGCTCACCGGGGAGCAGTGGCCCCATGGTCTCGAGCCATCGGATCGAGACGGTGTATTCGGGCACCTCTGCGGCGAGCTCGGCCCATTCGGGTGGCCGGGTTGTTGTCGCTCTCGAGTCGACACGCATAGCTCACCTGCACATCACGAGGAAGGGTGAACCGAGGAGCCACCCGCATCTTATATGACCTTATATAACGGCTCTGCACTTAACGTACCGCTGTACAGCGTATCATCGAACCGCCGAAATCGGGCGGTAGCGGTGGGAATGATCTGAGAAACTGCTTCGCGTAGGCGAACACGCCGGACAACGGGGTTTCGGCCGCGTCGAGGGAAGGCGTCGGCCGAACACCTCGAAAATCTAACAGCGGTACGCTGAGTAACGACTCGTTAAGTACCGTCGTGTACAGCCTCCTGAGGCGTGAGATCTGCGGGAGCCGAACCTGCGCAGGGTCGCCCAGGTGCTCGACCGTCAGGCGCGGGCCTGGATCTTCAGGTCGCCGTGGATGACGGTGCGGGTCATATCGCGAGTGAGCATGTTGTGCGGGAAACCGAGGTCGATGGCGCTGACCTGGTCGAGCCGGGCCAGGTGGACGGCGTCGAATTCGACGTTCAGCGCGCCGAAGTTGTCCTCGAGCTGGTCGGGTGTGCGGGCGCCGATGATCGGGGCGGTGACCGCCGGGTTCCGCAACGTCCAGGCGAGGGCGACCTGGGCGGGAGTGCGGCCGAGATCCGCGGCGACCTCCCGGACGACCTGCGCGATGCGCAGGCTGCGCTCGGTCAGCGAACCCTGCGCCAGTGCGACGCTCTTGCGCGAGCCTTCCGGTGAGGTGATCGCCTCGCCTCGCAGGTCCGCGGCGCTGTACTTACCGGTGAGCACGCCGTTGGCCAGCGGCGACCACGGAATCACGCCCAGCCCCAGCTCCGCGGCCATCGGGATCAGATCGCGTTCGGAGGTGCGCTCGACGAGGCTGTATTCGATCTGCAACCCGATCAGCGGTGACCAGCCGCGCAGGTCGGCGATGGCCTGCATGCGCGAGACCTGCCAGGCCGGGGCGTCGGAGATCGCGACGTAGAGCACCTTGCCCTGGCGCACCAGATCGTCCATCGCGCGCAGGATCTCCTCGACCGGCGTCGTGAAATCCCAGGCGTGCAGGTAAAGCAGATCGATGTAGTCCGTATTCAGCCGCCGCAGACTGGATTCCACCGAGGTGACCATGCTCTTGCGGTGGTTGCCGCCGGAATTGGGATCGGCCGGGTCGCGCAGCATCGTGTACTTGGTCGCCAGCACCAGGCTGTCGCGGTTGTCGCGGGTGAACTCGCCCAGCAGACGTTCGGAGCTGCCGTTGGTGTAGGCGCTGGCGGTGTCGATGAAGTTGCCGCCCAACTCGACGTAGCGGTCGAACAGCTTGCGGGCGTCGTCGGTGTCGGCGCCCCAGCCCCAGTCCGCGCCGAAGGTCATCGTTCCCAGGGCCAGCGGGGAGACCCGCAGACCCGAACGTCCCAGCAGTCGATAGGTGTCCAGGGTGAGGGACATCTTGTTCTCCTGTACTCGTGTTCCGATGTCGAGAACCAGTCTGTTGCCTGGGACGGGCGTGGTTAAGGGAAGGTTTTGCCTAGGAACGCCGGTCCTACCCGGCCGTAAAATCGGTGGCGATGACGCACACCGTGGACACCACCCAGGAACTGGCCGCATTTCTGCGCGCCCGGCGCGAACGTCTGGACCCGCGCGATTTCGGTCTGCCCCAGCGCCGTCAGTCCCGGCGAACCCCTGGCCTGCGCCGCGAGGAGGTCGCCGAACTGGCCGGGGTCAGCACCGACTATGTGGTGCGGCTGGAACAGGGTCGCGGCCTGCGTCCCC
>CBJNFW010000326.1:0-9164 GCA_966435935.1 uncultured Nocardia sp.
GGTTCGAGCGCGGCGTGCGGCCGATCGGCGACTGGTCGACCTGGACCAGCTTGTCCAGATGATCCAGCCCGTTGACCCGGGTGTGCCTGCCCGGCACCTGGCGGGCGCCGTTGAGTTTGTTGGCCAGGACCGTCGCCAGGATGTCGTTCACCAGGGTGGATTTACCGGATCCGGAGACGCCCGTGACGGAGGTCAGCACGCCCAGCGGGAAGTCCACATCGATGCCGCGCAGGTTGTGCTCGGTGGCGCCGACGACGGTGAGCTGCTTCTTCTTGTTCACCGGGCGACGCACCAGCGGCACATCGATCTGCTCCCGGCCGGACAGATAGGCGCCGGTGAGCGAGTTCGAGTCGCTCAGCAGGCCGGAATACGGGCCGCTGTACACCACCTGACCGCCGTGCTCACCGGCCAGCGGGCCGATGTCGACCACCCAGTCCGAGGCGTGGATGGTGTCCTCGTCGTGTTCGACCACGATCAGCGTGTTGCCCAGATCCCGCAGCCGCGTGAGGGTTTCGATCAGGCGGCGGTTGTCGCGCTGATGCAGGCCGATCGAGGGCTCGTCCAGGACGTACAGCACCCCGACCAGTCCCGACCCGATCTGGGTGGCCAGCCGGATGCGTTGCGCCTCACCGCCGGACAGGGTCGCCGCGGCGCGCGAGAGCGTCAGGTATTCCAGGCCGACGTCCAGCAGGAAGCCCAGCCGCGCCTGGATCTCCTTGAGCACCTGTCCGGCGATCGCGGCCTCGCGCTCACCCAGCCGCAGGCCGTTGAGGAATTTCGCGCAGTCCCGGATGGACAGGTCGGACACCTCGGCGATGGATCGGCGGCCCTCGCCGGAATCCAATGTGACAGCGAGGATTTCGGGCCGCAGCCGGGCGCCGTTGCAGACCGGGCACGGCACGTCGCGCATATAACCGTCGTAGTGTTCCTTCATCTGCTCGGACTCGGTGTTCTCGAGCCGGCGCTGCAGGAACGGCATCACGCCTTCGAAATCGGCGTAGTACGAACGCTTGCGGCCGTAGCGGTTGGTGTAGGAGACGTGGACCTGATCCGAACTGCCCTCCAGCACCGCCTTGCGCGCCCGCACCGGCAGCTGCCGCCACGGAGTGTCCATGGAGAAGCCGACGGCCTCGGCCAGGCCGGACAGCAGGCGGGTGAAGTATTCGGCGGTCTGCCCACGCGACCACGGCGCGATCGCGCCGTCGTTCAGGCTCAGTTCCGGATCGGGCACGACCAGATCGGGGTCGACCTCCTTGCGGATGCCCAGACCGGTGCAGTCCGGGCAGGCGCCGTACGGCGAGTTGAACGAGAACGAGCGCGGCTCGAGGTCCTCGATATCCAGTGGATGCGCGTTCGGGCAGGCGAGCTTCTCGGAGAAGCGGCGTTCGCGATCGTGCGCGTGCTCGTCACGATCGACGAAATCGAGTACCACGATGCCGTCGGCCAGGCGCAGCGCCGTCTCGATCGAATCGGTAAGGCGCTGTTTGGAACTCGGCTTCACCGCCAGGCGGTCGATGACCACCTCGATATCGTGCTTCTCCTGCTTCTTCAGCTTGGGCGGATCGGTGAGCGGATGCACCACCCCGTCCACCCGCACGCGCGAATAACCTTGGGAATTCAGCTGATCGAACAGGTCGACGAACTCGCCCTTGCGGGTGCGCACCACCGGGGCCAGCACCTGGAACCGGACGCCCTCCTCCATGGCCAGCACCTGATCGACGATCTGCTGCGGGGTCTGCTTGGCGATCAGTTCACCGCAGACCGGGCAGTGCGGGGTGCCCGCGCGCGCGTAGAGCAGCCGCAGATAGTCGTGCACCTCGGTGATGGTGCCGACCGTGGAGCGCGGATTGCGGTTGGTCGACTTCTGGTCGATCGACACCGCGGGTGAGAGGCCCTCGATGAAGTCCACATCCGGCTTGTCCATCTGGCCGAGGAACTGGCGGGCGTACGCGGACAGCGACTCGACGTAGCGCCGCTGCCCCTCCGCGAAGATGGTGTCGAACGCGAGACTGGACTTGCCCGATCCGGACAACCCCGTGAAGACGATGAGACTGTCGCGCGGCAGGTCGATATCGACCCCTTTGAGATTGTGCTCCCGCGCTCCGCGCACCGTCAGGCGATCCGCCACAGGTCGTCCCTTCCCATTCGTATTCCGGCGTCCAGTAGTACCCCGGCCGCCATGCTAGGCACACCCACCGACAAGTTTCGTCGGGCAGCGCGCAGTGCGCGCCCGGACCAGGGGATTTCCGGTCATTCGCGGCGAACACCGCCAGTCGGCGAGACCGAACCAACCCAGCCTACTTGCCGCACGCCGACGCGGACTGTGATCTGGACCCCGCGGGGAGTCCGGCGAACCGGCCGGAGGCAATCACACAGAGTCCAGGACGAGCACCGAATTGTGCCCGCCCATACCCAGGGAGGTCTTGACGGTGATCCCGCCGGTGCACTCGGTCGGCCCGTCCAGCAGGCGCGGATGCGCGGGCGCGACGATCGGCGGCGCCGGCACGATCCCGCGCTCGTACCCCAGCGCGGCCACCGCGACCTCGACCCCGGCCGCCGCGCCCTGGCAGTGACCGGTCAGCGGCTTGATCGAGTACAGCGCCGGCCGGTCGTCGAAAATCTTTGCCAGAACGTCGGTTTCGGCTGCGTCGCACTGGCGGGTACCGGGTCCGTGCGCGTTGTAGTAGCGAACCTGGCCGGGCCGCACCCCGGACACGTCCAGCGCCCGGTCGACACAGTCGAGGATCTGTTCGTGGGACGGCTCGACCGATACCACGTGATAGCCGTCGTTGGACATGGCCCCGCCCAGGACCCGGGCGTAAGGACGCCGGGCGTCGCGGGTGAGCACGAAGGCCGTGGACGCCTCCCCCATGCTGAAACCGCGGCTGCCCTGCTGGAACGGGCGGCAGCCATCGAGCGGTTCGGCATCGGCCACCGCCGCGCCCAGTCCGACCATGTGTTCGAGCAGTTCGGGAGTCGCCGACAGATCGGTGGTCACGCAGAGCACGTCGTCGGCCATCCCCTGAGTGAGCCACAACTGCGCGGTGATCAACGCGACATTCGCCGAGCTGCAGGCCGCCGAGACGTCCATCGACGGGCCGTGGAAACCGAACTCGCGTGCCAGCAGCGCGATCGGCGTCGAGGGCAGCAGCGGCAGGAATCCGCGCGAACGCCGATGCCCCTCGTCGACCAGGTAGAAATCGCGCCAGTTCCGGACGTCGCCGAGCACGATCGAATGCAGCACGCCGACCGTGCGTCCGGGGCGCCAGCCGCGGCCGCTGGCATCCTCGATCGCCTCCCGGGCGGCGTCGTGGACGGCCCGCGCGTAGCGGCTCGAACCGATCTCGGCATCGCCGCCCTCCGGAATCAGGGCCACCCATGCGTGCTCGTCGCGACCGGCCCCGTACCCTGGATGCTGCTGAGCGGCGGACTTCCCGCTGAGCAAACCACGCCACAAGACCTCGCGACCCCAGCCGTAACCGGACACGACCCCGATTCCGGCAATCGTCATATGATCTTGGTGTCTCGGGGTACAGCCTGGCATCGCCTCGCTCCTTCACCGGTTCGAGCAGAATAGCGAATAGTCCGCCATCGCTCAGCAAATCTTTGCCGCAATGCTGTCCGATCAATGCTCGACGAAGTGCTCGAACTGTGACCGATCCGACGAAGTCGGCGCTGCGATCCGCCGGACGCCGACAGCAGAATGTTCCCATGCTGAAATTGACATAGATAGTCTTTGATCAGGGGGTACGCGTGGCTGACACGGGCGACGAGGCAGGCGCCGACGCGGTAGACGCCGAGCAACTGGCGCAGCGGTACCGGTCACTGGTGGAGCACAGTCCCGACGGTGTCGTCGTGCATGAGGGCGGCAAACTCGTCTACGCGAATCCGGCAATTGTTCGGTTACTGGGCGCGCAGACGGTCGGGGATATTCTCGGCCGCCCGGTGACCCAATTCGTCGCGCCCCGTGACATCGCGCCGATGCTCACCCGCATCGCCCGCCTCAACGCCACCGGCGATGCCTCCGCACCCGCCGAGATGACCCTGATCCGGCTCGACGGGGGCACGGTCGACGTGGAGACCGTCTCGGTCCTGACCGTCTGGCACGAGCGCCGCGCACACCAGGTGGTCATCCACGACCTCACCGCACAGCGCCGGGCCGAGGACGCCCAGCGTCGCGCCGAACAGCACTTCACCACCGTGGTCTCCCAACTGGAGGAGGGCGTGGTGGTGATCGACCGGCACGGGTGCATCGAGTCGATCAATCCGGCGGCACTGCGCATCTTCGGTCACGAGGGCGGGGACCTGGTCGGCACCGCGATCGCGGCGCTGCCGCTGGCGCTGCTGGACCCCAACGGGCAGCCGCTTCCGGCCACCCGGCATCCGGTCGCGCGCACTCTCGCCACCGGCGAGACCATCGCCCGATACGTCTTCGGCGTCGACCGCACCGACGGCCAACGCCGCTGGTTGTCCGGTTCGTCCCGGCTGCTCAATCCCGGTGATCCGGAATCTTCTGCCGTCTCGTCCTTCAACGACATAACCGAATTCCGTGCCAGCAGAAGGCAATTGGAGTATCAGGCCACCCATGATCCGCTGACCGGCCTGGCGAACCGCTCCCTGGTGCTGTCTCGGCTCGCCGGGGCGCTGGGCACCAGTGAGAATCTGCCGGTCTCGACGGTGCTGTTCATCGACCTGGACGGATTCAAATCCATCAACGACACTCTCGGCCACGCCATCGGCGATACCGTCCTGCAGATCGTGGCCCAGCGCCTGCAGCGCAGCCTGCGCCAGGACGACGTGGTCGGCCGCATCGGCGGTGACGAGTTCCTGGTGCTGCTGTCGGGAGGCGCGGTGACGGAGGATCTGGACGGCCTGGTCGCGCGCCTTCGACAGGCGATGGCCGAGCCGATCATCGCCCGCGGGCACCGGATCCACGTCGACGCGTCGATCGGGGTGACCCCGCTGCATCCGGGCGACGCGCGCACGCCGGAGGCCGTGCTACACGACGCGGACGTCGCGATGTACCAGGCCAAACCCACCGCACATCACGACGGTCCGGGCACGATGCGCCGCCCGAACAGTACCCACGCCTCGTGAGCTGCCGTTAACCTGCGGTTACGGCGCGCCACCCCGAGGGCAACTAGACTCGACAACTCCGTTTTCCCTTCGCATGCGGCCTCGCCCGGCCGACCGTGGTGACAAGGAGTTCCGTCTTGCCCGACCGCCTCACCGAGGATCTCCCGGCGACCGGCCACGCCGCCGAACTGGCACGCGAGCAGACCAAGCTGACGACGCTGTACGAGCGTCTGGACGCGATGCGCGAATACGCCCAGCGACGTCTGCGCACGGTGCTGTTGGAGACCGGCGGCACTCCGCAGGCCCGCAGCGAACGCGAGTCCTTCACCCAGCTGTACAGCGAGGATCTGACCAAATACGACGCCGCCGAGCACGGGCTGTGCTTCGGCCGCATCGATCTGGCCGAGAACGGCGACACCGAACAGCGCTATATCGGCCGGCTCGGCATCCTCGACGAGGACGACGATTACGCCACGCTGCTGCTGGACTGGCGCGCACCGCTGGCTCGGCCGTTCTATCTCGCCACGACCGCCACTCCGGACGGGGTCACCCGGCGGCGGCACATTCGTTCCCGCAACCGCCGGATCACCACGATCACCGATGAATACCTGGATCTGGATCTGGCACGCGCGGAGGGTGCGATCGAGGCCGATTCCGGGGTGGGCAGCGAGAGCGCACTGCTGACCGCGTTGAACGCGGCGCGCACCGGTCAGATGACCGACATCGTGGAGACCATTCAGAGCCAGCAGGACGCCATCATCCGGTCCGAGCACAAGAGCGTGCTGGTGGTGCAGGGCGGGCCGGGTACGGGTAAAACGGCCGTCGCACTGCACCGCGCGGCATACCTGCTGTACACCTACCGCAAACAGCTGGACAAGGCCGGTGTGCTGATCATCGGCCCGAATTCGACGTTCCTGGACTACATCGGTCAGGTGCTGCCCTCGCTGGGCGAGACCGGGGTGTTGCTGTCCACGATCGGCAATCTGTATCCGGGAGTGCATGCCACGCTGGAGGATTCGCTGCGCGCGGGCGAGCTGAAGGGTTCGCTGGACATGATCGAGGTGCTGAAGAAGGGGGTCCGCGACTGGCAGCAGACGCCGCCCGAGCCGATTCGGCTGACCTTCGACGGATACGAGATCGTCCTGGACCGCAAGATCGTCTCCAAGGCACGCGGGCGGGCGCGCTCCTCGCGACGGCCGCACAATCTGGCCCGTCCGGTCTTCGCCGCCTCGGTGGTGGACGCGCTCACCGACCAACTCGCCCAGACCATGGGCAAGGACCTCACCGGCGGCCAGAACCTGCTGAGCCAGGCGGATCTGACCGAGATCCGGGACGAGATGCGTGCCGACACCGAGATCCAGCGAGCCATCGCCGGACTGTGGCCGATTCTGACGCCGCAGGAGGTGCTGGCCGGTCTGTGGGCCGATCCGGCGCGCCTGGCCCGTGCGGCCGGCGGTCTCTCACCCGAGGACCGCAAGGAATTGTTCCGCCCCGACGACGGCAACTTCAGCGCCGCCGACGCACCGCTGCTGGATGAACTCGCCGAACTGCTCGGCGTCGACGACGCGGAGGAACGCGAACGTTCCCGGCGTCGCTGGCGCGCGCAGCTGGCCGAGGCACAGGACGCGCTGGACATCCTGACCGGGTCGGCCCCACAGGATCTCGAGGACGACCTCGATCCGGAGATCCTGATGGCCTACGACCTGATCGACGCCTCACAACTGGCCGAGCGGCAGAACGTGCGCACCCACCAGACCACCGCCGAACGCGCTGCCGGTGATCGCACCTGGACCTACGGACACGTGATAGTCGATGAGGCACAGGAACTTTCGGAGATGGCGTGGCGAATGGTGATGCGGCGCATCCCGAATCGCTGGGTCACGATCGTGGGCGACGTCGCGCAGACCGGTGATCCGGCGGGTGCCTCGTCCTGGCAGCAGATGCTGGAACCGTATGTCGCCCAACGCTGGAAGCTCACCGAGCTGACCGTCAACTACCGCACACCCGCGGAAATCATGGCCGTGGCCGCCGACGTGCTCGCGGCGATCGATCCGACGGTGACCGTGCCGCGCTCGGTGCGCGAATCCGGTTCGGCGCCGACGGCGACGCGCGTGCCGGCGAGTGAGATGGTCGCCACCGTGTCGGATCTCGTCGCCGCGGAGTCGCGGCATCCCGGCACCACCGCGGTGCTGGCGCCGCACGCCACGCTGCACGACTACGCCGAGCTGGCGGACGAGCAGGTGCGAGTGCTGACCGTCAACGAGGTGAAGGGCCTGGAATTCGACGCGGTGATCCTCGTCGAACCGCAGGACATCCTGGACGAATCACCGCGCGGTCTCAACGATCTGTACGTGGCGCTCACCCGCGCCACCCAGCGACTGGCGGTGGTGCACGCCGGGGAGCTGCCGCAGGTGCTGGGGGCGCTGAACCACTGAGGGCCCCGGACTGCCTGTCTCCACGCGGCACGCTCAGCGTTCGACCAGCAGAGCGGTGTGATTGAGGATGAGCCACTCCCGGTTCTTCCAGCGGTTGGAACCATCGATGGCGTCGTAGCCGCGCAGCGCGGCGTAGCGACCGACGTCGGATATCGTCAGTTCCTTCTCCTGCAGCGCGGTGTACCGGGCCTCCTGTTCGCCGGTGCGGTGCACAATGTCGCGCACGGCCGCCAGATCACGTCGGAGTTGTGACATCGCGCGTGCTCGGATTCGAGGTCGCGCAGCTTGATCGTCCTGGACCCTGGCCGCAACGCCATCCGAAGCATCCGACTTTCCTTGGCCCGGTCCAATCTGCGAGCCGGATTGGTGTAGCGGAGCGCGACCTCTCTCACCGGCGTGGCATATGTCCCGATGCCAGTGGTGCCGCCGCCGGGCCGTGGCGGTTTGTCGAGAAAGTCCTCCACATGGCTTTCCTGCTCGAAGCCTCGGAAGAGTTCCTTCTCCCCGGCCGCGATCGCCGCATCGATCGCCTCCGGGGTAACGCGGGTCGGAAGACCGTTGAATCCCTGCAACGCCTGAATTCTCACCATGGTCGGGTCGGGGCCCACAACAGTCGACGTGCCCGGCTGCCGCAGTGCGATGTAGTCCGCCTCGTCGACCAGATCACGCCCGGCGACATAGGCGGAAGACGTTGTGATGTCGGCAGTCTCGCCGGGCCGCGACGCGGCGGAGGATACGGCCGACACGCCGTCCGCGTCGCCATGTGCCAGGGTGGTCATGGCGTCCTCGGTGGCATGCGCGAGCCGAGCGGGGCCGGCCGCGGACGCGGCGGCGGCGTCTTTGGCGGCCTCGCCGAGCACATCCCGGACCGACCGCCACGCCGCATCCAACTCACCCACGACAGTTACTCTGCTCGAACCCGTGGACTCGTTCTTGCCGCCGGGAAGCGGCGTCCCGACCGGGCGGGCACATCACCCGTAACCACTCGGCAGCCTGTTTCCGAAGCGTCCTCGTCTGCCGAAAGGACCACCTGATCAACGCCTTCCACACGGCCAACCGTCGTGCTGCACATACTCACTCCCCGACACACCCGACCGAGAACCGCTTCGGCACGCCGGAACAGTCAGGCCAACAAGCAACGACGCGACACAGCCCGGGCGTCACCGCGAAACCGTCGTCCGGCACACCGATCCGGCCGGCTGCCCGAAAAGCTTTCGCACATCCAGCCATCGCGGCACACGCACGTACCCACCCCGACCGACCCAGCGAAACCTGTGGTCGCCGGAACGGCCAACTGAATTGACCTCAGTCCCATACGCTTTGGCACCGCCAACGCAACAGGTATGCACCACCCGCGACCAATACGGTGGCGAAACGCCTCCCTACGCTGGAAAAGTAAGGAGAAATAAAGCCGACCCCACCAACTCTCGACCCCGCGACCGTGATGCCTCCGTGCGTACCCTCCCCCTCCCCGACGCGCCCAGCGGCGAAGCGTCTCCGTCCCGCTGGAAGTCGCCCGCGAAGCGAAAGGCTCAGCAACACCAACCCCCAAGGTTTTCGGCGCGGGCTCGGGGGGGGGGGAGCGGGGCAGGGAGGGGGAAAGAAGGGGGGGGAGGGGGGGAGGAGAAAGGCGAAAAAAGAAAGCAAAACAAA
>CBJNFW010000327.1:0-9085 GCA_966435935.1 uncultured Nocardia sp.
CAGCGCGGCGCGCTTGGGCTCCAGGCGGCGGGCCTCGTAGTGGGGACGGTGGACCGCGACGAAGTCCATCCGGCCCTCACCGACGACTTCGTGCGAATCACGCACCGTCACTCGCCAACTGCTGAACCGACCACGAGCGCGGACGCATCGGGCGGTGATGGTGATCTCCGCGCCCACCGCGATCGGGCCGAGATGGCCGAGATGCTGGCGAGTGCCCAACGAGCAGAAACCCTCCGGCATCGTCTCGAGGAGTGCGACCATGCACAGTTCCTCGCAGAGCCGGATGACCGCATAGGAGGCCACGACCGGTGGTTTGTTCGACCATTCGGGGCCGGGGCCCGCCGCTTGGACGCAATCCTGTGGGCCGGTGCGGTAGCCGACGGCGCGTTCGTCGCCGACCCGGGCGAGCGTCGGGGTGCTGCGGGAACGGCGGAATCCGTTGGGGGACAGTCGCTGTCGGACAGCACTGGCGGTGGTGGGCATCATATTCACAGCGGTCCGGCCGTTCATGCCGCAACGGCCGAGGCCGGTGCGAGAGCGTCGCGCACATCGTCCAGGCTGCGGAAGTAGTCGTGGACCTGAGCCGCGTCCAGACCGGCCGTGGCCGCGATCTCGTCCATGGTGGCATCGGTGTGGGCGCTGTAGAGATCTCGGGCGATACCCAGAATATATTCGCGCATTCCTCATGCTTTCTACGGGAAAATCCGGTGGAAAAACTGGGTCGGACACGGGCCGACCTGGGCGAATCGATGCGGAGTACTCGCCGGTGAGTACCTGGCGGTTGGTACCGTAAGAGCCCCGTTCGACCGCTCGGTTGCCTCCGGGTTACACATTGCCGGGTTGCTTGCGAACGCTTGCCGTGAGCCCTGCCCGACTCGCACGTGTTCTGTATCACGCGGTGCGGCAAGCATTTTCGTCGAGTTTTCGGGTAAGTGGCGCTGGTTTCCATCCGTCGTCGACGCGGCGGCTGAAGGTCCTGCGCTCGGCGGGGCGGCGCCGTCCCGCCGACGCTGCGGTGCGCAATTGTCGAGATCGACCGAGGCGTGATCCGGGGCCGAGCGCCGAGCAGACACGAGGCGGGCGTTCCGATGCGGATCGGCCGCTGGGCGCGATAGACATCGGCCCTATCGATCAGGCATTGCTACAGATTAGCTGCGAATCGAATGTGTAATCGCTACCCGCTGTTGTGCGCGGGTCCGTCAGTGTGTGCCCTTCGGCGGGAGCGGGGGATGGGCGGCGTGTGCGGCCGCATCGGTCACCTCGCGGATGCGGGCGGCCGCGCCGCGGAGTTGATCGCCCAGGTGGGTGGTGCTTATGGAACCCACGAAGTAGTCCACCTGCACGTCATCGGCGAAACGGACATCACAGACGAACCAGCAGCGGCCCGTGGGCGAGGTCGGTTCCAGCGCGCAGCGCACGGCCAGCTCGGTCAGTGCGGCGGCGGCTTGCGCAGGTGTGCCCGCGTTGCCGACCCGCCACCACGTCTCGCCGTAGTTGTCGGGCCGCGAGATCGTCACCTGATAGGTGAGCAACTCTCTAGCATCCGCCACTCTAGAGAACATACCGGAAGTCGGGGAATTAGTCACTAGTCAGCAAACACTCATGTGCGGCTCGGCGATTTCCTTATCCGGATGTGACAGTCTGCACATTCGGTGTACATCCATCGAGGTGTGCCCCTCGTTTGGGCAGGTACCGCCCGGTACGTGGACGCGTTAGCCCGTCAGATGTCCTCGCGCAGTGCCGCCAGTCCGGCGCGGGAGCGGATGCCGAGCTCGGTATGGATGCGAGTCAGGTGGTACTGAACGGTTTTGGTGGAGATGTACAGCTCGGCCGCGACCTCGCGATTGGGCAGGCCGCGGGCGACCAGCGCGGCGAAAAGGTCACGGGCAGATACGAAGGCACTCGCACGATCTCGTAATCCTGCGGTCCCGTCGCGGCATTCCCCAGGGAGATCCGCGCCGCGTGCCGATCCCCGTGCAGGCAGTGCACGGATGTCGCGGTCCAGTGCAGCAGCGCGCCGGGCCCGACCGGTGCGATGGCCCGATCTGCCCGGTCCACCAGAGCCATTGGGCGACAACGGCACAGCGCATGCAGGACTTGGCTTTTGGCAGATCGGTCCCGGTATCGCCAGGACCGTTGACCGCATCCGAAAACGTCAGCTCCACAACCGAATACAGGTCGGTTCTCGAGGAGGATCCGATGACCACCGTCAACCCGGCGCCGACCGGGGCCGATTCCGGCGCCCGCGCCACGATGCGCTTCGCCGCCGACGGCGCTTCCGAGCGCGGGGTGGGCGATTCGGTTCCGATGCGCGCGGACGAGTCCGGCAGTCCGCTGGCGTGGACCGGCCGGGTCACCTCGATCGACGGCTCGGGCCTGGGGGATGCCACGATCGAACTCTGGCACGCCGACTCCGACGGTCTGTACTCCCAGTTCGCGCCCGGCATCCCGGAATGGAATCTGCGCGCGAGGTTCCGCGCCGACGCCGAGGGCCGCTTCGAGATCCACACCATGCGTCCCGCGCCATATCAGAACCCCGCCGACGGCGCGTGTGGCAAACTCATCGCTGCGGGCGGGCTGGCATGCCTGGCGTCCGGCCCATCTGCACGTGAAGGTTTACGCGCCGGCACACGAGTTGCTCACCGCGCAGCTGTATTTCCCGAACGACCAGCACAACGACGACGACATCGCCTCGGCGGTCAAGCCCGAGCTGATCCTCGACCCCCGGCCGCTGCCCGGCGGCGGCGACGCCGCCGTCTGCGACTTCGTACTCGACCGTGCCTGAACTCCTCACGGTCCGAACGCCTTTCGAGTCCAGGAGGACGACTTGCTGTTCCACGTGCGGATGGATGTCCAGCTGCCCAGTGATCTCGCCCCCGAGGCCCGCGCGCAGATCGTGGCCCGCGAGAAGGCGTACAGCCAGCGGCTGCAGCGCGCGGGCAAGTGGCCGCAGCTGTGGTGGACGACACCGCTGGCCGCCCACCCGTCCAAGATCTGAGCGGGAGCCGACGTGTCGATACTGGCCACCGAATTCGGGCCCGTCGGATATTCCGATCACGGCAGTGGACCGGCCCTGGTCTTCGTCCACGGCTTCCTGTTCGACAAGCGGATGTGGCTGCCGCAGATCGAGTACTTCGTCTCGATCGGGTGCCGGGTGATCTGCGTCGATATGGTCGGATTCGGCGAGAGCGCCGTGGCCTGCGGCCTTATCGACATGGCCGCGCAGTCCCGGGCGGTGCTCGCGGTTCTGGACGATCGCGGCATCGTTGCGCCGGTGCTGATCGGATATTCGATGGGCGGGCAAGTGGTGCTGGACCTGCTCGACCGCCACCCCGGAAGAGTAAGGGCCGCAGTGTTTTCCGACACCTTCGCCGGACTGGACACGGCCGCCGCCGGCGCGGCGCGACTGGCCCTGGCCGATCGGCTCGAGTCCGAGGGGGTGCGCGACTACGCGGAAGAGTTCCTGCCGCTGGTATTGAGCGAACGCACCGTGCGCGAGCGTCCGGCGGTTGCGGCGCACGCCCGGGAAATGATGATCGCCGCCCATCCGAATACCGCCGCGGCCGCGCTGCGGGGCCGTGCGGCGCGGCCGGATTACACCGAAACCGCACGGGGACTGGATATTCCGACGCTCGTGCTGGCCGGCGCCGAGGACGCCTTCGATCGCGGCGTACTGGCCGCCGAACTGGCGGATCTGATTCCGGACGCCCGGCTCGCGATCATCCCCGAGGCCGGTCACACCCCCAGCATGGAGACGCCCGCCGCGTTCGATGCCGTCGTGCGGGAACTCCTGCAGCGTATTTTTCGGGGAGTGCGGCAGCAGGGCCACGATTTCGTCCCTGGCTGAGGCGCCTCGGCGGGGCCCGCGATCGGCCGTGGTCACAAAACTCCCGGGCTGCCCGGCGACCGGCCGGGCAGCCCGGGAACGAGGTCGAGGTTGGTGCTGCTGCCCACCGGGCATCCGCTCGGCGCGCCGGGCGAGCGACTGCTCGGGGCCCGCTCGCGAGCTGCGCCGTCACGGCACTCGGTGGGAATGGCCGCGCTCTGCTTCGGCGTCGGCCGCGATTCGTTCTCGGCGGCGGAGGGAACGTCCGCTCGCTGCTCGAAAAGCGCTGGAGCGCAGTAGAATCCGCGCTACGGGCTAGATCTGCGGCGCGTTCTGGTCCGTCTGGTTCTGGCCCTGCGGCGCCACGACGAAGGTGCTCTGCCCGGAGTCGTCCAAGCCGGTGTCGAGAATCTTGTCGTCGAGGAAGGCAGCGGCCTTCTCGTCCAGGAAGATGCGGGAGCCCTCGGCGCTGAGTACCTGGTCCTGTTCGGCCGGGGACGCGGCGACCGCGAGCTGGAGTGCCTGGTTGTTCTCGGTCGCGGAGAAGATCCGCAGGCCCGCCTCCGCGGGCGCGCCATCACCGGAGGTGATCGTGCGTACGGCCTCGATGGCTGTGGGGGTGAGCATGAGCATATTTCTGGTTCCTTCCGCTGTCGGACGGACGGCCACGGGCGTGGCCGGTCTTCGATTGCGTGGGCCAGTCTTCGAACCCGATCATCGACGCCGACCGCGTCGTCGGCGTTCCTCCCCGGGTAACCGTGCGTGCTGCGGTGAAACATCTTTTCCGGCATTCGCCCTCTCACCTGGGCGATGGTTCCGGGGCCGGAACTCGCGCACCGCGCTGTCGCGGCGCGGTCACCACGACGCCCACGGATCCACCGGGACGAGCCCGGCGGCACGGCCGCGTTCGTCCAGCAGACGACCCCAGGACTTGACCGCGCTCAGTACGAGCCGATGGTCGAGGACCTCGGCCTCGGGGGTGCCGGACCGGATGCGGTCGAACAGGCCGGTGAGGTCGCCGGTGTGATGGACCTGCGCCATGACCAGCAGGTTCGCCGGGCCGGTGGTGGCCGCGCAGATGCGGGTCTGGGGCCATCGCCCGATCTGCGCGCCGACCTCGGCCAGAGCGTGGTGCGGCACCGAGATCCGCAGCGCGTATTCGGTCGGCCAGCCGCCCTCGGACCGGGTGAAATCGGTGCGGAAGCCGAGTACGCCGCGTCGCACGAGCGCATCCAGACGCCGTCGTATCTGCTGTTCGGCCATGCCCAGCTGGGCTGCGAGATCGCGGTACCGGGCGCGCCCGTCCTGCTGCAGGGCCATGAACAGCGCGCGATCCTCGGGGTCGAGCGTCCGATCGCGGAAGGCGGGTCGCCTGCCGGCCGCGGGTGGGCGATCGCCGGGGTCGTCGGTCACCGACCGTTGCTGGGCGGGATCGATCGCTCCGAGCCGCCAGCGGGTGCCGCTGTACCACTCCAGGCATACGTGGCTCTGCGCGGTGGCGATTCCCGGAATGCCGGTGAGTCGTTCGAGCAGCAGTCGGCTCAGCGACGTCACGGTCTCGGTGATCACCAAGGCTTGCAGGTCGAATGCGCCGTCGGTGGCGTAGACGCTCATCACCTGCGGGACGGCCGCCAGTGCGCGGGCGACCTCGAGGGCGCGTCCGGGCCGGGCGCGAACCTCGAGCGATGCCCCGGCCAGGGCGAGGTGCGGGCCCGGCACCGAGGCCACCCAGGCGCGCCCGGATTCGGCGAGGCGCTGCCAGCGCCGGGCCGCGGTGACCGCGGAAATTCCCAGCGCGGGCCCGAGCCGTTCGAAACTGGCCCGGGGATTGGCGTGCAGGGCATCGAGCAGTTGAATGTCGGTCTCGTCGAACGCGCGCGAGAGCGGTTCGGCGGCATGGTTCCTTCCCGGGAGGCGTCGCTACGGGTGCGGTGAGATTACGAATTCCTGCGTGCAACCACGTCGATTCGTTGAATTCTCACGATCACAGTCCATTATCGCGCTGTTTCCGGCGATCCAGCGGAGCGGCATCGCGCCGGGCGTTCACTGGGACGCATGACGGAAACGACGACATCGGGCGTAACCGTTCCGCTGGTCCGCTGGGTCGACCAACTGACCCCCGAGCAGATCCCCGAGGCGGTGCGCTCCCGGGCCCGGCATCTGCTGCTCGACGGCGTGGCCTACGGACTGGCCGGCGCGCAACTGCCGTGGTCCCGGGTCGCCACCCGCGTGGTGCTGGACCTGAAAGGCGCCGGCGACGCGGCGGTGATCGGCACCGGCGCGACCACCAGCGCGCCCGCGGCGGTACTGCTCAACAGCACGTTCGTGCAGGGTTTCGAACTCGACGACTTCCATCCGCTGGCTCCGCTGCACAGCAATTCGCTCGTGCTGCCGGTGCTGCCGGCAACGGCTCACCACCTCGGCGGCGTATCCGGACGTGACGCGCTGACGGCGGCGATCGCGGGTTTCGAGGTCGGCCCGCGCGTGGGCGCGGCATTGCACGGCACGCAGATGCTCTCGCGCGGCTGGCACAGCGGACCCGTCTTCGGAAGCACACCGCCGCGGCGGATCACCGAACCGCACGGCGGTCCCTCGGACCCGGTCACCGGCGCCGAACTGGTCGCGAAATACCGCTCCCTGGCCGGTCCGCTGATGCCCGCCGGCCGGCTCGACGCGATCCAGCGGGCCGTGCTGGGCATCGACGAGTTGGCCGATATCCGCGAGCTGACCGAATTGCCGGCCGCGCCCGTGGCCGGTGCGTTGGATGGAAAGGAAGGTGGGCGATGACGGCCCACGAAGCCCGGCGCAGGCTCCGCACCGCGCTCGATTCCGGTGAGTTCATCACCGCCCCAGGCATTTTCGATGGGATCTCGGCCTCGCTCGCCGCGCGTACCGGATTCCCCGCGGCCTATCTGACCGGCGCGGGTGTGGCTGCGTCGGGATTCGGGTTGCCCGATATCGGGCTGGTCACCCAGACCGAGATGACCGAGCGCGCCCGGATGATGACCCGCGTACTCGGTGACATCCCGCTGATCGCCGACGCCGACACCGGATACGGCGCGACACTCAACGTGATTCGCACCGTGCGCGAATACGAGGCCGCCGGGGTCGCCGCGATTCAGTTGGAGGATCAGTCTTTTCCCAAGAAATGCGGTCATCTGCCCGACAAGGAGCTCATCGACGCCGACGAGTTCGTCATCCGGCTGACCGCCGCGCTCGAGGCCCGCACCGACCCGGGTACGGTGCTCATCGCGCGGACCGACGCGCGGGGACCACTGGGGCTGGACGCCGCGATCGATCGCGCCAACGCGTATGCGGCCGCGGGCGCGGACGTGATCTTCGTGGAGGCGCCGCACAGCGTCGAGGAGATCGAGCGCATCGGCAAGGAGGTCTCCGCACCGCTGTTGATCAATCTGGTGATCGGCGGCCTGACGCCGATCGAATCCGCCACGCGCCTGCGCGAACTCGGGTACGCGATCGCCATCCACCCCTCGCTGCCGCTGGCCGCGGCCGCCTACGCCATGCTCACCGGTCTCGGCGAGCTGGCCGGTCGCGAGGTGGCCGACCTGCTGCCGTCCGGCCCCGCAGGCTTCTTCGAACTCGTCGGGCTGGCCGAATGGTCCGAGCTGGGCGAGCGCTACCGCACGGGAGGACCACACCGATGGGCATGACCATGATCGAGAACCTGCTCGCGCGCAAGGGCGGCGTCGAGCGGGTCCGGCCCGGTGACATCGTCACCGTCGAGGTCGATATGTGCGTACTGATCGATTTGCAATTCGCCACGCAGTGGATGAGCCCGAACCGGATCCACGACCCGGACAAGGTCGCGGTCGTCATGGACCACGCGGTTCCCGCCCCCACCCTGAAGGACGCCGCGGGCGGGCCTCGGGCGCGAAAGTTCGTCGCGGACTTCGGGATCGAGAAGTTCTACGATGTCGGACGGCACGGCATCTGCCATCAGGTGATCGCCGAGAACGGGCTCGCCCGGCCCGGAGAAGTCCTGGCCTGCACCGACTCGCACACCTGCGCGGGCGGCGCGTACAACACCGCCGCGCGCGGTCTGGGCCCGGCGGAGGTCTCTTCGATCATGTGCACCGGTTCGACGTGGTACCAGATCGCGCCGACCGTGCGTTACGAACTGATCGGCGCGCTGCCGCCCGAAATCAGCGGCAAGGACGTATTTCTCGCGCTGGCCGCCACCTACGGCGACGCCACGAATCAGAACCTCGAATTCGCCGGACCGGGCCTGGCGACCGTACCGCTCAACGACCGCCGGACCATCGCCACCCAGGCCGCCGAAATCTCCGCCGACTTCGCCACTTTCGCGGCCGACGAGGTCCTCGCGGACTTCCTGGCCGAGCGCGGCGTGCGCGACTACGAACCCGCAGTGGCCGATCCGGACGCCGAGTACGCGCAGGTGCGCACGATCGATCTCGGCGCGCTCGAACCGTACGTCGCGCGGCCGGGAACGGTGAGCCGCAACGGAATTCCGGTCTCCCGGATCGAAGAACGCCGAATCGACCAGGCGTTCATCGGTTCCTGCGCCAACGGGCAGCTCGAGGATCTGCGCATCGCGGCGGAGATCCTGCGCGGCCGCAGCGTCGCGGCGGGCGTACGGCTGCTGGTCACCCCGGCCTCACAGCAGGTCTACCGCGATGCCCTGCGCCTGGGTTACCTGCAGGACATCGCCGATTCCGGTGCGGTGGTGACGAATTCGACCTGCGGCGCGTGCTTCGGATATCACATGGGCGTCCTCGGACCCGGCGAGGTCTGCCTGACCTCGAGTACCCGCAACTTCACCGGCCGCATGGGCAGTACCGAGGCCGAGATCTACATGGCATCCCCGGCCACGGTCGCAGCCTCGGCGATCACCGGCCGGATCACCGACCCCCGGAGTGTGACCCGATGACCGCGCGATCGACCATCATCTCCGGCCGAGTCTGGGTGTTCGGCGACTCGATCGACACCGATGCGATGTATCCGGCGTTCGCGATGAAAATGGATGTTCCCGAGGCCGCCCGGCATGTGTTCCACCAGCTGCGGCCGGGGTGGACCGATCAGGTGCGGCCCGGTGACATCGTCGTCGCGGGAAGGAATTTCGGCGTCGGATCCTCCCGCCCGGTCGCCACCCTGTTCCGCACGCTCGGTGTCGCCGCGTTGCTGGCCGAGGATTTCAACTCGCTGTTCTTCCGCAACGCGGTCAATGCCGGACTGCCCGCGCTCACCGTTCCGGGCGCGCGCGGCGTCTTTCGCGACGGT